>JASLAP010000467.1 GCA_030147065.1 Pseudonocardia sp. | reverse complement strand
CTGGCGCACCCGTTCCGCCTCATCGCCCACAACGGCGAGATCAACACCGTGCGCGGCAACCGGAACTGGATGCGGGCGCGGGAGTCGACGCTGGCCAGCGACGTCATCCCCGGCGACCTCGAGCGGCTGTTCCCCGTCAACTCCGTCGGGGCCTCGGACTCCGCGAGCTTCGACGAGGTGCTCGAGCTGCTGCACCTCGGCGGCCGGTCGCTGCCCCACGCGGTGCTCATGATGATCCCGGAGGCGTGGGAGAACCACGCCGAGATGGACCCCGCCCGGCGCGCGTTCTACGAGTTCCACGCCACGCTGATGGAGCCGTGGGACGGCCCGGCGCTGGTCACCTTCACCGACGGCACCGTGGTGGGCGCGGTGCTCGACCGCAACGGCCTGCGCCCCGCGCGCTACTGGGTCACCGACGACGGGCTGGTCGTGCTGGCCTCCGAGGTCGGCGTGCTGGACGTCGAGCCGGGCTCGGTCGTGCGCAAGGGCCGCCTCGAGCCGGGCCGGATGTTCCTGGTGGACACCGCGGCCGGCCGCATGATCGACGACGCCGAGATCAAGGGCGCGCTGGCCGCCGAGCACCCCTACGAGGACTGGGTGCACGCCGGAGTGATCAAGCTGGAGGACCTGCCCCGGCGCGAGCGCGAGATCCCCAGCCACGCCCTGCTGACCCGGCGCCAGCAGGCCTTCGGGTTCACCGAGGAGGAGCTGGGCGTCCTGCTCAAGCCGATGGCGGTGACCGGGGCCGAGCCGGTCGGCTCGATGGGCAACGACGCGCCGATCGCCGCGGTGTCCGAGCGCCCGCGGCAGCTGTTCGACTACTTCATCCAGCTGTTCGCCCAGGTCACCAACCCGCCGCTGGACGCCATCCGGGAGGAGCTGGTCACCTCCCTGCAGAGCCGGCTGGGCCCGGAGCAGAACCTGCTCGGCGCCGCCCCGGCCAGCTGCCGCACGATCGTGGTGCCGTTCCCGGTGCTGGGCAACGACGACCTGGCCCGCATCGTGCACATCAACGACGACGGCGAATACCCCGGTTTCGCGTCCTACACGGTGCGCGGGGTGTTCCGCGCGGCCGAGGGCGGCGCCGGGCTGCGCCGCCGGCTCGACGAGATCCGCGCCGAGGTCACCGAGGCCATCGCCGGCGGCGCCCGGCTGCTGATCCTGTCCACCCGCGGGGTGGACGCCGAGCACGCGCCGATCCCGTCGCTGCTGCTCACCGGGGCCGTGCACCACCACCTGGTGCGGCAGAAGTCGCGCACCCGGGCCGGGCTGGTGGTCGAGGCGGGCGACGCCCGCGAGGTGCACCACATCGCGCTGCTGATCGGCTACGGGGCCAGCGCGGTCAACCCCTACCTGGCCATGGCCACGGTGGAGGACCTGGCCGAGCGCGGCGACATCGGCGTGGACCCCAAGACGGCCTCGGCGAACCTGGTCAAGGCGCTGGGCAAGGGCGTCCGCAAGACCATGTCCAAGATCGGCGTGTCGACCGTGGCGTCCTACACCGGGGCGCAGATCTTCGAGGCGATCGGGCTGGGCAAGGAGGTCGTCGACGAGTGCTTCGCCGGCACCGTCTCCCGCCTCGGCGGGGTCGGCTACGACGTGCTGGCCGAGGAGGCCCTGGCCCACCACCGGCGCGCCTACCCGGCCGACGACGTGCGCCCCAACCACCGCTCGCTGGAGGTCGGCGGCGAGTACCAGTGGCGCCGCGAGGGCGAGCTGCACCTGTTCAACCCGCAGACGGTGTTCAAGCTGCAGCACTCCACCCGGCAGGGCCGTTACGACATCTTCAAGCAGTACACCGGCGCGGTGGACAAGCAGGCCCACCAGCTGATGACGCTGCGCGGGCTGTTCCGGTTCCGGACCGGGCAGCGCCCGCCGGTGCCGATCGACGAGGTGGAGCCGGTCGAGGAGATCGTCAAGCGGTTCGGCACCGGGGCGATCTCCTACGGGTCGATCTCCCAGGAGATGCACGAGACGCTGGCCATCGCGATGAACCGGCTCGGCGGCCGGTCCAACACCGGCGAGGGCGGCGAGGACCCGGAGCGGTTCACCCCGGACCCGAACGGCGACAGCCGGCGCTCGGCGGTCAAGCAGGTCGCGTCCGGCCGGTTCGGCGTGACCAGCGAGTACCTGGTCAACGCGGACGACCTGCAGATCAAGATCGCGCAGGGGGCCAAGCCCGGCGAGGGCGGCCAGCTGCCCGGCAGCAAGGTCTACCCGTGGATCGCCAAGACCCGGTACTCCACGCCCGGGGTGGGCCTGATCTCGCCGCCGCCACACCACGACATCTACTCCATCGAGGACATCAAGCAGCTCATTCACGACCTGAAGAACGCCAACCCGCGGGCCCGCGTGCACGTCAAGCTGGTCAGCCAGGTCGGCGTGGGCACGGTCGCGGCCGGCGTGGCCAAGGCGCACTCCGACGTCGTGCTGATCTCCGGGCACGACGGCGGCACCGGCGCCTCGCCGCTGAGCTCGATCAAGCACGCCGGTGGACCGTGGGAGCTGGGGCTGGCCGAGACCCAGCAGACGCTGCTGGAGAACGGCCTGCGCGACCGGATCGTGGTGCAGGCCGACGGCCAGCTCAAGACCGGCCGCGACGTGGTGATCGCCGCGCTGCTGGGCGCGGAGGAGTTCGGCTTCGCGACCGCTCCGCTGGTGGTGTCGGGCTGCATCATGATGCGGGTCTGCCACCTCGACACCTGCCCGGTCGGCGTGGCCACCCAGAACCCGGAGCTGCGCAAGCGGTTCGACGGGCGGCCCGAGTACGTCGTGAACTTCATGCGGTTCATCGCCCAGGAGGTCCGCGAGTACCTCGCCGAGCTGGGCTTCCGGACGATCGCCGAGGCCGTCGGGCACCCGGAGCTGCTCGACGTCGACGACGCCGTGCGGCACTGGAAGACCCGGGGCCTGGACCTGTCGCCGGTGTTCCACACCCCGCCGCTGCCCCCGGGCACGCCGCGGCACAACACCAAGGGCCAGGACCACGGGCTGGACAAGGCGCTGGACAACACGCTGATCCAGCTGTGCGAGGGCGCGCTGCGCTCGGGCGACCGGGTGCACCTGGACCTGCCGGTGCGCAACGTCAACCGCACCGTGGGCACCATGCTCGGCTACGAGCTGACCAGGGCCTGGGGCGGCGAGGGCCTGCCCGACGACACCATCGACGTCACGCTCACCGGCTCGGCCGGGCAGAGCTTCGGCGCGTTCGTGCCCAAGGGGATCACCCTGCGGCTGGTCGGGGACAGCAACGACTACTTCGGCAAGGGCCTGTCGGGCGGGCGGCTGACCCTGCGGCCGGACCCGGCGGCCCCGTTCGCCGCCGAGGACAACGTCATCGCCGGCAACGTGATCCTGTACGGGGCCACCTCCGGCGAGGTGTTCATCCGCGGCGTGGTCGGCGAGCGGTTCTGCGTGCGCAACTCCGGCGCGCTGGCCGTCGTCGAGGGCGTGGGCGACCACGGCTGCGAGTACATGACCGGCGGCCGGGCGGTGGTGCTCGGCCGGGTCGGGCGCAACTTCGCGGCCGGCATGTCCGGCGGGCTGGCCTACGTGCTGGACCTGACCGAGGGCAGCCTGGCCGACGCCCGGATCAACCGGGAGATGGTCGACGTCGAGCGGCTGGACGACGACGACCGGACCTTCCTGCGCGAGGCCGTGGAGTGCCACTACCGCGAGACCGAATCGGCGGTCGCCCGCGCGCTGCTCACCGACTGGGACACCGCGGTCGACCGGTTCGGCAAGGTCGTCCCGAAGGACTTCAAGCGGGTGCTGCAGGCCCGCGAGGCCGCCGAGCGGGACGGCCGCAACGTCGACGAGGCCATCATGGAGGCGGCACATGGGTGACCCGAAGGGGTTCCTCACCACCCCGCGCAAGCTCCCCCAGCGTCGCCCGGTCGACCTGCGGCTGCGCGACTGGCGGGAGGTCTACGAGGAGTTCCCGCGCACCGAGCTGGAGCACCAGGCCGGGCGCTGCATGAACTGCGGCATCCCGTTCTGCCACCAGGGCTGCCCGCTGGGCAACCTGATCCCGGAGTGGAACGACCTGGTCTACCGGCACGACTGGCGGGAGGCGATCGAGCGGCTGCACGCGACGAACAACTTCCCGGAGTTCACCGGGACGCTGTGCCCGGCCCCGTGCGAGGCGGCCTGCGTGCTGGCCATCAACGACGACGCGGTGACCATCAAGCAGGTCGAGGTCGAGATCATCGACCGGGCCTGGGAGGAGGGCTGGGTGCCGCCGCAGCCGGCGGCCGTGCGCACCGGCAGGAAGGTCGCCGTGGTGGGATCCGGCCCGGCCGGGCTGGCCGCGGCCCAGCAGCTCACCCGGGTCGGCCACGAGGTGACCGTGTTCGAGCGGGCCGACCGGATCGGCGGGCTGCTGCGCTACGGCATCCCCGAGTTCAAGATGGAGAAGTCCCGGCTGGACCGGCGGCTCGCCCAGATGTCGGCCGAGGGCACCGTGTTCCGGGCCGGGGTGGACGTCGGCACCGACGTCACCGCCGCCGAGCTGCGCGCGGAGTTCGACTCCGTGGTGCTGGCCGGCGGGGCGACCGCGTGGCGCGACATCCCGGTGCCCGGCCGCGAGGTCGAGGGCGTCTACCAGGCCATGGAGTTCCTGCCGTGGGCCAACCACGTGCAGGAGGGCGACCTGGACGCGCCCCCGGTCACCGCCGAGGGCAAGCACGTGGTGATCATCGGCGGCGGCGACACCGGCGCGGACTGCCTGGGCACCTCGCACCGCCAGGGCGCGCTGTCGGTGACCCAGCTGGAGATCATGCCGACGCCGCCGGAGAAGCGCACCGAGGGCATGCCCTGGCCGACCTACCCGATGGTCTACCGGGTGTCCTCGGCGCACGAGGAGGGCGGCGAGCGGCTGTACTCGGTCAACACCACCGAGTTCGTCGCCGACGACGAGGGCAGGCTGCGCGCGCTGCGCCTGGTCGAGGTCAGCCGGGACGCCGACGGCCGGTTCGTCCCGATCGAGGGAACCGAGCGCGAGCTGCCCGCCCAGCTGGTGCTGCTGGCCATGGGCTTCGTCGGCCCGGAGAAGGGCGCCCTGCTCTCGGACCTGGCCGTCGACCTGGACGAGCGCGGCAACGTCGCCCGCGGCCGGGACTACATGACCAATGTGGACGGCGTGTTCTCGGCCGGCGACATGGGCCGCGGGCAGTCGCTGATCGTGTGGGCGATCGCCGAGGGCCGGGCCGCCGCGGCCGGCGTCGACGCCTACCTCACCGGCCGGGACGTCCTCCCCCGCCCCATCAACCCCACCGACCGCCCCCTCACCTGACCCACCTTCGCCCCGATGAGAGAGGCTCTCGCCCCGTCAGGCTGGACGAGAGCCACTTTCGCTCGACCAGGTGGAACGAGAGCCACTCTCGCCCCGCCAACTCAGCGAGCCGAACGAGGCGGGGCCCGGGTGGCCGGGCGGGGCGGGGCGGGCGAGCGCACGAGAGTGGCTCTCGCCCAACCAGGTCGGACGAGAGCCACTTTCGCCCGGCCGGCTCGGGGCAGCGTGGGCGGAGCGGGCGAGCGCAGCGAGCGGGCGGGCGGGCGGCCCGATCACGTCGCTGTCGCGCGCCGAGATGAGCACTGTGGTGATCCATCTGCCGGGCCGACTGCCACAGCGCTCATCTCGACAGGCGGCCGCTCGTGGGTGCCGGGGTCCCGGCGGCCTCACAGCAGGTGGTCGAACTCCCCGGACCTGGGCGCGCCGCGGATCGGCGGACGGCCGCGGCCGCCCGCCCTGGCCCTGCACCCTCCGCACGGCGGCCGATCGCGGGCCGGCCGCCCGCCGCGGATCCGGGTGACCGACCTGCTCGGCGTCGCGGCGCTAGTGGCCGGGCACCTCGTGTTCGTCCTCCGGGTGGCCTGGTGGGCGGAGGGCCCGGCCGACCGGCGGGCCGACCGGCGGGACCACCGGCGAGCGGTGCGCGATCGCGAACGCGCGGAGCGGGCCGCGATCCAGCGGCCGGGGCGCCGGGTCCCGCACCGCCACCCGCCCGCCCCGCCGACGGGTCAGGTCTCCGGCTCACCAGCCACTGCGGGAGCGGTCCGTCGCCGGCGCCGGACCAGTCCGACCAGCCCGCCGGGGGCGAAGAACACCACCGCGACGAACAGCGCGCCGAGCACGAACGTCGGCTCGGACAGCGGGACCCGCAGCACCCCGGGCAGCCCGGCGACGGCGTCGGAGCCGGCCAGTTCGAGCAGCCGGTTGTCCAGGTAGGTGTAGAGCACCCCGCCGATCACCGCGCCCCACCGGCTGCCCGCCCCGCCGAGCACCACCATGACCAGCAGCGAGAGCGTCAGCTCGGTGGTGGTCAGCGACGGTGTGGAGCCGCCGACCAGGAGCAGGTGCACCACGCCGCCGAGGGTGCCGAGCAGCCCGCCGACGGCCACCGCGAGCAGCCGGGCGCGGTACACCGACAGCCCCAGCACCGCGGCCCGCTCCGGGTTCTCCCGCACCGCCGCCCACACGTGCCCGGCCCGCGAGCGCACCAGCCACTGCACCGAGCACCAGCACAGCACCAGGTACAGCAGCGCCAGCCAGTACCGGTAGGGCGCCTGGACGACGCCGACGAGCAGATCCGGCACCCCGTCGGCGGGCAGCGGCAGGCCCTCCTCGCCGCCGGTGAGCCCGTCGGGGTTGCGCAGCACCAGGATCGAGCCGGCCTGCGCGAAGGCCAGCGTGACCATGGCGAAGGCGATCCCGGTGACCCGAAGCGCCACCGCCCCGACCAGCACCGGCAGCACCACGCCGACCAGCACGGCCAGCCCGACCGCGGCGCCCAGTCCCACGCCGAGCTGCCCCATCGCCAGGGCCACGGTGTACGACCCGGCCGCCACGAACAGCGCGTGCCCGAACGACAGCAGCCCGGTCCGGCCGAACAGCAGGTCGTAGGACAGCGCGATGCCGCCGAACACCAGGCACAGCGCCAGCAGCTGCATCGAGCCCGGGCTGTTCACCAACCCCGGCAGCAGTCCGGGCAGCGGCACCGACGCGTACGGCAGCCAGGCCAGCACCGCGAACACCGCGACCGGGACCAGCGCGCTGCGCCACCACGGCCGCGCCGGGCGCGCGGCGGGCTCGCCCGCTGTCGCCCTTTCCTGCAGCTCCGCGGTCGTCATGCCGTCCTCCCCGCCAGGCCGCCGGGCCGGGCCAACAGCACCAGTGCCAGCAGCAGCACCACCGACAGGTCGCCGACCCCGGCGGCGGCGTAGTAGTTGGCCAGCTGCTGGACCAGCC
>JASLAP010000348.1 GCA_030147065.1 Pseudonocardia sp. | reverse complement strand
CCCTGGTCAAGGCCGCTGACCTGCAGCGCGCCGCTGCCGAGGCCGCTGCTGCCGAGGCCGCAGCAGTTGTCGAGGCCGCAGCCGCAGCCGAGGCCGCCGCTGCCGCCGAGGCCGCCCGCGTCGCCGAGGAGGCCAAGGTCGCGGACGCGGCGCGCGCCGCCGAGGCCGTCGCGGCCGCTGAGCCCGCCCGTCCCGCGGCGGCCGCGTCGATCGGCGGAGCCGTCAAGATGGTCGCCGGGCGCGTCACCTCCGGCTTCGGGGCCCGCTGGGGCTCCTCGCACCAGGGCCTCGACATCGCCGCCCCGATCGGCACCCCGATCCGCGTCCCGCTCGCCGGAACCGTGATCGACTCCGGTCCGGCGAGCGGGTTCGGGATGTGGGTGCGCGTCCGGCACGCCGACGGCACGGTCACCGTCTACGGCCACATCAACCGCTCCCTGGTCCGGGAGGGCGAGAAGGTCGCCGCCGGACAGGTGATCGCCGAGGTGGGCAACCGCGGCCGCTCCACCGGCCCGCACCTGCACATCGAGGTCGTCACGCCCGGCGGCAAGAAGATCAACCCCCGCCCGTGGCTCGACCAGCACGGGGTCGTCTTCTGACCCCCGGCGCTACGGCGACCCGTTGCCGTACACCTCGAGCGCACGGATCTTGTTGGTGGCGTCGAGTGCCGCCACCTTGTACGCCTCGGACAGCGTCGGGTAGTTGAGCACGGTGTCGACGAGGTAGTCCACCGTGCCACCGCACCCCATCAGCGCCTGCCCGATGTGGACGAGGTCGGTGGCGCCGGTGCCGAAGAGGTGCACGCCGAGCAGCGTGCGGTCGTCGGTGGAGACCAGCAGCTTGAGCATCCCGTAGGAGTCGCCGACGATCGCCCCGCGCGCGAGCTCGCGGTAGCGCGACATCCCCACCTCGTACGGCACCGCGGCCGAGGTCAGCTCCGCCTCGGTGCGGCCGCAGAAGGAGATCTCCGGGACCGTGTAGATGCCGATCGGCTGCAGCGACTGGAGTTCCCGGACCGGCTCGCCGAACGCGTGGTAGGCCGCCAGCCGGCCCTGGTCCATGCTGGTCGCGGCCAGCGCCGGGAAGCCGATCACGTCACCGACCGCGTAGATGTGCGGGACCCCGGTCCGGTAGTGCTCGTCGACGCTGATCCGGCCCCGCTTGTCGGCGTCCAGCCCGGCCTTCGGCAGGTCCAGCTCCTCGGTGACGCCCTGCCGGCCCGCCGAGTACATGACCATGTCGGCGGCGATCCGCTTGCCGCTGGCCAGGCTGGTCACCGTGCCCCGGGGGGCGGTCTCGACCCTGGACACCTCCTCGCCGAACCGGAAGGTCACCGACTGGTCGCGCAGGTGGAACTTCAGCGACTCCACGACCTCGGGGTCGCAGAAGTCGAGCATGGCCGGGCGCTTCTCCACCACCGTGACCCGGGTGCCGAGGGCGGCGAACATCGAGGCGTACTCGATGCCGATCACCCCGGCGCCGACCACCACCAGCGACCGCGGCACGTGCTGCATCTGCAGGATCGCGTCGGAGTCCAGGACGCGCTCGTCGTCGAAGGCGACCTCGGCCGGGCGGGCCGGCTTCGTCCCGGTCGCGATGACGATGTTCTCGGCGGTGACCGTGTTGTGGTCCCCGCGCGTCTCGCCGGCCACGACGACGGTGTGCGGGTCCTGGAACCGCGCGGTGCCGCCGAGGATGTCGATGTGGTTGCGCAGCAGCTGGTTGCGGATCACCTCCACCTCGCGGCCGACCACGTGCGCGGTGCGCGACAGCAGGTCGGCGATGCTGATGTCGGACTTCACCCGGTAGCTCGCGCCGTACATGTCGCGCTGGGCGAAGCCGGTCAGGTACAGCACCGCCTCGCGCAGCGTCTTGGACGGGATGGTGCCGGTGTTGACGCAGACACCGCCCATCATGTCGCGCCGCTCGGCGACCGCCACCCGCTTGCCCAGCTTCGCCGCGGCGATGGCGGCCTTCTGGCCACCCGGGCCGGATCCGATGACGAGCAGGTCGTAGTCGTACACCCGGCGGTCCTCCCACCCTCGCGGCGGACCCGGCCGCCACCCGTCGATCACGGGTCCGCGACCCGTGCGCGGTCAGCGTCGCGGTCGCGGGCGGACCCGGCAAGCGCGGGAGGTTAACAGCCGGCGACGACACTTCGGCCGTTCGACGCTGCAGTTGTCCCCATCCGCGGGCCGACCTGGGCGTGCGGAACGGCCGTGACGAGTTGTCCACAGGGCTCCGGCCCGCTGGTGGCGGCCGCGCGGAGTGGCGTCCCAGGCTGCGGGCATGACGTCCTCCACGACCCGATCCGCCACCCCGTCCAGCGCACCCTCCCCGGCCGTCCCGCCGGTCCCGCCCACCGGCCGGGCCCCGGGCCCGGAGCCCGACACCGGCCACGATGGCACCGAGCCGGTCGACCCGCGCGGGGACTGCGCCGCCGATGTCGACCACGCCGGCTTCGACGACCGGTCCGACCACCTCGACGACGACTGCCCCGGCTGCCCCGGCGGTCCCTCCTGCCTCGACTGCCCCGGCCCCGTCGGTGGCGTCGAGGACCCCGGACCCGATCCCGGCGGCACCGTGGTCCTCGTCGACCCGGCCGAGATCGTCTGCGCCGTTCCCGTGCTGCTCGGCTTCCACCCGCGGGACTCGCTGGTCCTGGTCTCGATGGGCGGTTCGACCGGGCACCGGCTCGGCCTCACGCTGCGCATCGACCTGCCGGGCCGCGCCGCCGACGCCGCGGAGTGCGCGGCCGTCGCCGCGACCGCGGTCGAGGGCCTGCTGCTGGACAGCCCGCGCGGCGCCGCCGTGCTGGTGCTCTCCGCCGCCGGGCCGATCGGCCTGCCCCACCGCGGCCTGGTCGACCGGGTGGTCGACCTGCTGGCGGAGCGGGACGTGGAGGTCCACTCCGCGATCTGGGCGGAGAGCACCGCCGAGGACGCGCAGTGGGCCTGCTACCCGCCCTGCGGCTGCTCGGGCACCCTGCCCGACCCGGCAACCACCGCGCTTGCCGCGGCCGGGGTGCTGAGCGGTCGGGTCGTGCAGCCGTCCCGGGCCGGGCTGGAGCGACTGCTCGACCCGGTGGACCAGGGCCGGCTGCGCCGGCGGGAGGCGATGCTGATCGAGCTGGGTGACCGGCCGGACGCGCTCGACGGCGCCGCCGAGCCCCCCGACGCGGTCCTGCGCGTGGTCGACGAGGCCATCGCCGACGCCGCCTCCGGCGACCTGGTGCTCGACGACGCCCGCGTCGTGGCGCTGGCCGGCGCGCTGGCCACCACGCCCGTCCGCGACGCCGCCATGGCCCGGTGCATCGGGGCGACCGCGGCGGCCGCCGAGCGGTTGTGGACCGCGCTGGTCCGCGAGGTGCCCGACCCGGAGGCGGCCGAGCCCGCCGCCCTGCTGGCGGTGTCCGCCCTGCTCCGCGGGGACGGCGCGCTGGCCAACGTCGCCCTCGACCGGGCCGAGCGGGCCTGGCCGGGCCACCGCCTGACCGGGATCCTGCGGTCGGTGACCGCGGCCGGGATGCGGCCCGAGGAGGTCCGGCGGATGCTGCGCGCCTCCCTGGCCGACGGCCCGGCCCGGCGGGTCAGACGGGCTGGCGGCTCTGCGCGAACCGCCAGGCGTCGCCGACCATCGTCGTGAGGTCGGTGCGCACCGGCCGCCAGCCCAGCTCCGAGCGGGCGGCCTCGCTGGAGGCGATCAGCACCGCCGGGTCGCCGGCCCGGCGCGGGGCGGTCACCGTCGGGATCGGGTGCCCGGTCACCTCGCGGCAGGCCTCGACGACCTGGCGCACCGAGAACCCGGTGCCCGAGCCGAGGTTGTACACCCCGTGGTGGCCGGGGCGGGCGTGCTGCAGGGCCAGCGAGTGCGCGTCGGCGAGGTCGTCGACGTGGATGTAGTCGCGGACGCAGGTGCCGTCCGGGGTGGGCCAGTCGTCCCCGAAGACCTGCACCGACTCGCGCAGACCGGCCGCCACCTGCAGCACCAGCGGGATCAGGTGGGTCTCCACCGCGTGCCGCTCGCCGTAGCGGCCGTGCGCCCCGGCCACGTTGAAGTAGCGCAGGCTCACCGCGGCCAGCCCGTAGGACGCGCAGTAGGAGGAGATGGCGTGGTCGATGGCGAGCTTGCTGGCGCCGTAGGGGTTGGTCGGCCGGGTGGATGCGTCCTCGCGGATCGGCACCTCGTCGGGCTCGCCGTAGGTGGCCGCGGTGGAGGAGAACACGAGGCGGGGGGTGCCGTGCCGGCGCATCGCGTCGAGCAGCCGCAGCGCCGTGACCGTGTTGCCCCACCAGTACAGGTCCGGGCGCTGCACCGACTCGCCGACCAGCGAGCGCGCCGCGAAGTGCAGCACCCCGTCGAAGCCCCCGGCCAGCACGTCGTCGGCGACCACGGCCAGATCGCCCTCGACGAACGCGGCACCGTCGGGCACGGCGTCGCGGTGGCCGGTCGACACGTCGTCCAGCACGGTCACGTCGTGACCGGCGTCGACCAGGTGCGCGGCACAGACACTGCCGACGTAGCCGGCTCCGCCGGTGACGAGCAGCTTCACGGGGTCCTCCTCGAACGCGGCTGCCGGACGCGGAGCGCGCCGGCGGCGCCCACCGTCTCACGGCGCCGCCGGGCCGCTGCGCAGGGGCGGGCCGGTACGCGCCGCCGCCGACCCAGCGCTCGATCCCGCCCCGCGCGCCGCCCCGCCGAACCGGTCAGCGGGC
>JASLAP010000350.1 GCA_030147065.1 Pseudonocardia sp. | reverse complement strand
GTTCGAGGCGGGCGCGCGGGCCTACATGCACGCCGCGTGGGGCAACCGGGACATGGTCAAGCTGTTCTACGACGGTGACGCCCCGCCCGGGTTCCAGCAACTGGTGCGGGCGTCCGGCAAGGCCTGGGTGCGCGGCAACTTCCGGCTGCTCGGCGCGGACGACAGCCCGGTCAACCGGGTGCTGGTGACCCTGCTGACCAGCTTCATGGGCGACGCCCGCCGGGAGATCGCCTCGGCCCGCTCGGCCAAGGAGGCCCGCGCGCTGGTCGAGACCATGATGTCGGTGCTGACCCGGCTGCGCACGGTGATGGCCGAGGACCTGCTGGCCGAGGTGGCGGGCTGAGCACCGTCGCCCGCGAGATCGCACGTGCGCAACCCGGCCGGACTGTGGTCTGATCTGCCCTGGGAGGTGGTCGCGTGAAGCATCGACAACCGGTCCCCACCGGTGCCCGCCCCGAGCCAGGGGAGGCACCGGGGATCGCGCCGAGCCCGGGCGCGGTACCGACGGGGTCCAGGGTGCTCCTGCTGAACGCGACCTTCGAACCGCTGGCGGTGGTCACCGCCAAGCGCGCCGTGGTCCTGATGCTCGCCGGCAAGGCCGAGTGCGTCGAGGCGGCCCTCGACTCGGCCTTCCACTCCGCGCACCTCACCGTGCCCGCTCCGTCGGTGATGCGCCTGTCGCGCTACGTCCGGGTGCCCTACCGCCGGGCCGTCCCGATGACCCGCGCCGGGGTCCTCCGCCGCGACGGCCGCCGGTGCGCCTACTGCGGCAAGCGCGCCGACACCGTCGACCACGTCGTCCCGCGCAGCCGCGGGGGCCAGCACAGCTGGGACAACTGCGTCGCGGCCTGCCGGGCCTGCAACTCGCGCAAGGCCGACCGGCTCCTCGACGAGATCGGGTGGTCCCTGCCCTTCGTGCCCCGTCCGCCGAACCGCGCGGCCGGCGGCATCCTGGTCCTCGCCGTCGAGCCGCTCCCCGCCTGGGAGCCCTGGCTGGGCAACGCCGCCTGAGGTCCGTCGCCGGCCCCCGACCGTCGACCGCTGCTGCCCCGCGCCCGGTGTTCCCCGTCCGCTGAGATAACAATGAGACATCACAACACTGAGACAACACTGAGACAGTACTAGCCCGCCCGGCCGCGGTGTCGCTCCCCCAACGGCCCGGCCGGCGCCGCGCGGCCGGCGCGAAGATCGGCGTGAAGATCGGCGTGATGTCGCCGCCGGGGCGGCCCGCCGGTCCGGTCCCCGCCCACCGGAGGCCGGGCCGCGCGCCGTCTACCAGCGCTGCGTCGAGCGCGCCGACCGGTCCGCGGTGATCGCCGTCCCGGGCGGATGGACGCGCGCCGAGCCCGGGGTCCGGCCGCTTCGCAGCCTCTGGTAGACGTGTCGCCCAGTAGTGGCGATTCCCCCGCGCCGGGGTCCGATTCGTCACATTCGGCGACGATGACGGCGAGGTAACACCGTTCGACGGACGCTCGATGGTGGGAGAGGACCGCTCGAGGAGTTCGCGACCCCAGGGCACGAAACCAGAGAGAGAGCAGGATTTTGGCAAGCCACTTTACGGACGTCACCGCCGACACCGCCGAGGACCACCTCGCCGAGGTGGCGGCGTTCAGGGTCCCGCGGCAGCCCAGCGCCGACACCGCACTGGACGCGCTCGACATCGACCGCCCCGCCACGATCGGGATCATCGGCCTCGGCTACGTCGGGCTGCCCACGGCCATCGCCTTCGCCGGGGCGGGCCACACCGTCATCGGCTGCGACGTGAGCGAGGGCCGGCTCGCGGACATCAAGGCCGGTCGGGCCGATCTGCTCGACCTCGACCGGGAGCGCCTCGCCGGTCACCTCGACTCCGACACGTTCCTGCTGACGACCAATCTCAGCACCCTCTCAGCCGCCGACGTGGTGGTCGTGTGCGTGCCGACGCCGATCGACTCCCACCTCATGCCCGACCTCACCGCGCTGCGCGCGGCGTGCGCGTCGGCGGTGGCGGCGGCCCGGCCGGGGCAGACCATCGTGCTGACCTCGACGTCCTACATCGGGTGCACCCGGGAGCTGCTGGCCGGACCGCTCGCCGAGCGCGGGCTGCGCGTCGGGCAGGACGTCTTCGTGGCGTTCTCCCCGGAGCGCATCGACCCGGGGAACATGATCCACCCCCACGAGACCGTGCCCAGGGTCGTGGGCGGCGTCACCGAGGCGTGCCGGGAATCGGCCGCCTCGGTCCTGCGACGGGTGAGCCCCAGCGTGCACGAGGTCGGGTCGCCCGAGGCGGCGGAGGCGGCGAAGCTGCTGGAGAACACGTTCCGGGCGGTCAACATCGCCTTCGTCAACGAGTTCGCCGACGCCTGCCAGGAGCTCGGGCTGGACGTGGTCGAGGTGATCGACGCCGCGGCCACCAAGCCGTTCGGGTTCATGCCCTTCTACCCGGGCCCGGGCGTGGGCGGGCACTGCGTGCCGTGCGACCCGCACTACCTGCTGTGGCAGCTGCGGGCGCGGCGGGCGAGCCTGCCGCTCACCGAGTCGGCGATGTCGGCGATCGCCCTGCGGCCGCGCAAGGTCGCGGCCCGGGCGCGCGAGGTGCTGCTGGAGTCGGGTCGCCCCCTGGCGGGCGCCCGGGTCCTGATCGTCGGGGTCACCTACAAGCCGGGCGTGCAGGACGTCCGGGAGTCCCCGGCCCTGGAAGTGATGGCCGAGCTGGACCGCGGTGGCGCCCGCGTCGACTACTTCGACCCGCTCGTCCCGCGGATGGACGACCGGGTGAGCGTGGCGGATCCCACCGAGCAGGACTGGGACCTCGTCCTGCTGCACACCCAGCATCCCGGCGTCGACTACAGCTGGCTCGAGTCCTGCTCGGTCCTGCTCGACGCCACCTACCGCGCCGGGCACCTGCCCGACCGCGCTGTCATCTGACGACGACCGGGGGAGAAGAAGCACAGTGAAGGCGGGGGAGACAGCACAGTGAAGGCGCTCATCACCGGTGGGGCCGGGTTCATCGGACGGCACCTGACCCGGTCGCTGGTCGAGGACGGCCACGACGTCGTCCTCCTGGACGACCTGTCGACGAGCCGCGCCCCGGAATCCGAGGTCGAGTTCGTCGAGGGCTCGGTGCTCGACGTCGACCTGCTGGACCGGCTGGTCGCGAACGCGGACACGGTGTTCCACCTGGCCGCGGCGGTCGGGGTGAAGCACATCCTCGACGACCCGCTCGGCGGCCTGCGGACCAACCTGCAGGGCACCGAGAACGTGCTCGGCAGCGCGCTGCGGCACGACGCGCGGGTGGTGGTCGCGTCGACCAGCGAGATCTACGGGCACAACACCTCGGGCGCGCTGAACGAGGACTCGCGCCGGGTCATGGGCTCGCCGCTGGTCAGCCGGTGGTCCTACGCCGAGGCCAAGGCGCTGGACGAGACGCTCGCCCACCTGTTCTGGCGCCACCACGGGCTGCCGACGCTGATCGTCCGGCCGTTCAACATCGTCGGGCCCGGCCAGACCGGCCGCTACGGGATGGTCGTGCCGCGCTTCGTCAACCAGGCGCTCGACGGTGAGCCGCTGACCGTCTACGGCACCGGGGACCAGACGCGGTGCTTCTGCCACGTCGCCGACTTCGTCGACGCCCTCCGGCGCCTGGTCGACCACCCCGACGCCTACGGCAGCGTGTTCAACATCGGGCGGCCGGAGGAGGTCAGCATCGGTGAGCTGGCCCGCCGGGTGATCGAGGCCACCGGCTCGTCCAGCACCGTCCGGCACGTCCCGTACGACGAGGCCTACCCGGAGGGCTTCGAGGACATGGAGCGCCGGGTGCCCGACATCTCCCGGGTGCGCGCCGCGGTCGGGTTCGAGCCCACCCGCACGCTCGACGACATCCTGGCCAGCGTCATCGAGCACGAGCTCGGGCGGCGCGCTTCGGCGGTCGCGCGATGAGGTTCACCGACGAGTTCCTCGCCGCCCAGCGGCTGCTGGTGATCGCCCCGCACGCCGACGACGAGACCTACGGCTGCGCCGGGACGATCGCCCGGATCAAGGCCCTCGGCGGCGAGGTGTACGTGGTCCTCGTCTCCGCCGGCAGCCTCGCCCACTACGCCACCGACGACGAGGGCGAGCGCACGCAGACGGTGACCCCGGTGGAGACCCGTCTCGACGAGTTCGCCACCGTGATGAAGTTCCTCCAGGTCGACGACTGGGACGTGCTCTACACCGACGACGAGCGCTACCTCAAGCTCGACACGGTGCCGCGCCGCGAGCTGGTGCACCGCCTGGAGGCCGGCGGCCGGCTCGCCATCGACCGCCTCGAGCCGACCATGGTCATGATCCCGGCGGTCAGCTACAACCAGGACCACGCCGCGGTGCACTGGGCCGGTGTCACCGCGACCCGCCCGGGCGCCCCGCACCAGAAGCACACCGTGCCCTTCGTGCTCGCCTACGACAACACCTCGCTGTTCTGGTCGGGTAGCGAGCCCCGGTTCGCGCCCACCGTGCTCATCGACGTCTCGGACCACCTCGACGTCAAGATCGAAGCCCTGCGGCTGCACGCGTCGCAGGTGCGGGAGGCGCGCTACCACGGCAGTCCCGAGGGCCTGGAGCTCGCCACCCGCGTGCGCGGGCGCGAGATCAGCATCGAGGCGGCCGAGGGGTTCGAACTCCTCCGCGCAGTGTTCTAGGGGAAATCTTGCTCGTCTCAGTCCACCAGCCCAACTTCATGCCGTGGCTGAAGTTGCTGGACAAGATCGTCGGCAGCGACGTCTACGTCGCCTACGACACCGTCCAGTACACCCGGTCCGAGTACCACGGCCGACAGAAGATCAAGAGGGAGGGACGGGGTGACTGGCTGTCGGTGCCACTGGTCAAGGGTGACGGTCCGCAGCTGATCCAGGACGTCCGGATCGACGCGAGCCAGCCGTTGCGCACGCGCCACCTGCGCCTGCTGCGGCTGGCCTACAGCCGCGCGCCGTACTTCGACGAGCTCTACCCGCTGATCGAGGCCGTGTACCGCAAGGACCACGAGCGGCTCGTCGACCTCAACCTCGACCTCATCACGATGCTGTGCGAGTACCTGGCCAGCCCGGTCCGGATCGTCACGGCGAGCTCGCTCGAACGCGACATGCCGGCCGGCCGCGACGGCACCAGGCGGATCATCGACCTGGTCCGCGCGGTGGCCGGTACCGCCCACCTGACCAGCACCTACGGCAGCGAGCGGGAGTACATCGACTGGGCGGCGGTGCGCGACGCGGGCCTGGCCGTGGTGAGCCAGGAGTTCACCCACCCCGTCTACCCGCAGGGCCGCGGGGAGTTCCTGCCGCACCTCGCGGCGATCGACATGCTGTTCCACTGCGGGCGGGCGAGCGCCGACCTGCTGGCCGAGCAGCGCCGGTTCGACGACGTGACGGTCGCCATCGGCGGGGTGCCCACCTGACATGGACTGGTGGGTGCTGCTGCTCCTGCTGGGATTCAACCCCACGCTGTGGACGTTGATCTCGGTGATCCGGTTCACCTCCGAGAAGGTGCGCGACCGGATCGGCCCCCGCGGCGCGAGCGTGCCGCAACTGCGGCCCGAGGACGTCGCGATCCTCGTGCCGGCGCACAACGAGGAGGTGTGCATCGCGAAGACCCTGCGGTCGGTGATGCGGCTGCTGCCACCGTCGCAGATCCACGTCATCGCCGACGGCTGCACCGACCGCACCGCGGCGATCGCGCGCAGCTTCGGGGTGAACGTGCTCGAGCTGAACCCGGCGCGGGGCAAGGCCGGCGGCATCGCCACGGCCGTCAAGCACTTCGAGTTCGCCGAGCGGTACCAGGCCATGCTCATCACCGACGCCGACACCGAACTGTCGCCGGACTACCTCAAGCACGGTCTCACGCTGCTCAGCCGGCCCGACATGGTCGCGCTGGCCGGCTACGCCTACTCCACCTGGAACCCGGACACGCTGACCCTGATGGGGCGGTTCCTGGTCGCCTACCGGTCGCGGCTCTACGCGGTCATGCAGCTGCTGAAGTACGGCCAGACCTGGCGCTACACCAACGTGACCCCGATCGTGCCCGGCTTCGCCAGCATGTACCGGACGAGCATCCTCGACAAGATCGACATCGACCCGCCCGGGCTGGTCATCGAGGACTTCAACATGACCTTCGAGGTGCACCGCAAGCGCCTCGGCAAGATCGCCTTCAACACCCTGCCCTACGCGGTCACCCAGGACCCCGACAACTTCCGCGACTACTACAAGCAGGTCACGCGGTGGGCGCTGGGCTTCTGGCAGACGCTGTGGCGGCACGGCCTCTGGTGGAGCTGGTTCTCGGTCGCACTGGTGCTGTTCCTGGTCGAGGTCGTGGTGGCGAGCCTGGTGCTGCTCGGGCTGGCGGTCGGGCTGCTGCTGATCGGGGCCGACGCGCTGGTCACCGGCCTCGCCACCGCCCCGGGTCCGCTCGGCTGGTCGGTCGCCACGGCCGGCGACGTGGTCACGCCGACGAACGTGCTGCTGTTCGTCGCGCTGCCGGACTACCTGCTCACCATCGGCGTCGCGATCTGGCTGCGCCGACCGAGCCTGCTCATCTACGGGCTGGCGTTCCCGCTGCTGAGGATGGTCGACGCCACCTCGACCTGGCTGTCGCTGGCGAAGATGCTGCGCGCGCGGTCGAACGGCCGGTGGGCCAGCCCGGCGCGCCGGGCTGCCCCGGAAGCTGCCCCCGCTGCGGCGGGCGAGGCCGAGGTCGCCGTGGCGGAGGTCGAGCAGGCCGACGCGCACGCCCAGCACGGCTACAAGCGGCCCGACGTCATCAAGGTCTGGCGCGACGGGCTGCTGGTCGCCACCGTCGTGCTGCTCGCCATCGGTCTGTCGATCGTCGTCGTCCCGGCGGAGGTCACCCTCGCCTCGACGGTGCTGGGGCTCGTGCTCCTCGCGCTGGCGCTGGCGATCGCCGCGCCGCTGCGGCGGCTGGTCGCCGTGCTGTCCGCGTTCATCGGCTACCTGGTGCGCACCCGCGGCGGGATCGGCCGCACCTCGCCGAAGTCGGCTCCGCCGCTGGTGCTGATGGACCTGGACGCGGTGCTGCGCCCCACCCCCCGGCCCGCCGTTCGCGCGCTGGACCGGCGGTACGCCGCCCTCCGGCCCGGGACCGTCGCGGTGGCGGGAGGGTCCTCCGCGGTGCGCCCCGGTTCCGTCCCGGCGCAGCGGCCGGGGCTCGGCACCGAGCGGGTGCCCGCGGCGGCCACGGCGCTCCTCCCGCGGCAGCCGGCGCCGGTGACCGTCCCGGAGAAGTGGCGGCCGTCGCCGCGGCGCCGGGTGGCCGTCGCCGCTTCGGCCGCCCCGCACGGGAAGGGTGGTGCGGCGCTGCCGGCCACCGAGGTCCTCCCGCGCCCGTTCCCCCGGCAGCGGCCGGGGGCCGGCACCGAGCGGGAGGCCGCGGCGGCCACGGCGGTCGTCCCGCAGCAGTCGGCGCCGCTGACGGTTCCGGAGAAGTGGCGGCCGTCGCCGCGGCCCCGGGCGGCTGTGCCGGCGCCCGCGCCCGAAGAGGAGGTCGTGCCCGCGGCCGGGGCTGTGCCTGCGGCCGGGGCTGTGTCCGCCGACGGGGTCGACCAGCCTGCGGACGCCGCTGGAGTGACCGGCGTGCCGGCGGACGAGGCTGTGACCGAGGTCGTGTCGGCGGACGAGAAGGTCGTGGCTGCGGACACGGATGCCGCTGGGGCTGAGGTGGCCGACGAGGCCGCGGACGCGGCTGAGGCTGCGAGCGCGGCTGGGGCGACCGGCGTGCCGGCGGATGCGGCTGCGGAGGTCGTGCCTGCGGACGAGAAGGTCGTCTCTGCGGACGAGGCTGGGGCCGAGGTGGTCGGCGGAGCTGCGGACGAGGCTGAAGCTGCGGAGCCGGCAGAGGCTGCGGATGACGAGAGCCCCGCGGACGCGGCTGAGGTGGCCGGCGTTCCGGCGGACGAGGTCGTGACCGAGGTCGTGCCTGCCGGCGAGGAGGTCGCGGACGCGGATGCGGCCGGGGCCGGGGCCGAGGTGGGCGACGAGGCTGCGGACGCGGCCGAGCCCGCGGAGGACGAGAAGTCCGCGAACGCGGCTGAGCCGACCGACGTGCCCGCGGTTGAGGCTGCGGCGGGGGTCGTGCCCGCCGATGAGGAGGACGCGGATGCGGCCGAGGCCGAGGCGGGCGACGAGGCTGCGGACGACGAGAAGGCCGCGGACGCGGCTGAGCCGACCGGCGTGCCGGCGGCGGAGGCTGTGGTGGAGGTCGTGCCTGCCGACGAGGAGGCCGTCCCCGTCGACGCGGCCGAGGCTGCGCCTGAGGCGGTCGACGAAGCTGGGGACGCGGTCGAGCCCGCGGACGACGAGAAGACCGCGGACGCGGCTCAGGTGACCGGCGTGCCGGCGGACGGGGCTGTGGCGGAGGTCGGGCCTGCCGACGAGGAGGCCGCCCCCGCGGACGCGGCCGTGGACGCGCCCGAGGCGGTCGACGAGACTGCGGACGACGCGGCCGACGACGCTGATGCCGTTGACGGGGCCGGGGACCGCGAGGGGACCGCGACCTGGGAGGCGGCTGTCGACTGGGAGGTGGCGGTGGGCTCCTCCGCTGCCGCCGGCGACGGTCAGCCGCGCGGTGCGGAGTTCGTGCCGGCGTCTCGGCGGTGAGCGCGGCGGTGACCGCCGCCGCGCCCCGGGACGGGGCGCGGGGGCGGTCCCGCCGGCGTCAGGACGAGTGCTCGGCGAGCGTCTCGATCTGCCAGGTGGCGGGGTCCTCGCCGCCGAGGCGCCAGAACATCGCCCCGCCGAGGCCGTAGCGGTCGATGAGTTCGAGCTTCACCGCGGAGCTCTGGGCGTCCTCGAACCAGACCTGGTGGTCGGTACCGTCGTCGTCGGTGTAGCTGAAGTTCGGCGAGTCGCCGGCGTCGAGGTAGCTGACGGTGGACCCGGTCGCCGCCGCGAGGGCCGTGGCCTCCTCGTGCGTGACGACGGTGCCGGTCCCGTCCTCGGGCCAGTCGGTGCCCAGCAGCACGACGCCCACCAGCACCTTCCGCGCCGGGATCTGGGTGATGGCCCAGGCGATCGACTCGTCGACCCAGTCGATCGGGGCGATCGGGCCGGGGTCGCCCTCGGCGTAGTGGTAGTCGAGGGTCATGACCCGCACCTGGTCGCACACCGCGCCGATCAGGGCGTAGTCCTGCGCCTGGTTGTGCGGGTTGGGACCCGGCTCCGAGTTCTTGGCGTAGACCGAGGAGGTGATCAGCTTCCCGTCGGCGTGCATGGCCTCCGACAGCCGGGCCAGGAACGTGGAGTAGCGGTTGCGGTCCTCCGCCTCCAGGTCCTCGTAGTCGACGTCGATGCCGTCGTAGCCCGACTGCGCGACGAGTTCGCGGATGGCGGCCACGTGCGCGGTCATCACCTCGTCGTCGGCCAGCATCGACTGCACCAGGCCGGGGTTCCAGTCGCCGTTGCGCAGGTTGGTGATCGTCGGCAGGACCATGGCGCCGCGGGCCTGCATCGCCGCCACGGCCGCCGGGTCGGGAACCGCGTACTCGTCGTCGGCGAGCACCACGCGCCCGTCCCGGTCCAGCGAGTACCACATCGGGCTGACCTGGTCGAACACCGCAGGGTGTTGCTCGACCGTGCGGAGCGCCGCAGGCTGGTCCCAGTAGGGCACGTAGCCGACGTAGGTGGGCTCGACCGCGCGGTCCTCCTCGGGGGCGGCCGTGGGGCCCGCGGGCTCGGGGATCGCCGGGCGACCGGGGTCGTTCGCCCCGGTGGTGCAGCCGGTCAGGACCAGCGCGCTCCCCGCCGCTCCGAACAGGAGCGCTCGTCGGGACACTCCGCTCCCGCCGCTGTACCGCATGGTTCGAGGATACGCACCGTGCCGGATCGGCCCGCACGTGCGTCGACCAGCCGGGTGATCTCCGTGGTCACGGACCGTCACAGCGGGTGCCCGGCAGGGGCCGCGTGCGCGCGGCCGGGGTGTCGACGCGGCTGCCGGCGGACCACGCCGAACGACGTTCGCCGATGTTGTCCGGATGCGACGGCTCCGGCGGCGCGCTCGGTGGTCGCCGGCTCTCGGCGCGGGTAACCTCAGCGGGGAAGGTACGCGGCCGGCGTCGGTCCGCGGTCACGGCCTGTAGGGAGGTACCTCATCGTGCATCCCCGCGCCACCGGCTCCCGGTCCGGCCGCCGGTGACGGCCAACCCGGCACCCACCGGAGCGGTCCACTGGTCCGAGGGCGACACCCGGCACCTCTGTGCGGTGGAGGCGGGCGACTACATCGCCCGGCTGCACGCCGCGGTCCCGGTCCGCCCCACCGACCGCGTCCTGGATTTCGGCTGCGGCGCCGGGCACGCCGTGGCCCAGCTGGCCGGGGTGGTCGCCGCCGTCGGGTACTGGGACGTCGCCGAGCCGATGCGCCGGGCGACCGCCGAGCGGACCGGCCGGCTGGGCACCGTGTTCCCGGTCGACCTGGCCCGGCCGTGCCCGCTGGGCGCCTACGGCCAGTTCGACCTGCTGCTGGCCAACGGGGTCGTGCAGTACATGGGCCGCGACGAGGTGCGCCGGTGGATGCTGCGCTGGCGCACCCTGCTGGCGCCGGGCGGACGGATCGTGCTGTCCGACATCCCCGCCCCGGCCACCTCGGCGGTCGGCGAGGTGATCGACACCCTGCGGTTCGCCGTCCGGCACCGGGCGCTGGCCCGGGCGGTGCGCGACGGCGTGCACGACGCCCGCCACACCCGCTCCCGCGAGGTCGGCCCGACCCGCTGGATGCCCGCCGAGATCGTCGCGCTGGCCAACGGCGGGGGGATGGACGCGACGGTGCTGGCCGAGAACCTGACCCGGCGCACCGGCCGGTTCTCGGTCGTCCTGGAGCAGCCCCACCCGATCGCCTGACCCCCGGTTCCGGCCGCCGCGGGGGAGCAGCGCGGAAGGGGTACCGGGAACGAGTCATCCTGCGCCGAGGTCGCCTGCCTGCCGTGCTGTGCCGCCACCGCCGCTGCCGGCGAACCTGACCCACCGCACCCGCCGCTTCTCCGTCCTGCACTGAGCCCCGCTGCTGCACGACAGCCGGCCCCGGACCGGATGCGCGCGTTGCCCGTCGAGCCGCGCACTCGTTACGACGTCGTGCTGGTCGACGCGCCACCCCTGCTCCCGGTCACCGCCGGGATGCTGCTGCTCTGCCGGCTGCCGGCCGATCTGCCCCACCGCCACCGCGACCGATCGGAGGGCCCGGCGTGAGGATCCTGCAGATCGTCCCCGTGACCGGCGGGAACGGCGCGTTCGGCGGGCCGGTGGGCGTCGCCCGCGAGCAGTGCGTCGAGCTGGCCCGTCGCGGCCACGAGGTCACCCTGGCCGCCGGCTGCGACGGCGTCGGGCAGCCGGACCTGGCCGGCAGCGGCGTCCGCCCGCGGCTGTTCGACGTCCGCCGTCCCCTCGGCACCGGCGGCTCGACCGAGCTGCTCTCCCCGGGCCTGCTCCGGTTCCTGGACCGTGAGGCCGCCGGGTTCGACCTGGCCCACGTGCACCTGGGCCGGGACCTGATCACCCAGGGCGCGGCCCGGGCGCTGCGCCGGGCCGGGGTCGGCTACGTCGCCCAGACCCACCGCACGATCACCCCGGACGTGCGGCTGCGGGCGCTGGCCATGGACCGGGTGGCCACCCGCCGGTCGCTGGACGGCGCCGTCGCGCTGCTCGCGCTCGACGCGGCCGAGGCCGAGGACGTCGCGCTGGTCGCCGCGCCGGTCGCGGTCCGGGGCAAGACCGTGCTGCTGCCCCACGGCATCGGCCCCCGCCCCCGGCCGCACCGCCGCCCGCGCCCACCCGGCGCCCGACCGGAGGTGCTGTTCGCCGGCCAGCCGCACCCGCGCGAGCGGGTCCCGCTGTTCCTCGAGGTCGCCGCGGCGCTGCGCGACCACCCGGCTCGCCCGACGTTCGCGATCGTCGGACCCGACCACGGCGAGTTCGACGCCGCCCTGGCGCTCCTCGACGACCTCGGCCTGACCGGCGCCGTCGGCTGCGAGGGCCCGCCGCCGCCCGACCTGGTCGGCGACCGGGTGGCCGCGGCGGACGTGCTGGTCGTGCCCAGCGCGACCGGGCCGTTCGGGATGGTCGCGCTGGAGGCCATGGCCGCCGGCACCCCGGTCGTCATCGCCGACACCGGCGACCTGGCCGTCGACCTGCGAGCCCGGGGTGCGGCGCTGGTGTGCCCGCCGCGGCCGGAGCTGGTGGCCGGGGCGGTGGCGCAGGCGCTGCGCGAGCCGTGCCGGCGGTCGCTGGTGGCGGCCGGGCACCGGGCGGTCGGGTCGGTCTACGGGATCGCGGCGGTGGTCGACCGGTTGGAGGAGGTCTACCGGGGGGTGGTGGCGCCGGATCCGGCACCGTCCGCCGCTGGGCCACCCGCGACCCCACCGCCCGGGGCCGCGGCGACGGCGGGTCGAGCGCCGGTCGCAGCGCCGCCACCAGCGGGTCGACGGCCTCCGGTCCGCCCGGTCGTGCCCCGCCCCCCGGTGAACCCGCCGGCCGAGGCGCGTCCCGCAGCGCTCCCGCCGGGGATCCGGCCGCCCGC
>JASLAP010000323.1 GCA_030147065.1 Pseudonocardia sp. | reverse complement strand
TGCGCCGCACCGCCCCCACCCCCTGACCCCCTCGCCCCCGCCCGGCCCGATGGCAGGAAAGCCACTTTCCGGACGGATCCGGTCCTGAAAGTGGCTTTCCTGACACCCGGCGGCGGCGCGGGCGGGCGACCGGGGCGGGTCGTAGGGTCGCCGGGTGCTCGTGGTGCTCGCCTCCGCCTCCCCCGCCCGGCTCGCCGTGCTCCGCGCGGCCGGGCTCGACCCGGTCGTGGAGATCGCCGACCTCGACGAACCGGCCCTGCTGGCCACCCTCCCCGACGCCACCCCGGCGGAGAAGGTCACCGCGCTGGCCGCGGCCAAGGCGACCACGGTGGCCCGGCGGATCGCCGGCACCGCCGCCGAGGCCGTGGTGATCGGCTGCGACTCGATGCTGCACATCGGCGGTGAGCTGGTCGGCAAGCCCGGCGACCCGGAGCAGGCCAGGACCCGGTGGCGGGCGATGGCCGGCGGTCGCGGCGAGCTGGTCACCGGGCACGCCGTGCTGCGGACCCTGGACGGCGACATCGACCGGGTGGCCGAGGGGCACGCGGTCACCGGTGTCCGGTTCGGCGAACCGGACACCGAGGAGCTGGCCGACTACATCGCCACCGGCGAGCCGCTGGTCGTGGCGGGCGCGTTCACCCTGGACGGGCTGGGCGGCTGGTTCGTCGAGGGCATCGACGGCGATCCGTCCAACGTGATCGGGATCAGCCTGCCGCTGACCCGGAAGCTGCTGGCCGGGGTGGGCGTCCGGGTCACGGACCTGTGGAAGAGGGACTAACCTCGGGCGCATGGCGCTGCCCGCAGACCCCGATCCGAAGCTGGCCGAGTACGCGCACCCGGAGCGCTTGGTCACCACCGAGTGGCTGGCCGCGAACCTGGGTTCCGCGGGACTGGTCGTGGTGGAGTCCGACGAGGACGTCCTGCTCTACGACACCGGCCACATCCCGGGCGCGGTCAAGGTCGACTGGCACACCGAGCTGAACGACCCGGTCACCCGCGACTACGTCGACGGCGCCCGGTTCGCCGAGATCTGCGCCGAGCGCGGGATCACCCGGGACAGCACCGTGGTGTTCTACGGCGACCGCAACAACTGGTGGGCCACCTACGCGCTGTGGGTGTTCTCCCTGTTCGGGCACCCGGACGTGCGCATCCTGGACGGCGGCCGGGCCAAGTGGGCCGCCGAGGGCCGGGAGTTCACCACCGAGCAGCCCAAGCCGGAGCAGACCGAGTACCCGGTGGTCGAGCGGGACGACCGGACGCTGCGCGCGTTCAAGGAGGACGTGCTGGCCCACCTGGGCGGGCCGCTGGTGGACGTGCGCTCCCCCGGCGAGTACTCCGGCGAGCTGCTGCACATGCCGGACTACCCGCAGGAGGGCGCGGTCCGCGGCGGGCACATCCCGGGCGCGGCCAGCGTGCCGTGGGCCCGCGCCGCCGCCGAGGACGGCACCTTCAAGCCGCGGGCGGACCTGTCGGCCATCTACGAGCAGGAGCAGGGGCTCTCGTCGTCCGACGACGTGGTGGCGTACTGCCGCATCGGCGAGCGGTCCAGCCACACCTGGTTCGTGCTGACCCACCTGCTCGGCTTCGACAAGGTGCGCAACTACGACGGCAGCTGGACCGAGTGGGGCAACTCGGTGCGGGTCCCGATCGTGCAGGGCCCGGAGCGCGGCTCGGCATGAGCGACCTGCCCCCCGCCCTGGCCGAGCTGGTCGACGACTTCGCCGGCGTCGGCCCGAAGGACCGCCTGCAGCTGCTGCTGGAGCTGTCCCGCGAGCTGCCCGAGCTACCCGAGCGGTACCGGGACGCGGCCGGCACCATGGAGCAGGTTCACGAGTGCCAGTCGCCGCTGTTCCTGGCCGTCGAGGTGGACGACGACGCCGACCGGCACGTCCACCTGTACTTCTCCGCGCCCCCGGAGGCCCCCACCACCCGCGGGTTCGCCTCGATCATGCAGACCGGCCTGGACGGCGAGCCGGCCGCCGACGTGCTGGGCGTGCCCGACGACTTCTACACCGCGCTGGGCCTGGCCCAGGCGGTGAGCCCGCTGCGGCTGCGCGGGATGGCCGCGATGCTCTCCCGGATCAAGAAGCAGGTCCGGGTGGCGACCGCCTGACCGGTCCGCGGTCCCGGCAACCTCAAGTCTCGGTGAAGACAGTGGTCTACGTCATGTCCGCCCCGCGAGACTGGGCCCCGTCGGAGGGGACGCAGGGGGAGGTGGCTGGTATGGGGATCGCAGCGGAGCAGGGCACCTGGGGGATCGGCAGCGGGGTCTTCCTGACCGGGTACGCGATCATCGCGCTGGCGGTCCTGGTGGCGAGCCTGCGGGCCCGCACGGCGCTGGCCGACCCGCAGCGCACCGCGGCCCGGCCCGACCTGGTGCGCCACCCGCACGACCTGGCCTACCTCAACGGCGGGGACACCCTGGCGGTCTACTCCGCGCTCAGCGCGATGCACCTGCGCGGCACCGTCACCTCCGAGGGCGGCGTCGTCCGCGCGGTCGGCCGGCTCGACGACCGGGTCGACGGGCTGGAGCGGGCCATCCACCAGAGCACCGCCTCGGGGGCCCGGCTGCAGCGGCTGACCAACTACTACGCGGTGTGCGGCGAGCTGGCCGCGGCCCGCAAGCGGCTGGTCGCGGCCGGGCTGCTGCTGTCCGACGAGCAGCGCTCCCGGATCCGCCGGGTCGGCCTGTGGATGGTCGCGGTGGCGGTGCTCGGACTGCTGCGGGTGCTGGCCGGGGTGGCCGAGGTGCGGCCGGTCGGCTTCCTCACCGCGATGCTGCTGGTGGTCACCGCACTGGCGGTGGTGCTGCTGGTCGCGGCGCCGCGCCGGACGAAGGAGGGCGACCGCACGCTGGCCCGGCTGCGCAGCGAGCAGCACGACCTGTCGCCGAAGATGCGGCCGGACTGGACGGTGTACGGCCCGGAGGGAGCCGCGTTGGGCGTGGGGATCTTCGGCACCAGCGCGCTGTGGGCGTCCGATCCGGCGTTCGCCGACGAGCTCGCCCTGCAGCGCCACGCGGACTCGTCCGCGGGCGGCGTCGGCGGTGGGGACAGCAGCAGCGCGGGCGACGGCGGGGGTGGCGGCGGGGGCGGCGGCTGCGGGGGTGGCTGCGGCGGTGGTTGAGCGGTGGCTGCCCACCGGGGCGGGCATCGGCTGGCGACCGGAGATCTCCGCCGCCGTCGCCGCCCTGCCCGGGCTGGCCTTCTGCGAGGTCATCGCGGAATCCCTGGCTCCCGCAGTTCCACCTCGAGGGGTGGTGGAACTGCGGGAGCGGGGCGTGCCGGTGGTGCCGCACGGCGTGCGGCTCTCGCTGGGCGGCACCGAGCCGGTCGAGCCCGGGCGGGTCACCCACCTCGCGGCCTGCGCCGACGCGCTGCGCGCCCCGCTGGTCAGCGAGCACGTGGCGTTCGTCCGGGCCGGCGGGCGCGACGCCGGGCACCTGCTGCCGGTGCCGCGCACCGACGAGGCCCTCGACGTGCTCACCGCGAACGTCCGGCGCACCCGGGCCGAGCTGGACGTCCCGCTGGCGCTGGAGCCGATCGCCACCCTGCTCGACTGGCCGGAGGACCACTACTGCGAGGGCGACTTCCTCACCGAGCTGCTCGACCGCACCGGCGCGCTGCTGCTGCTCGACGTGGCCAACGTCTACGCCAACGCGGTCAACCGGGAGCAGGACCCGGCCGACGCGCTGGCCCGCTTCCCGCTCGACCGGGTCGCCTACGTGCACGTCGCCGGCGGGGTCCGGCACGACGGCTTCTACCACGATTCGCACACCGCCCCGGTGCCCGCCGAGGTGCTGGACCTGCTCGAACAGCTCGACCGTCCGGCGCCGGTGATGCTGGAACGCGACGGCCGGTACCCGCCGGCGGCCGAACTGGCCGCCGAGGTGGCCTCACTCGGCCGGCTGGCCCGGGCCCGATGACCGGGCCGGTGGGGCCGACCGACCTGGCCGCCCGGCAGGCCGCGCTGATCGCCGCGCTGACCGTCGACGGGCCGCTGCCGGCGGGCTTCGACCCCGCCCGGG
>JASLAP010000275.1 GCA_030147065.1 Pseudonocardia sp. | reverse complement strand
AGCGACCGCGGCCCGCAGCACGCCCTCGGCCAGACCCCGAGCCCGGCCCCGCGGCCGGCCGGCTACCCGGCCGGCCCTCCCCCCGGCTACCCGGCCGGCCCGCCGGCCCCGCTGCCCTACGACCAGCCCGGTGGCGCGGCCCTGCCGCCGCAGGGCCCGCTGGACGCACCGGGTGGCGTGCCGACCACGGCGCCGCGGCCCTACACGCCGGGCGTGACCCCCGGACCCCCCGCGGGCGGCCCCGGCACCATCCCGTACACCCCCGGTGACCCGGTTCCGCCGCGGCCCGGCGGCCCGGCCCACGCGCTGGACGAGCAGACCACGGTCGGCGACTACGTCCAGGACCACGGCTACGACCCGGACGGCCGGCGATGACCGCACCCACCCCTCCCCCCACCGGTGGTGCCTACGCGGCACCGCCACCCGGGTCCGGGCACGTCGAGACCGGGCACGTCGACTCCGGCCGCGGCTACGACTCCGGGCCCGGCTACGACGTGAGCGGCGTGTCGGTCGGCGAGCTGATCGGCAACGTCACCCGTGACCTGTCCACCCTGATGCGCCAGGAGCTGGCACTGGCCCAGGCCGAGCTCAAGCAGGAGGCGTCCAAGACCGCCAAGGGCGCCGCGATGCTCGGCGGGGCCGGGTTCGCCGCGTTCTTCGTGGTGCTGTTCCTGTCCCTGGCCCTGTGGGCCGGGCTGTCCAACCTGATGGACCCCGGCTGGGCCGGGCTGATCGTGGCCGTGCTGTGGGCGGTGATCGCCGGGGCGCTGTTCGCGGTGGGCCGCCAGCGGATGCGCCAGGTGCACCCGAAGCCCGAGCGCACCGTCGACACCCTGAGCAACGTTCCGGACGCCCTCAAGGGCCAGCGAGGAGGACCGGCATGACCACGCCGAGCAGCAGTGATCCCGACCAGATCCGCCGCGAGATCGAGCGCACGCAGAACGCGCTGAGCAACGACGTGGACGTGCTCACCGAGAAGGTCAGCCCGAACAAGATCGTCGAACGGCGCGTCGACCGGGTGAAGGGCACCGCCAACCGCTGGAAGGACCGGGTGATGGGCAGCATGCCGACCACGCACAGCACGAGGAGCACGCACACGAGCGGGACCTACCTCGGGGGGTCCGGCGGCGGGGTGCGGGACACGGCCCAGCACGCCGCGGGCACCGTGGCCGACACCGCCTCCTCGGCGGCGGGCAGCGTGTCCGGCGCAGCGTCGAACGCGGCGTCCACCGTCGCGGACGCGGCGCAGGCCGCGCCGTCCGCGATCCGCCAGCAGACCCAGGGCAACCCGCTGGCCGCCGGCGTGATCGCGTTCGGTGCCGGCTGGCTGCTCTCCTCGCTGCTCCCGGCGACCCGCCGCGAGCAGGAGGTGGCCGGCCAGGCCCAGGAGCGCGCGGCCGAGCTGCGGGGCCCGCTGACCGAGGTGGCCAACGAGGTCAAGGACAACCTGGCCGGGCCGGCGCAGGAGGCCGTGGAGTCGGTGAAGTCGACCGCGACCGAGGCCGGGCAGACCGTGGCCGACGAGGGCCGCGCCGCGGCCGGCAACGTCCAGGGCCAGGCCAAGGACTCCGCGCAGACCGTGCGCCAGTCGTCCAGCTCCAGCTAGTCGCACCACCGCAGATCGCACGACACGACGCCGGGAGGTCCGCACGGGCCTCCCGGCGTCGTCGTGTCCGGGGCCGACTGGTGCCGCGGCGGTGCCCGGTCAGCCGAACAGCCGGCGCCAGAGCCAGCCGTAGGCGACCCGCTGCCCGGTCTGCACGTAGGTGCGGACGGCGTCGAGCTGCAGGGTGGCCTCCAGGCTGCGCCGGGCCGAGGCCAGCCCGGTGAGCAGCAGCTCGTCGTCGGGGGCCAGGGCGAGGTCGTCGTCGGGGGCCAACAGCGGTTCGCCGTCGCGCAGCACCATCAGCACGACGATCGCGAGCGGGGTGTCCCGGTCGTCGGGGTCGCGCAGCAGGGCGCCGAGGCGGGCTGCGCCGGACCGCAGCCAGTCCTGCGCGGCCGGGGCCTCGGCCGGGTCCAGCCGGACCTTCCACATGGTGTCGAGCCGGTCGCTGCAGTGCCCGGTCACCCGGTCGACCAGCCGGGCCGCCCACTCGTCGTCCTGCCGGGGGACCTCCTGCAGGAACCGCCACAGCAGCGGGGTGCTCAGCTGGGCGTACACCTCGTGGGCCACCAGCTCGGTGGGCACCAGCAGCGAGTCGACCTCCATCGCGGCGAACAGCGGTGCGCCGGCCGCCCGGTTCTGCCGGGCGACCACGAACACCGACGGGTTGAGCCGCCGGGCGGTGGCGATCATCGACAGGTTGCTGGGGTCGTTGTCGGCGCCGGCCACGAAGCCCACCGCCCCGGCCACCCCGGCCCGCTCCAGCACGTCGGGCTCCACGCCGTCGCCGGCCACCGAACCGGGCTCCCGCGGGTCCACCGCCGGGTCGACGATGGTCACGTCGATGCCCTCGGCGCGCAGGTCGGCGACCAGCTCCCGGCCGAAGCGGCCGTACCCGCAGACCACCCAGCGGCCGCGGGCCGGCGGGTGCCCCCGCTCGGGCAGCTCCGCCCCCGGCCCGCCCTGCAACCAGCTCACCAGCTGGTAGGACGACGGCGCCCGGATGCCCAGCCCCAGGTGCTCGCCGAACCGGTCGAACGGGTCGACCACGCTCGGGGTGCCGAAGGCGCGCATCCGGTCGGCGACCGAGCCGGACGTCGTCCTGGCGACCACCCGCAGGTCCGGGCGCAGCAGGGCGGCGGTCATCGTGACGGTCAGGTTGGCCTCGTCGTCGTTGGTCAACGCGAGCACCGCCTCGCACCGCGGGTTGGCCAGCCCGGCCACGCCGAGGTGGCCGGGGTCGCGGGCGTCGGCGACCAGGCCGGGCACGTCGGCGTGGTAGTGGCCCAGCTCCAGCGAGTCGACCCGGTCGTCGTCGATGTCGATCACCACCACGCGCCGGCCCAGCCGGTCGAACGAGCGGCTGAGCAGCTCACCGGTCGCCCCGTGCCCGACGATCAGCAGGAACGGCTCGCGCAGCCGCCGGACCTTGCGGGTGAAGTGCTGCAGCGCCATCGCCTGCCGGAACGCCCGGTCCTGCAGCAGCGCGAGCAGCGAGCCGATGGCGTAGGCCCAGCCGACCACCGTCAGGTAGATGGCCGCGGTGACCCACATCCGCTGGGCCGGGGTGAACGGGTGGGGCAGCTCGCCGAAGCCGATGGTGGTGGCGGTGTAGCTCATGAAGTAGAACGCGTCGAACACGCTCATCCGGGTCGGCACGCCGTCCTCGGTCCGCCCGGGGACCAGGCTCAACCCCAGCACGCTGATCGCGAAGATCGCGATCAGCACGATCAGCGGGGCGCGCATCCGGCGCAGCACCAGGAAGATCGTGGCCTCGGCCTGCACCGCCGAGGCCCGCGGGATCCGCCGGCGCAGCCGCCGGGCCATCCGGTCGTGGCTCGCGCCGTCCCGCTCGCCGTCGCCGTCCTGGCCGACCAGGCGCATCCAGAAGACCAGCAGCGGATTGCCCACGCCCGCCCCTACCGGCGGTGGTAGGACACGGTCTCGACGACCAGCAGCACCACCGAGACCACGTTGGCGAACAGCGCCCCGCCCGACAGCGACACCACGCTGGCCATCACCGACGGGGTCAGCCCGTCGACCGCGACGTAGGAGGCGTAGGTCCAGACGATCGCGGCCGCCACCAGCTGCAGGTCCGCGACCAGGCTGGTGGCCAGGTGCACGGCGCCGATCTGGGTGCGGTCGCCGAACTTCAGCACGGTGGCGATCAGGCTGATCACGATGGCGGCGAACAGCTCGTAGATGCTGTGCACCGCGGGGTCGTCGATCTCGCCGAGGAAGAACCCGAAGTTCAGGGTGGCGGCCAGCAGCACGAAGAAGCCGAAGACGACCTTCTCCAGGTTCATCCACGCTCCGTCCGTCCGGCGACGCCGTGACCACCGCCGACAGCATAGGACCGGGTCGATCACCCGCGCCGGACGGAAAAGCCGGCCGCGCAGGGGTGGACCGCCGGGGTTCGGGCATCCACCGCCCGAGACGCGCCCGGAGCGCGCCGCCCATCGTTGCCGATCGAGGAGAGAACCCCATGTTCCTGCACGTGCAGAGGTTGATCAACGAGATCGTTCCGGACGAGCCGGACCCGGCCGCGGCGAACGCCCTGCAGGAGGGGCTGGGCGGCCAGTTCGGCGAGATGCGCACGATGATGCAGTACCTGTTCCAGAGCTTCAACTTCCGCGGCGCGACCGCCAAGCCCTACCGCGACCTGCTCTACGGGGTGGGCACCGAGGAGATCAGTCACGTCGAGCTGATCGGCACCACGATCGCCCGGCTCACCGACGGCTCACCGCGGTACAAGGGCTCGACGAAGAAGCCGCTCGACGATCCGGGCAAGGGTGGGGCGACCCCGCTGGCCACCGCGCTGAGCGCGGGCAACATCCACCACTACCTGGTCGCCGGGCAGGGCGCGCTGCCGGTGGACGCGGCCGGCAACCCGTGGTCGGGATCCTGGGTCTACAACAGCGGCAACCTGGTGCTCGACCTGCTCTACAACCTGATGCTGGAGTCGACCGGCCGGCTGCAGAAGTGCCGGATCTACGAGATGACCGACAACAAGACCGCCCGGGCGACGATCGCCTACCT
>JASLAP010000127.1 GCA_030147065.1 Pseudonocardia sp. | reverse complement strand
CCCGCGCTGCGCGGCCGCTGCGCGGGCACACCCGCCGGACCGCGTCGGCGTGCCGACCCGACTCCGGCCGGACGTCCGCCCAGTCCGTGTGCGGGTAGCGGTCCAGCCGGGACCGGCTCAGGGAGAGCCCGCACACGGTCTGGTTGGTGCCGGGGACCCAGCCGTGCACTTCACCTCCCGGACGACGCACGCCGTCCGGGTCGGTCCACCCGCTGGAAGCGGCCACCGCGAACCCCATCGCTGCTCCTTCCAGCACTGCCGGAGGTGGATTCCCCTCCTGCACGGCCTGAACCCCCGCCGGTGACCGGGCCGGGTGGAAGCTAGGTGTAGTAGTCCTGTAGCTGGTGCTTGCGCTGCGGCGGTGCCGGGGTCGGGCTGGGCCGGCGGATCCGCGCTGCTCGGGCTGGGCCGCCTTACCGCCGCAAGTAGCCCTTCAACCCCCAGTTGCACCGTCCACTCGACAGTCCCAGGCGCGGCGGCTCGGGGTCACCGGCGGGCCGGGTCGTCGTCGACGGCCGCGGGTGCGATCCCCGCGCCCGGTGAGCAGGGTCGTGATCGTCACCGCGGCCACGGTGGGCAGGAGGCGGTTGACGTCCGCACTGCACTGCCGGACCGATCGATCCCACGGCAGACGCTGACGGGGCGCGTCGCGCTGGTCGGCGCCGGCCGCGGACTGCGCGCCGGCGGCGGTGATCGCCGCGGTGAGGTGCTGGGTGATCAAGGCGGCGGAGTCGATCCGGGTGCCGTCCAGGTCGAGCAGGACGGTGGGGCACGTCGGTCAGTTGTCGAGAGCGCATCCACCGCCGAGCGCGCGCACGGCGGCAGCGATCTCGTCGGGCACGTCGGGGTCGCCGAGCAGGTCGGTCGCGGTCGGGAAGGCGTGCGTGAGCCCGAGCGACGCCAAGCCGGGCACCGGTCGGCCCAGCAGCCGCACCATCGCCCCGACGGCATCCGGAGCGGCCGTGCGGACCGCCTCCTCGACCGGGTCCCACGGCGCCCGGTCGGCGGCCAGCAGGCGGGTCCGGTGCACCAGCCCGGACAGCCCGTGCAGCCGCGGGGCGTGCACCATGAGCACCGGGCCGGGGCGGACCTCGATCGCGCCCGGGTCGCCGTGCAGCACGATCACCCGCCGGTACCCGCCTGCGTCGACGTGCTCGACGCCGGGGATGCAGCGCGCGGCTCTGCGCCGCAGCCAGGGCCGGAGATCGGCCGGTCCGGGCAGGCGCACGGCCAGCCCGCCGTCGGCGACCAGCCGGTCGGTCCGCCTGCGCCGGGCGCGCAGAGCGCACGGGCTTTCCCCGAACGTCGCCCGCATCAGCCGGTTGAACTGTCGCAGGCTGCCGAACCCGGCGGCGAACGCGACGTCGCCGACGGCCAGGTCGGTGTCGTCGAGCAGCCGGCGGGCCAGGTGCGCGCGCCGCGACCGGGCCAGCCCGTCGGGGGTGACGCCTAGTCGCTCGACCACGCACCGGCGCAGGTGGCGGGCGGAGGTGCCCAGCCGGGCGGCGAGCCCGGTCTCGTCGGTCTCGTCCAGCGCTCCGGCGGCGATCAGCTCCACCGCGCGCTCGACCATCGGCGGACCGGCCGGCACCTCGTCGAGCCGGTACGGACGGCAGCGGTGGCAGGCCCGGAAGCCGGCCGTCTCGGCCGCCGCACCGCACGGGTAGGCGCGCACGTTCCCCGGGTACGGCCGTGCCGAGCAGCCCGGCACGCAGTAGATGCCGGTCGTCACGACCGCCCGGACCCCGTCCACCCGACCAGCATGGGCCGGTCTGACCCGACCGGACAGCCGTATCCGGACATGTCCGGATCCGGCCGGAACGCGCCGCCCGGTCCGACGGTGCTCACCGCCATGCCGACCCCGAAGTCCACCGTCCTCGACGCCTGGCGCACCTTCGCCACCCGCGACCCGGCCGCGGTCAGGGCGTTGTTCACCGCCGACGCCGAGTGGCTCGCCCCGGCGGGCAATGCCGCCGCTCGCATCCTGGGCACCCACCACCTGGTGGGTCCCAGCCGGATCGCCCAGTTCCTCACCGCCGAGTTCCCGGCCGTGTTCGGCACCGACATCCGCAGCGAGATCACCTCGGCACGGGCCGACGGGGACACCGTCTTCCTGGAGTCCCGGCTGCGCTCGACGCTGCCGAACGGGGGGCAGTACGACAACGAGTACTGCTTCCTGGTCACCGTCCAGGACGGGCTGCTGCACCGGATCCGCGAGCACCTCGACACCCACCGAGGCCTGCTGGCCTTCGGGCTGGTTCAGGAGGGGGACGGCTGACCGGGGAGGTCGTGGCACTCCGTGTTCGCCCCCCGGCCACAGCGGCGGCGGTGCCGGCGGTGACTGAGCTTGGCCCCCCACTTGGCGTTCGAGATCGGGTCACTGGACCGGCGTGCCGACGGACGGGTCCGCAGGCCGGCGTCGGTGAGCGTCTGCCGCGGATGGCTGATGCAACGTGGACGGACGGCGCGGCGGTTCAGCCGACTATCCGGTAGCACTTCCATGTTCGACGAATCTCCATCCCCCGTGCGAGCTACAGAATCTGTCCACTCCGGGGTGACGTGAATCGTGTCCCGTTCTCGATAGCTTCGTCGCCAGCAACACGGGCCGCCGGGCGAACGCGGTCCGCCGAGCCGGATCGAAGGACGAGGGGCGATGAACAAGAAACGTAGTGTCGGGGTATTCGGCCGGTTACCGGGCCGCCGGTTCGCCACGGCCCTGACGGTCGCGACACTGGCTGTGGCCGGCGCGACCGCCTGTAGCGACGCCGCGCACGAGGAAGACCGCCCGGCGCCCGCGGTCCAGGCCGAGGCCGCCGCGGTCGCGTGGGGACCCTGCCCGGAGGCGGCGGAGGGAGTGGCCCGGGATCCCGAGCTGACCTGCGCAACGGTCAACGTCCCGCTGAACTACGACGAGCCGGACGGCACGTCGATCGAGGTGGCGATCTCCCGGCTGGCCGCCGCCGACCCCGAGGAGCGGCACGGCGTTCTGCTGCTGAACCCGGGCGGTCCCGCCCTTTCGGGTCTCGACATGCCCGGCACGATGGCACCGACGCTGCCGAAGTCCGTCCTGGACGGCTACGACCTGATCGGCTTCGATCCGCGCGGCGTCGAGCGCAGCACCCCGCAGAGCTGCGGCCTCGAGGTTGCCAGCGTGCCGGGGCATTTCCCCTATCCCGCCGCGAACGGCTCGATCGACGCGAATGTCGAACTGGCCCGCACCGAAGCCCAGAAGTGCGCCGCCACGGCCGGCGAGAACCTGCGGTATTTCAACACCGCCAACACCGCTCGTGACCTGGACCGCATCCGCGAGGCGCTCGGCGAGGAGAAGATCTCCTACTGGGGCCAGTCCTACGGCACCTACCTGGGTGCCGTCTACAGCTCGCTGTACCCGGAGCAGACCGACCGCATGATCCTCGAAGGCAACATCGACCCCACCAAGGTCTGGTCCGGCGAGGCGGAGGGCTGGGGCAAGAGCATGGCCGAACGGTTCCCCGACGCGGCCGCCGTCGCCGCGGCGCAGAACGGCGCCCTCGGGCTCGGCGGCACCGTCGACGAGGTCACCCGGACCTATCTCGCGCTCGCGGATCGGCTCGACCGTAAGCCGGCGCCGGTTCCGGGCACGCAGCAGTCCATGAACGGAGCGATCCTGCGCACCGTCACCTATGCGCTGCTCCTCGACAACGAGACCCTGCCGATCCTCGCGCAGGTCTGGAAGGCCGCCGCGGACCTCGCGGACGGTCACCTCACCGCGGCCGACGGCGAGGTGCTCAAGCAGGTGTTCGCCGAGACGCCGCCCACCCCGGGCGTCCCCGCGGACAACCAGGCGACCATGTTCCTGGCACTCATCTGCGGTGACGCCGAGTGGTCCCACGACGTTGCCGACTACGCCACCCGCAGCGCCGCCGACCGCGAGGCCTGGCCACTCACGGCGGGCATGCCGGCCAACATCTGGCCATGCGCCTTCTGGAAGGCCCCGATCGAGAAGCCGGTCACCGTGACCGACCAGGGCCCCGGTGACATCCTGATCCTGCAGAACCGCCGGGACCACGCCACATCGTGGGACTCCGGACAGGGGCTGCGCAAGGTCCTCGGCGACCGTGCCGCCCTCGTGGGTGTCGACAACGGCGGGCACTACGTCTACAACGAGGGCTCGGCCTGCGCCGACGGGGCTACCGTCGACTTCCTGAACACCGGCCATCTACCGGACGAGGACGTCTTCTGCGCCGACGTCGAGCAAGGCTGACAAGACAGGCGCGGGCGGCCTTCCTCATCGGAAGGCCGCCCGCGTGGCTGCGGTAGAGGGTGACAGTCGACCGGGTCCTCCGGCTCGACTTTCCGGCGGGGTTTCTGCCAACTCCACCCTTGGCCGCCCCTACCGGTCCTGGTGCAGGCGTACCGCACGGTGCGGGTCTCGTCCTCGAACTCCAGGACGATTCAGGCCGCGACGTGCTGGTCCGGCGCGACCGGTGCATCCGGGTGTCCCGCCCGTCGCACCATCACGACGTACAGCCCCCCGAAGACGACCACGGCGAACACGGCGAGGGTCACGGCCAGCGGGATGGCGAGCGCGGCGTAGGTGCCGGTGAGCAGCAGCAACGCCGGCACCCACCCCGTCACCCAGCCCTGGATCGCGCAGACCGCTCCGGTGTAGCGGCTCAGGCTCTCCCGTCGGAGGCCGAGTACCAGGAAGAACAGCAGCCACAGGAAGGCCCAGTACAGCCAGATCACGCCGAAGCCCGGGTCGCCGAACCGGGTGAAGTTCAGCCCGGAGTAGACCAGCGCGGACACGAACACGAACAGGCAGAAGTAGCCCAACCCGGTGCCGTCGAGGTCGAACGTCAGGTTCAACCCGACGTAGAGGTAGGTGAACGCGAACAGGTAGAGCCCGGAGGCGAACAGGATCGTGTCGGCGTCGCCGTTCGCGGTGAAGATCAGGTAGGTGGGGGTGATGATCTGCAGCGCGCCGACGAAGAAGTTGATCGGCGCGGCGGACTTCGCTTCCACCCAGCCCAGCAGCATCGCCCCGTTGATGAACAGCACGGCGCCCACGAACAGCAGGCCGACCGATCCCATGGCTCGCCCCTTTCTCGGGGTACGCGGGTGACCCGGTACCGGGCGACGTCCTCGCGCCGCCCCGGCACCGGAGGGGCGCCCGGCGTCGGTCAGGCCCTCGCCACGGGGACGCCCTGGCCGGGGTCGATCTGCTGCGGTCCGGCCGCGCTCGGCCGCACGTCGATGTCGAAGATCGCGGTCGGGAGGTAGACCGTCGAGCACGAGTTCGGGATGTCGACCACGCCCGACAGGCGGCCCTCGATCGGCGCGGCGCCCAGGATCATGTAGGCCTGGATGTCGCTGTAGCCGAACTTCTGCAGGTAGTCGATCGCGTGCAGGCAGGCCCGCTGATAGGACAGGTGCGAGTCGAGATAGCGCTGCTCGCCCGACAGCGTCACCGACGTGCCCGAGAACGCGAGCCACTGGTCGTAGCGGGGGTCGACGTTGCCCGGCATGAAGATCGCGTTCTCGCTGACCCCGTAGGTCCCCATGCCGCCCTTGATGAGGTCGACGTGCAGGTCCATGAACCCGCCCATCTCGATCGCGCCGCAGAAGGTGATCTCGCCGTCGCCCTGGGAGAAGTGCAGGTCGCCCATCGAGAGCTTCGCGTCGTCGACGAAGACCGGGTAGAACACCCGGGAACCCTTGGTGAGGTTCTTGATGTCCTGGTTGCCGCCGTTCTCGCGCGGCGGTGCGGTGCGGGCGGCCTCCGCCGCGACGCGGTCGAAGTCGTCGCCGCTCAGGCTGCCCAGGATCGCGGAGTCGGGGTTGGGGGGCAGCGCCAGCGGGGGCACCCGGTTCGGGTCGGTGTCGATGAGGGCCTGCTCGCGCGCGTTCCACCGGCCCAGCAGTTCCGCCGACGGGGCGGTGCCCATCAGCCCGGGGTGCACGATCCCGGTGAACGACACCCCCGGCACGTGCCGGGACGTGGCCGTCCCGCCCGAGAAGTCCCAGATGACCTTGTAGGCGTCCGGGAACTGCTCGGTCAGGAACCCCCCGCCGTTGCGGGTGGCGAAGACGCCGGTGTAGCCCCAGCCCTGGCCGGCGAGCGGGCCCGAGTCCTCCTGCGGGATCGGTCCGACGTCGAGGATGTCGACGACGAGCAGGTCGCCGGGCTCGGCGCCCTCGACGGCGATCGGGCCGGACAGCACGTGGACGCTGGGCAGCGGGGCGTTGAGGATGTCGTCGGCGGAGTCGTCGTTGTGGATCGCGCCGTCGAACCACTCGCGGCAGTGCACCCGGAAGCTGTCACCCGGCTTGACGTGCACCAGCGCGGGGATGTCGGGATGCCAGCGGTTGTGGCCGACGATGCGCTGCTCGGTGAACTTCTTCTGGGAGTCGAGCGGGAACACGACCTCGGGCATGCGGGAGCACCTCTCCTCGATGGCACGGCTTCTCGATGGCACGGTCGAACGGGCTCATCCGACGGATGGGCCGATGAGAACGCGGCCCCGGCGTGGCCGGGGGCTGCCTGGGTCAGGGGCGCGGGAGGTGGCGGGTGCGCGGGTCCGGCCGCGGCGTGCGGGCGGCGCGGCCCGGTCGGGGTGCGGCCGGGATCGCCGACACGACGGCCGGCTCGGTCCGCGACGCCTCGGCCCGGTCGATCAGGGCCATCCGGCCGCGGTCGGCGAGTCCCAGCATGGGCGCGGTGATCATTCGCGATGCGGTCGCGCCGCAGGTCGGGCACGGGACCGTTGCCGGTGCCGTGCCGATCGGCCGACGGACGTCGAGCGGGCCGTCCGCTCCGCAGCGGTACGTGTACGTCGCCATCGGGTCCTCACCGTCGACATTGACCAACGCGGAAACAATTTCCCAGGAAAGTACTGGCCGGGCGCGACGGTGTCAACGGGCGGCAGCACTCAGAGCTGCTGGAGGACGTCCCAGGTCAGGCCGTCCGCCGCGGCGAGGAAGACGCGCTGGCGCAGATGGCGGTCGCGGACCTGGACGGTGCCGCGCGGGCTCTCGTAGGACAGCCCTTCGGCCACCGCCGTCATGGGCCGCACCCCGGTCGAGCCCGCGCGCCGCATGAGCGTCGTGAGCAGTCGCACCCCCTCGTAGCACGACTCGCCCAGGCTGTTGAGCACCGGGGCGTCCGCACCGAAGCGGCGGAAGTACGCCGTGGCGAAGTCCAGGCTCGAGGTCGTCGTGAGGTCCTCGAAGTAGCCCGCCGAGGTCATCAGCCCGCGGGTGTTCTCCGCGCCGGAGGCGAGCAGCACGTTCTCGTCGATCAGGGAGCTGAACCGAAGCATGTCGCGGTCCAGGCCGAGCGCGCTGAACGCCCGGTTGAACTCGACGGCGTCGGCGCCGATGAGCAGCATCAGCACCGCGTCGCAGCCGCTGCGCTCCACGCGCCGCAGGACCGGCCCGAACTCGGTCGTGCCCAGCGGCACGTACATCTCGTCGCAGACCGTGCCGCCGATCTGGCGCAGGTAGTGTCGAGCCACCGCGGCCGAGCGGCGCGGCCAGACGTAGTCGTCGCCGACGATCGTCCACCGCCGGGCGCCGGCCGAGTCGGCGAACCAGTCCAGCGCCGGGCCCAACTGCAGGTCGGGCGTCTCGCCGGTGAGGAAGACACCTGGCCGGTGCTCGCCGCCCTCGTACAGCGCGGTGTAGGCGTACGGCACCCGGCCGTCGATCACCGGGGCGACGGCCTCGCGGACGGCCGAGATGTGCCAGCCCGTCACGGCCTCGACGGAGCCGGCCTTGAGCAGCGCGTCGACCTCGCGGGCCACGGTCGCCGGGGCGGCGCCGCCGTCGACCGGGACGAGGTTGAGCTCGCGGCCGAGCACACCGCCCTCGGCGTTGATCTCCTCCATCGCCAGCGACCCGCAGCTCTCGCACGACGGCCCGAAGATGCCCGCCGGCCCCTGCAGCGGGATGACCAGCGCCATGTTCAACACGTCCGGCTCGCGGACGGGCACCGTGAGATGCTGAAGGGCCTCGTAGCGGGCCATCCGGTCACGCTAGTCACATCCGCAGCCCGCGGGCTGCTCCGTTCGGAGGATCGAGAAAGAGTGAGCGACGAATTGCTGCGCCTGCTCTCGATCGTCGAACGCACCGCGACCCAGGGCCTCGACGACGCGCTGCGGGCCGCCGGGGCCGACGTCGACCAGTGGCGCATCCTGTCGCTGCTCGTGGAGCGGGGCGGCTGCGCGATGAACGTGGTCGCCGAGCACGCCCTCCTGCTCGCCCCGAAGCTGTCCAAGCTCGTCGATCGGATGGTCTCGGCCAACCTCGTGCTGCGCCGCGTCGACGAGGAGGACCGCAGGCGGGTGCTGATCTTCGCCACGGCCCGCGGCCGGCAGGCGCTGGCCAGGTGGGACGTCGCCGCGGCCGCCGTGCAGGAGCAGTTCTGGGAGATCCTGGGGCCGGACACCGAGGCGCTCGACGAGCTCCTGCGCCGGCTCTCGCGCGGCCTGCGGTCCTCGGACACTTCGGTGGGCTGAGCACTGCGCTCGAACCCGGCCTCGAAACCGGCTCCGCCCCCGACGGACGGTCCCGGTACGAGCCGCCGCGGGGCCCGCCCTGTGGGTTTCAGAACTCAACCATGCTCGGGACCCTCAGCACCGACCTGACGTGGACCGGGAGCGAACTGCGCCTGCCACGGCCCTACGACGTGCTCGTCGACTGGGCCCGCGACGGGCTCCTGCTGATCCGTGCACCGCCCACCAGGGCCCCTGCTGTTCGTCGCCGAGAAGCCGCGGACCCCCACCCCCATCTACGCGGCCCGGGGCACGGCGCCACTGTGGACGACGCCGCCGGCGGCCGACATGGAGCGGCTCGCGCAGCTGATCGGCCGCACCCGCCTTGCCATCCTGCTCCGCCTGGCGGAACCCCGGACCACCCAGGACCTCAGCCGGCTCGACGGCCACTCTCCCGCCACCGTGTCCTACCACCTCGGCGTGCTCAGCGGCAGCCGGCTCGTGACCGGACGACGCGGTGGCCGGGGCGCCTCTACCGGCGCGCCGCCCTCGGCGACGCCCTGATCAGCGGCGAACTCAGCGCTCCCGAGGTCGTCTGATCCAGGTCCGGATTCGACGAGATCGAATCCCTGGTGCGGCGCGCCCGGCCGTCACAAGATCGGTTCTGCGAGGCCCGGGCTGGTCGACCACCGCACGCGCCGGAGGGCCTGGAGCAGGACCACCGGGTCGAGGCCACCTCCTCACCCGGCGTCATGCACGTGACGTTCACCCGCGTCGGCCGATGAGTTCCAGCGGCCGTCGGTGTCCACCGTGTGGAACGGCGACCAGCCCGTTCGGGAAACCGGCCACCGAGCCGGTCGGAGATCATCGGAGGAATGCCGTGTCCAGCACCACCACTTCCCGCACCACCTCCTCGGCCGGGCCGACGCTCGGCTCGCTGCTGACGGTGGGGGTGACCGCGGCGGTCGTGGCCGCGGTCGCCACCGCTCTCGTCGCGGCGGCGGGCCAGGCCGTCGGGATCAGCTCGGCCATCTCGGGCGTGCCGATCCCCCCGTCCGGGTTCGCCGTCATGACGGCGATCTTCTCGGCCCTCGGCCTGGTCATCGCCTCGTGCTGCGCCGGTTCGCCCGCCGGCCGCGGACCGCGTGGGTCCGCACCACCGTCGTGCTGACGGTGCTGTCCTTCGTCCCGGACGTGCTGGCCGACGCCGCCGTGAGCACGAAGGTGCTCCTGATGCTCACCCACGTCGTGGCCGCGGCCATCGTGATCCCCGCCGTCGCCCGTCGCCTGCCCGGAGGAGAGGCATGACCGCGACCCACACCGTCGACGTCTTCTCCAGCCTCGACGGCTTCGGCGCCGCCGGCGGCGACTGGACCGGCTACTGGGGCAAGCAGGGCCCGAGCTGCTCGACCGCCGCCTCGCGCTGTACTCCCAGGAGCAGCGGATGGTCTTCGGGGCCACCACGTTCCGGGCCACCGCGGCGGTGCTCGCGTCGGGCTCCCTGGCCGAGATGGTTGACCGGGCGCTGATGGCCGCCGGTCTCGTCTACCGACCCACCCTGCACACCTGAGCCCAGGAGGAGGAGCACGTGTCCCGACACGGGAGCAAGGTGATCGTCAACCAGACCGTCACGGCCGACGGGTACGCGGCCGGCCCGAACCAGACGGAGGAGAAGCCGTTCGGCGAGGACGGCGGCGACGGCTGGGGCGACCGGCTGCACGGCTGGATGTTCGACGACGACGAGAGCCGCGACGAGGTCGATCAGATCAACGCCGCCGCCGCCGTGATCATGGGTCGCAACATGTTCGGCCCCGTCCGCGGCCCGTGGGACCGGCCGTGGAACGGGTGGTGGGGCGATGACCCCCCGTTCCACGCCCCGGTCTTCGTGCTCACCCACCACGCGCGCGCACCGCAGCCGATGGCCGGCTGCACCACCTACCACTTCGTCACCGACGGGATCGGGTCGGCGCTGGAGCAGGCCCGCGCGGCGGCCGGCGACGGCGACGTCTCCATCCACGGGGGTGCCGACACGATCAACCAGTACCTGGCGGCCGGCCTGGTCGACGAGCTGCGGCTGCACATCGTGCCGCTCACGCTCGGTGCCGGTGCGCGGCTGTTCGACGGCGTCCCGCCGCTGGACCTCGAGCAGGTGACGGCGCGGGCCGCGAGCTCCGTCCTGCACGTGACCTACCGGGTCGTCGCGCCCCGGGCCACCTGACGGCGACGACCTACCTGCACACGTTGGCCGGCCGCCACCTGCACCTGCACCTGCGCGGTGCCCGACGCCGCCGGCCGGGAAGGCCCCTCCGTCAGGTCGCGACCTCGTCCCGTCTCGTGTCCCGGACGGCGGCCGCGAGCTCCCGGATCCCGGACCGGATGCGGTTCTCGGACATCTGCGAGTAGCCGAGGACGAGCGTGGCGGGCAGACCGGTGGGCGCCGGTCGGTAGTCGACCATCGAGCTGAGCGCGATCCCCCGCACGCCGGCCGCCCGGCGGATGGCGGCCTCGTCGTCGGTGGGCGGGAGCTCGACGGTGACGTGCAGCCCCGCGGCGATGCCGCGCACGACGGCTTCGGGCAGCTCGGCGGCGAGCGCGTCGACCATCCGGTCGCGGCGGGCGTGGTAGCGGGCTCGCATCCGGCGCAGGTGCCGGTCGAGGTCGCCGCGCTCCAGGAACGAGGCGAACGCGAGCTGCTCGATGCGCGGTGATCCCTGGTCGGCGAGCAGCTTCTCCTGGCGCACCGCGTCGAGCAGCGCGTCGGGGACGACGAACCAGCCCAGCCGCAGCGCGGGGGCGAGCACCTTGCTCGCGGTGCCGGCGTAGACGATCCGCTCGGGGTCCAGACCCTGCAAGGCGCCGACGGCGGGTCGGTCGTAGCGGTACTCGGCGTCGTAGTCGTCCTCGACGGCGGTGGCGCCGCGGGCCCGTAGCCACGTGACCAGCGTCGCGCGTCGCTCGGGTGCGAGGACCACCCCGGTGGGGTGCTGGTGGGCGGGGGTCAGCACGACGGCGTCGACGTCGGCCCGGTCGAGCTGGTCGACGCGCATGCCCAGCTCGTCGACGGGAACGCGGACCGGCTGCAGGCCGGCGCGCCGGGCGATGAGCGGTTCCTCGGCGCTGCTCGGGTCCTCGAGGGCGATCCGGCGGGCTCCGCGCAGGGCGAGCGTCCGGCAGACCAGCCCGAGACCCTGCAGGTAGCCGTTGGTGATGACGACGTGGGCCGGGTCGGCGACGACCCCGCGGACGCGGCCGAGGTAGTCGGCCAGGCCGCTGCGGAGCTGCTCGACGCCGATGGCGTCGCCGTAGCTCAGGTCGTCGTTCGAGATGGTCGTGACCGCCTCGCGCAGGCAGCGGCTCCAGGCGGCCCGCGGGAACGACGAGACGTCCGGCCGCGCCGGTCGGAAGTCGAAGCGCACCGGCCGGGCTTCCGGCGCCGCCGACACGGCCGGCGCCACCGCGGTCGGCGACGGTTCCGACGTCGCGACGGCTGCGACCCGCGGCCGGGCTCCCTGGCGCAACAGCAGGTAGCCCTCGGCGGCGAGCTGGGCGTAGGCGTCCACGGTGATGCGCCGGGAGATGCCGAGCTCGCCGGCCAGCTCGCGGGTCGACGGCAGCCGGGTGCCGGCCCGCAGGGCGCCGTCCCTGATCGCCCGGCGCAGCTGTCCCTCGATCTGCGCGCCGAGGGTGCCGCGCCGGTCCCGGGAGACGGCCAGGAGCAGGTCGAAGGGCTGGCTCGGCTCCGCCATCGGACGCTCCGTTCCGCAACTGGTACCGAATTCCGGGCCCGGACTGGATCTGTCCACTGCACCAGTCGGCCGCCAGTGTGGAGCCGTGAACAGCTCCGCAGCAACCGGGTCGCGGATCCCCGGAGTCGCCCTGATGGTCGCGACCGCCACGGTCGCGCGGCTGCCGTTGGCCGCCTTCAGCGTCGGGGTGCTCGTGCACGTCCAGCGCCTCACCGGATCGTTCGCCGTGGCCGGCGTCGTGACCGGGGCGTTGGCCCTGGCGCAGGGCGTCGGCGGACCGCTGCTCGGCCGGTTCGTCGACGGGCACGGGCAGACGCGCGCCCTCGTCGCGTCGTGCCTCGTCGCCTCGGGGGCGCTGGGCGCGCTCGCGGTGCTGCCGACGGGGAGCCCGACGGCCCTGCTCGTCGTTCTCGCGGTCCTGCTCGGGGCCGCGACCCCACCGGTCGGGGCCTGCGTGCGCACCCTGCTCGCCGTCGTCGTCCCGGCCGGGGACGGGCTGCGCCGCGCCTACGCGGCCGACGCCACGACGACCGAGCTGACCTGGGTGTCCGGCCCGCCGCTCGTGCTGGTGGCGGCGACGCTCTGGGACTCGCGCGTCGCGCTGCTGCTGCTGGCTGCGGTCCTGGTCGCGGCGACGGTGTGGTTCGCCGCGCTGCCGGTGTCCCGGCAGTGGCGGCCGCCCGCGCGACCCGAGGTGTCCGGGTCCGGTCCGACCCGTGGCCGGGCGTTGGACTCGGCCGCGATGCGCACGCTGGTGCTCGCGCTCCTCGGCGTCGGGGTGCTGTTCGGCGCCACCGAGGTGGCCGCGACGGCAGCGGCGGACGCACTCGGAGCCGGCGCCGCCGCGGGCGCACTGCTGGGGCTGTGGGGCGTCGGGTCGTTCGCCGGCGGGATCGCCGCGACCCGGTGCGGCACCGCCCGCTCCGGTACCGGCCTCGCCGTGCTGCTGGCCGCGCTGGGCGTCGGGCACCTGGCGCTGGTCCCGGCCGCGGGCAGCATCGTCGCGCTCGGTGCGGTGATCACGGTGGCCGGCGCGATGATCGCGCCGATCCTCGCCGGCGCCTACGCCATGGTCGACGGCGCCGCGCCCGCGGGCACGGTCACCGAGGCCTTCGCCTGGATCGCGACCGCGAGCGCGGTCGGATCGGCCGCGGGGGCCGCCCTCGCCGGCGTCGTGGTCGAGGCCGGCTCACCGATCGCGGGGTTCGCGGTCGCCGGCGGCGCCGGCGTTCTCGCCGCGCTGGTCGTGCTGGCGCGCCGCGACACCGTTGAACGCACCTTTCGAGAGGACGTGCCGTGACCACCAGCACCGCCATCGCCGAGGCCTTCTCCGCCCACCGGTTCACCGAGGCCTTCCCCCACCTCGCTGCGGACGCCCACTGGGTGCTGGTCGGCGAGGCCACGCTCGAGGGCCGCGACGCGATCATCACCGCGTGCGAGCGCACCACCGCCGAGCCGGCCGGTTCCACGACCACGTTCACCCGGTTCCTCTCGGTGGCCGGCGAGCACGCGGTCGCGGTGGACGCGGTCGGCCGCTACGTCGACCCGACCGGGCGGACCTCGGTCGTGTCCTCGTGCGACATCTACGAATTCGACGGCGACACCCTCATCACCATCACGTCCTACGCCGTCGAACTCCCCGAGAAATGATCAGGTCGATCGATTCCGCGCCCGTGACCATCCTGCCGGGGACCGATGCGAGCCACATCCTCCCAGCCCGGATAGGCATTCGTGGGTTGCGACCCGCAATACCACGTGGCGCTGCAGAAAATACCGCCGTCAGCCTGACAGCGCCGCCGGTGCGCGCAGTCGGGCCGACCCGGAGGGGAGTTGCACGACCGCGCCGTGGGACGCATGCTCGTTCGGGAGGCCGGTCGGACGATCTTCGTGGGGCCGGGCCGTGGACCCGGCCGGCACGTACGGGGGATCACTCGACTGCGGGGGGCGTGTGGAGAGTTCGACGAGGGCCGTCCTGCAGGCGTGCGCGAACGAGGCGGCGACGCCGCGGTGCACGCTCTACTGCCTGCCCTACGCCGGGGGCGACTCCACGGTCTTCTGGGCCTGGCAGCGCGCCTTCCCCGCTTCGGTCCGGCTGGTGGCCCCCGAGCTGCCCGGCCGCGACGGCCGCCCGGCGGCACCCCTGTCCGGCCGGGAGATCGCCCACGGGATCGCGGCGGACCTGCGTCCGCCGTACGCCGTCTTCGGGCACAGCATGGGGGCGCGGCTCGCCTTCGAGGTCGTGCGTGAGCTGCTCCGGGCGGGTCTGCCCGCCCCGGTGCGGCTCTACGTCGGGGCCGCCCACCCGCCGCAGCTGCCCGAACCGATAGCCCGCCTGGCGAACCTGGACGAGGACGACTTCATCGACCAGCTGATCCTGCGGGCCGGCACCTCGCCGCAGGTGCGCCACGACCCCGAGGTCCGCGCCGCGGTGCTGCCCGCGCTCCGCACCGACCTGCGGTGGCTGCAGCAGTACCGCTACCGCCACGACGACCCGCTGCCGGTCCCGGTGGTGGCGCTGGCGGGCACGACCGACCACGAGGTCTCGGCCGGGGTGATGCTGGGCTGGGCCCGGCACACCCGCTCCTGGTTCCGGCTGCACGAGCTGGTGGGCGACCACCTGTTCCTGCAGCGCTCCCCGGAGGCCACCACCGGGCTCCTGCTCGCCGACCTGGCCGACGCCCTCGACCGCGTCGACGGCGTCGACAGCCCCCCGCCCGGCCCGCCGGATGCCGGTGAGCTCCACCTCTGGCGCACGCGGGGAGCTCCGCGGGCCGTCCTGGACCGCTACGGCATCGCTGCCGTCGAGCCGGTGGGCGACGGCCCGTACGGCACCGGCACCGGCCCGCTGTGGTTCGCACGGGCCCACGACCGGGGCGTGTCGTTGGTCGGGGTGGGGCGGCACCGGATCGGGGTCGACGTGCGGCGGCTGCTCCCGATTCCGGACCTGGACGCCTTCTGCGCCCGGGAGCTGACCTCCGCGGAGTGGGCCGAGGTCGCGGCCGAGCCGGAGGAGGAGCAGCAGCGGGCGGCGTTGCGGTTCGCCGCGGTGCGCCGCGCCCTGTCCCTGGCCGCCGGTGCCGACGCCGGTCCCGGGGTCGATCTCGGGCCGGTGGTCCGCCCGGCCGACCCCGCCGCCGCCACCTGGTACCCGGTGTCGCACACGGGTGAGCGCTGGTGGGCCGCCCCGTTGGATCTCGACGGGGCGGTCGCCGCGGTGGTCGCGCCCGGCGAACGTCCGCCGCGGCTGCGCTACGAGACGGTCACCGGCGGCGAGCGATGAGCGACGCGGCCCCGGTGCCGCAGGAGTGGACGCGGGGGCCCGCGCACGATCCCCCGGCCGCCGGCCCGTGGGACCTCGTGCTCGCGCAGGCGCGCCGGACGCCCGACGCCCCGGCCGTGGTGCAGGGAGCCGCCCTGCTGACCTACCGGGAGCTGACCCGGGCCGCGGCAGCGCTCGCCGACCGGCTCGCCCGGCACCGCGTCGAGCCGGGTGACCTGGTCGGGATCTGCTCCGGCCGGGGGGTGCACCTGCCGGTCGCGGTGCTGGGGGTGCTGGCCGCCGGCGCGGCGTACGTGGCGCTGGACCCGGCACACCCACCCGCGCGGCTCGCCCAGATCGTCGAGGACGCGGGTACGGCGGTGGTGGTCGCCGACGACGTCGGCCACGTGCTGGCGGGCACCGGGCCGGTGCTCGTCCCGATCGGTGGCGGCCGGCCGGTCGCCGACGCGGTGCCCGTACCGGGCCCGGCCGGCCCGGACGACCTCGCCTACGTGCTGTTCACCTCCGGCTCCACCGGGCGGCCCAAGGGCGTCGCGGTGGCCCACCGCAGCGTCACCGCCTTCGTCACCGCCGCCGCCGCGCACTTCGGGCTGGGCGCCGGCCGCCGGGCGGGCGCGTTCTCCGCGCTGGGCTTCGACGTCTCGGTGCTGGACTTGCTCACGCCGCTGACCTGCGGGGGTGTCGTCGCACTGGTGCCCGACGAGGCCCGCGCCGACCCGGTCGCCCTGCAGCGGTTCCTGGCACACCACGAGGTCACCTGGGGTTTCGTCCCGCCTGCGCTGCTGCCGCTGCTCGATCCGGCGGGCCTGCCGCAGTTGCGCGACGTCGTCACCGCGGGCGAGGCGCCCGGGCCGGAGCAGGTGGCCCGCTGGTCGGCACCCCCGCGCCGCCGCCTGCACAACTGGTACGGCCCGACCGAGGCCACCGTCTGCGTCGTGGGCGGCGAGCTGACCGGTGAGTGGTCGCGACCGGTGCCGATCGGCAGGCCGCTGGCCGGGTGCAGTGCCCACGTCCTGGACGAGCAGTTGCGGCCCTGCGCGGTGGGGGAGGCCGGCGAGCTGTACCTGGGCGGACCACAGGTCGCCGTCGGCTACTGGCGGCGTCCGGAGCTGACGGCGCAGCGCTTCGTCCCCGACCCCTTCTCCGGCGTGCCCGGCTCGCGGCTGTTCCGCACCGGTGACCGCGTCGCCTGGGAGCCCGACGGGCGGATCGGGTTCCTCGGCCGCCTCGACCGGCAGGTCAAGGTGCAGGGTCAGCGCGTCGAGATCGGCGAGATCGAGGTCGTCCTCCGCGGCCACCCGGGGGTCGCGCACGCGGTCGTCGACGCCGTCGGCGGCAGGTTGACGGCCTACCTGACCCCCACCGACGGGCCCGGTCCCGCCGAGCTGCGGGCGCACTGCGCGACGCTGCTGCCCGCCTACATGATCCCCGGGCGGGTGGTCCGCCTGGACCGGATCCCGCTGACCGTGGCGGGGAAGACCGACCTGACCGCGCTGCGGCGGGCGGCGGACGACTCCCCCGGCGCCGCGACACCGCCGCCGGTGGACGGCCCGGTCGGGGCCGCCGTGGCGGCGGCCTGGTCCGCGGTGCTGGGGATCGGCGGGCCCGACCCCGCCGAGGGCTTCTTCGCCGCCGGAGGGCACTCGCTGGACGCGATGCGCCTGGCCGCCGTGCTGCGTCGCGACCTGCGCCGGGAGGTGTCGGTGCAGGACGTCTGGGCCGCACCCACGCTCGCCGCGCTGGCCGAGCGGGTGGCAGCAGCACCGGCGCGGGCGGACCCGCCCGGCGCGGGCGCCGTCGTCGACCGGCGGGTGTCGATGACCCCGGCCCAGCGCCGGATGTGGTTCGTCGAACGGATGACGCCGGGCACCCCGGTGCACAACATCGCGTTCGCCGAGCGCATCCGCGGCCGGCTGGACCTCGACGCGCTGCGGGCGGCACTCGCGGCCGTGCTGCGGCGGCACGACGCGTTGCGCCTGCGCTTCCCGGACGCCGGCGGCGAGCCCGTGGCCGAGGTCGTTGCCCGGGCCGAGGTACGGCTCCGCGTGGTGGACCTGGTGGGGGAGGAGGCGGTGCGGGCCGCCCTCGACTCCGAGGCGCGCATCCCGTTCGACCTGGCCACCGGGCCGTTGCTGCGCGCCGCGGTGCTCCGGCTCGGCCCCGACGAGCAGGTACTGGCCCTCACGGTGCACCACACCGTCTTCGACGGCTGGTCCCAGGACGTGCTCTACCGGGACCTGGCGCGCGCCTATGCGGCCGCCCTGGCCGGGCACGAGCCGGACCTGCCGCCGCAGCCGGCCTCATTCGCCGGCTATGCGGCCGCGCTGGCTGACCGGCCCGCGGCGCTGCAGGTCGCCTGGTGGACCGCGCACCTGAAGGGGGCACCCACCGTCGTCGACCTGCCGCGCGACCGGCCGCGGCCCTCCGTGCAGAGCCTGCGCGGGGCGCGGTGCACCGCGCGGATCGAAGGGCCGACGGCCGCGGGGGTCGGCGTGCTGGCCCGTGGGCTCGGCACCACGACGTACGCGGTGCTGCTGGCGGCCTTCGCGCAGCTGGTGCGCCGGACGACCGGCGCGACGGACATGATCGTCGGCGCTCCGGTGGCCGACCGCGACGAGGCCGCGCACGCCGACGTCGTCGGGCTCCTGCTGCAGATCCTCCCGATCCGGCTGCAGGTGGTCGACACCGACGACTTCGCCGCGCACGTCCGGCGGGTGGGCGAGGAACTGGCCGCGGCGATGGCGCACCGGGACGCACCGCTGGAGCGGCTGGTCGACGCCCTGCGGGTGCCGCGCGACCTCAGCCGCAGCCCGCTCGTCCAGGTGCTGGTCAACTCCTACAACTTCACCCACGCCCGGTTGGAGCTGCCCGGGTGCGCGGCGGAACCCGTCGCGGCGGGGGTGCCGGGCTCACCGTTCGACCTCACCCTCTACGTGATCGAGCGGGACGCCGCGATCGTGCTGGAGGCCGTGCACGATCCGGCCCTCCACGACAGCGAGCGGGTCGAGGGCTACCTCGCCGCGTACACCCGTCTGGTCGCCGAGCTGACCGCCGCCCCGCACCGGCCGGTCGGCGAGGCGGCGGCCCGCCCGCCGGGCAGCGCCCTCCCGGCCTGGTCGGACCCGCTGCCGCCGATGCCGTCCGCGCCGCCGCTCACCGCCCTGCTCACCGCCGCCGCCTCGCGCACGCCCGACGTCCCGGCCGTGGAGTCGGAGACCGGGACCCTGACCTACCGCGAGCTCGCCGCCGTGCGGGCGGGCGTGGTGGGCGCGCTGCGGGCGGTCGCACCGGGACAGGTGGTGGGCGTGCTGGCCACCCGCTGCGCCCGGTTGCCCGCCCTGCTCGCCGGCGTGCTCGACGCCGGTGCCCGGTGGGCGGTCCTCGACGCGACGCTGCCCCCGCAGCGGCTGGCCGCGCAGGCCCGTGCCGCGGGCGCCGTCGCGGTGCTGGCCGAGGCGGACACCCCGGTGCCCGCCGAGCTTGCCCACCTGCCCGTGGTGCGGGCCGACGGCCCCGCGGAGGCGACCACCGCGGCCGGGCCGGGCGAGTACCTGGTGTTCACCTCCGGCACCACCGGTGAGCCGCAGCCCGTCGCGGTGCGCACCCCCGCGCTCACCGGGTTCCTCACCTGGTACTGCGCGACCTTCCGGATCGGTCCGGGCGACCGGGTGGCGCTGCTGTCCGGGCTGGGCCACGACCCGGCGCTGCGCGAGATGTTCGCGCCGCTGACCACCGGTGCCCGGCTGCTGGTGCCCGAGCACGACCGCATCCGCGATCCCGCCCGGCTGCGGGAGTGGCTGCGCACCCGCCGGGTCACCGTCGCCCACCTCAGCCCGCAGCTGGCCCGCCTGCTGGGCGCGGGCGCCGGCGGGGACCCGGATCCGCTGCCCGATCTGCGGCTGGTCGCACTGGCCGGCGACCAGCTGACCGGTGCCGACGTCGTCCGGCTGCGCTCGCTGGCGCCCGCGGCGCGGCTGGTCAACCTCTACGGCACCACCGAGACCCCGCAGGCCCACGCCTGGTTCGAGGTCACCGGCCCGGCCGCCGCCGACGCCGGGGCGGTGCCGGTGGGGCACCCCGTCCCGGGCAGCGCGCTGCTGGTCCTCGACGCCCACGGCCACCCCGCCGCGGTGGGCGAGTTGGGCGAGGTCGTGATCCGCAGCAGGCGGCTGGCCCAGGGCTACCTCGACCCGGCGGCCACCGCCCGGCGCTTCGGTGCCGCACCCGGCTCGGGCGACCCGGACGACCGGACCTTCCACACCGGTGACCTCGGGCGGCACCGGCCGGACGGTGCGGTCGTGCTGGCGGGCCGCCGGGACGACCAGGTCCAGGTGCGCGGCTTCCGGGTGGAGCTGGGCGAGGTCCAGGCCGTGCTCGCCGCGCAGGCGGGTGTCCGCGCCGCGGCCGCCGTCGTGGCCGAGGCCGACGGCGAGCGGGTGATCCGCGCGTTCGTCGTCCCCGCCCAGCCGGACCTGCGCCCCGCCGCCGTGCTCGACGCGCTGCGACGCCTGCTGCCCGAGTACGCCGTTCCCGCCGACCTGACCCCCGTGCCCGCCATCCCGCTGACGCCGAACGGCAAGGTCGACCGGGTGGCCCTGCTCGCCACCGCGCACCGGTCGCCCGCCCGGGCCTCGGACGAGGAGCTGCGCACGCCCACCGAGCGCACCGTCGCGGGCATCTGGCGATCGGTGCTCGGCAGGCCCCGCATCGGTGCCGCGGAGAACTTCTTCGACGCGGGCGGGCACTCGCTCGCCCTGGTCGCGGTGGCCGACCGGCTCGCCACCGAGACGGGCAGGCGGGTGCCGATCGTCGAGCTGTTCCGGCACCCCACGGTGCGGGCGCTCGCCGCTCACCTCGACGGCGGATCCGGGGACCCCGGGACCGACCACCGCACGGCCCTTGACCGGGCGGCGCGCCGGGCCACCGCCCGGCGCGAGCGCCACCACCGCAGGAACACCGTCCGCGGCAGCGCGGCGGAACCGGGAGGCAGCCAGCCATGACCATCCCCCACCCCACGGACGGGTCCGCAGCGGCACCGGCGGTCGAGTCCATCGCCGTCATCGGGCTGGCCTGCCGGGTGCCCGGAGCGGCGAACGCCGAGCAGTTCTGGCAGAACCTCGTCGACGGGGTCGAGGGGGTCCGCTTCTACAGCCACGACGAGCAGCGCGCCCTCGGCGTGCCGGAGCAGATCGTCTCCGCGGCCAACTTCGTGCCCGCGGCCGCGCTGCTCGACGACCACGACGGCCTGGACAACGGGTTCTTCGGCATGTCGGTGCGCGAGGCGGAGATCCGCGACCCGCAGCACCGGCTGCTGCTGGAGCTGACCCACACCGCGCTGGAGGACGCGGGCTGCGACCCGGCCCGCTACGACGGTGAGATCGGCATGTACGCCACCGTCGGCCCCGACGTCTACCAGTGGCTCAACATCCGCAGCAACCCGCAGGCCTACGCCGCGGCGGGCTGGCTCGCGGTGATGGTGGGCAACCACCCCGACTACGCGGCCACCCTGTCGTCCTACAAGCTGGGGCTGCGCGGCCCGAGCCTGACGATGAACACGGCCTGCTCCAGCTCGCTCGTGGCGCTGCACCTGGCGTGCGAGGCGCTGCGCAACGGCGAGTGCGACGTGGCCGTCACCGGCGGGGCCACCATCGACGTCCCACCGGGGCACGGCTACCTCTACGACGAGGACGGCATCGTCGCGCCCGACGGGCACTGCCGGCCCTTCGACGTCGATGCCAAGGGCACGATCTGGGGCAGCGGCGGTGGCGCGGTGGTCCTCAAGCGGCTGGAGGACGCGATCGCCGACGGCGACAACGTGCGCGCCGTGGTGCTGGGCAACGCCATCAACAACGACGGCGACACCAAGGTGGGCTTCTCCGCCCCGAGCACGGAGGGCCAGGCCGCGGTGATCGCCCAGACCCTGGGCATGGCCGGGGTGGACCCGCGCTCGATCACCTACGTCGAGGCGCACGGCACCGGCACCTCGCTCGGCGACCCGATCGAGGTCGGCGCGCTGAGCACCGTCTACCAGCGCGACACCGACGAGCGCGGCTGGTGCGCGATCGGTTCGGTCAAGTCCAACATCGGCCACCTCGGCCAGGCCGCGGGCATCGCCGCCCTGATCAAGACCGTGCTGGCGCTGGAGCACGGCGTGATCCCGCCGTCGCTGCACTACACCGAGCCCAACCCGAAGATCGACTTCGGGGAGAACCCGTTCTACGTCGCCGCCGAGCTGACCCCGTGGGAGACCGGCGACGCGCCCCGGCGGGCCGCGGTGAGCTCGTTCGGCATCGGCGGCACCAACGCCCACGCGATCCTGCAGCAGGCCCCGACCCGCGAGCCCGCCGCGCCCGCGGAGTCCGGCGAGCACCTGCTGCAGCTCTCGGCCCGCACCCCCACCGCGCTGGAGGCCGCGGTGCGGCAGCTGCGCGAGCACCTCGCCGCGCATCCCGAGCTCCACCTGGCCGACGTCGCGCACACCCTGCGCCGGGGCCGGCGTGAGCTGGCGCAGCGCGCCGTCGTCGTGGCCTCCGACGTCGCCGACGCCGTGGCCGCGCTGGAGGACCGCAAGCGCCTGGTCACCGGCACGGCGCCCCGGCGCGAGCCGCGGGTGGCGTTCCTGTTCTCCGGCCAGGGCGCCCAGTACGCGGGGATGGGGGCGCGGCTCTACGAGACCGAGCCGGTCTTCCGCGGCACCGTCGACGAGTGCGCGGAGATCCTCGCCGGGCACGCCGAGGGCGCGGAGCTGGGCGACATCCGCCGGATCCTGTTCGCCGCCGACGGCGAGGAGGAGCTGCGCCGCACCAGCCGCACCCAGCCCGCCCTGTTCGTCGTGGAGTACGCGCTGGCACGGCTGTGGCGCTCCTGGGGCGTCGAGCCCGCCGCGATGCTGGGCCACAGCATCGGCGAGTACGTCGCCGCCACGGTCGCGGGCGTGTTCACACTGCCCGACGCGCTGCGCCTGGTGCTCGCGCGGGGCGCGCTGATGCAGCGCATGCCCGCCGGGTCGATGCTCGCCGTCCGCCTCGATGAGGAGCACGTCCGCCCGTTGCTGCCCGCCGGGCTGGACATCGCCACGATCAACGCGCCGGGCACCTGCGTCGTGGCCGGGCCGACGCCGCTGGTCGAGCGGTTCGCCGAGACCGTCGGTGCCGACGAGGCGGGCGCCACGCTGCTGCGGACCTCGCACGCGTTCCACTCCACGATGATGGAACCGGTCCTGCCCGCCTTCCGCGACCTGGTGGCGTCGATCCCCCGTACGGCGCCGAGCATGCCGTTCCTGTCCAACGTCACCGGTGACTGGATCACCGCGGAGCAGGCGACCGACCCGTCGTACTGGGCCCGGCACCTGCGTGAGCCGGTGCGCTTCGGCGACGGGGTGACCCGGCTGCTGGCCGACGGCGAGTGGACCTTCCTCGAGTGCGGTCCCGGCCGGCAGCTGGGCGGGCTGGTGCGCGCCATGCTCTCCCGGGAGGCCCCGGCTCCGCTGGCGAGCCTGCCCGGACCGCGGGACGCCGCGTCGGACCAGCGCGCGATCCGCCAGGCCGCGGGCAGCCTCTGGACCAGGGGACTGACCTCCGCCGCCGACGCCGTCGTGCCGCGCGCGCGGGTGGTCGCGCTGCCGACCTACCCGTGGGAGCGCACCCGAGCCTGGATCGAGCCCGCCGCGGACGCCGGGGGGTTCATGGCCCAGAACACCGTGATCTCCTCGCGCTCCGAGCTGGGTGGCCGCGTCGGCATCGAGGACTTCGCCTGGGCACCGGTGTGGCGCCAGCTGCCCCCCGGCGTCTCCACGGAGGCCCCGACCGCCCGCTGCCTGGCCTTCGTCGACGACGGCCCGCTCGCCGCGCTGCTCCGTGCCGCGGGCACCGACGTGGTCGAGGTGCGCCCCGGCGACGCGTTCGCCCGCACGGCGACCGGATACACCGTGCGACCGGCCGAGCGGGAGGACTACGACGCGCTGCTGGCCGACCTGGCGACGAGCGGTGTCCCCGACCGGATCGTGCACGCCTGGGCAGCCGCCCCGGCGCCGTCGCAGGACGTGTGGGCGGCTCAGGACCGCGGGTTCTTCAGCGCGCTGGGCCTGGTCCAGGCGCTGGCCGCGGGTGAGCACCCCGACCGGGTGCGCCTGGAGGTGCTCACCCGGGGAACCGCGGACGTCACCGGGGCCGACCTGGTGTCCCCCGAGCACGCGACCCTCACCGCCTACGCCCGGGTGGTGCCGCTGGAGCTGCCCTGGCTGGCGGTGCGGCACCTCGACCTCGACCCGGCCGGGCGGGACGAGGACGTCGTCGCCGCGCTGACCCACCGCCCGGAGACCGACGGCGCGGGCCTCAGCCCGGTCGTGGCGCTGCGGGCCGGACGCCGGTGGGTGCAGGACCACGAGCACGTCGGGCTGCCCGACAAGGGCGGGCCCGCCGTGCGCGAGGCCGGCGTCTACCTGATCACCGGGGGCCTCGGCGGCATCGGCATCACGCTGGCCGAGGACATGGCCTGGCGGCACCGCGCGCGGGTGGTGCTGCTGTCGCGTCGCGGTCTGCCGCCGCGGGTGCGCTGGGACGACCTGCTCACCGACGCGCAGACCCCGGAGCCGGTGCGCCGGGCGATCTCCGCGGTGCGCCGCATCGAGGAGGCGGGCGGTGAGGCACTCGTGCTCGCCGCCGACGTCACCGACGCCGAGGACCTGCGCCGGGTGCGCCGTGAGGCCACCGCCGCCTTCGGCCCGATCTCCGGCATCGTGCACGCGGCCGGGGTGCCCGGCGGGGGTGTCACGGAGGTGAAGGAGCGGGCGGTCGCCGAGGGCGTGTTCGCCCCCAAGGTGCGCGGTGTGCTCGCCCTGCGCGAGGCGTTCGGCGACCTCGACCTGGACTTCGTGCTGCTGTGCTCGTCGATCACCGCCGTGGCGGGCGGCTTCGGGCAGCTGGACTACTGCGCCGCCAACGCCTTCCTCGACGCCCACGCCCGCGGGGCGCACGGCTGGCGCGGCCGGGTCCTGTCGGTCGACTGGGGCGGCTGGCTGGAGGTCGGCATGGCCGCCGAGGCGGAGCCGACCGGCCTCGCCGCGGTGGCCGACCCGGCCGCTGCGCCGGACGCCGGTGCCGCTGGACCGGCCGCGGTGACGGCCCTGGAGCACCCGATGCTGGTCGAGCGGCACGAGCCCGCCGACGGCCTGCCGTGGGTCAGCGGTGAGGTCTCCGCGGCCACCCACTGGGTGCTCGACGAGCACCGGATGTCCCCGGTGCCGCTCATGCCGGGCACCGGCTACGTCGAGGCGGCCCGCGCCGCGGCCTCCGTGGCGCTGCCCGAGCGCCCGCCCGGTGCCGTGGTCGAGCTGCGGGACCTCGTCTTCGTCGAGCCCATGCCGGTGCCCGACGGCACGAGCGCGCAGCTGCGGGTGTCGTTCACCCCGGACCCCGACGGTGCCGAGCTGCAGGTGCAGAGCCTGGCCGGGGGCCGGGTCGCCACCCACGCCCGCGGCAGCGCCGGCTGGATCGACCCGGGGACGGCGCCGGTGCACGACCTGGTCGCGATCCGCCAGCGCTGCGCGCAGGCGGGCGGGTATGGCGGGGTCGCGCTGTCGAGCCTGCTCACCTACGGCCCGCACTGGCAGAACCTGCGCACCTGGTACACCGGCGACAACGAGGCGCTGGGCCTGCTCGAACCCGACGACCTGGTGGCGGGCGACCTGCACCGCTGGGTGCTGCACCCGGGCATCCTCGACGAGGCCACCTCGTTCGCGCGGTTCAGCGTGGTGGGCCACTACCTGCCGCTGAGCTACGGCCGGGTGCTCACCCGGGCACCGATGCCCCGCCGGATGTGGAGCCACCTGAGCTTCCGCACCGGGGGTGGCGCCGAGGTGATCGTGGCCGACGTGACCCTGATGGACGACGACGGCGTGGAGATCGCGCGCATCGAGGAGTACGTGCTGCGCCGCGTCGACCCCGACGCCGTGCTCACCACGGTCACCACCGACCCGGCGCCCGCCGCCGAGGTGTCGACGCCGGCGCCGGCGGCCCCGGCGGGGTCCGCGCAGGCCGGGATCAGCCCGGCCGACGGGGTGGAGGCCTTCCACCGCCTGCTGGCCAACCCGCTCGGTGCGCAGGTCGTGGTCACCGCCGTGCCGCTGCCCACCTTCATGGCGCAGGTCGGCGGTCTGACCACCGACGCGGTGGAGGGGGTCGCCGCGGGCGCGGTGGCCTCGACCGCCGCGACCCGGCCCCGCTCGGAGGGCTACGTCGCCCCCCGCACCGACACCGAGGCCCTGGTGGTGCGGGTCTTCGGGGAGGTGCTCGGCGGTGCCGACATCGGCGTCGACGACGACTTCTTCGAGCTCGGCGGCAACTCGCTGGTCGCGGTGCAGCTGATCGCGCTGATCCGCAAGCAGGCCGGGGTGAAGCTGCCGATGCGCAGCCTGTTCGAGGAGCCCACCGCGGCCGGCGTGGCCGCGCTGGTCGAGCAGGCCCGCAGCGCCGAGGCGGCCTCGGCGGAACCCGCCGAGCCGGCTCCCGGGACCAGCTCCATCCCCCGGCAGCCGCGGCGGTCGGATCCGCCGGCGGCCCCGTGAGCGGACCGGTCGAACCGGACGTCTTCCCGGCCTCCCCGGCCCAGGAACGCGTCTGGTTCGTCGGCATGCTCGAACCGGGGCTACCGCTCTACAACGTCGGCCTCCGGCTGCCGTTGCCCGCCGGGTGCGGGGCGGACACCGCCCGCCGCGCGCTCGCGCGGGTGGTGGCGCGGCACGAGTCGCTGCGCACGGCCTTCCGGCTGGAGGACGGCCCGCCGGCCCGCCTGGTGCAGCTGGTGCACCCGGCGGTGCCGATCGAGCTCGCCGAGACCGATCTCCGGCGGACGGGCGGCGATCTCGACGCCCACGCCGCGGCGTACATCGCCGACCCCGTGGCGCCGGACCGGGCACCGCTGTGGCGGGCGACCCTGGTCCGCGTCCGCGACGACGACCTTCAGCTGCTCGTCGTCTGCCACCACGCGGTGTTCGACGGTGGCTCGTCGGACCTGTTCGTGGCCGAACTGCTGGAGTCCTGCGCGGCGGAGATGGCGGGTCGGGCGCCGCGGCTGCCCGACCTGCCCATCCAGTACGCCGACTACACCGTCTGGCAGCTCGACCAGCTCACCGCCGAGGCGGCCGCCGACGGCGCGGCGTACTGGGCGGCGGCACTGGCGGGCCTGCCCGCCGACCCAGGGCTGCCCACCGACCGCCCGCCCCCCGCGGTCCGCGACCGGCGGGCGGGCATCCACCGGTTCGCGCTGGGCCCGGCCCGCACCGCGGCGGTGAACGGGTGGTCGCAGCGCAACGGGCGGACCCCGTTCATGACGCTGCTCGCCGCGTTCGCGGTGCTGTTGGGTCGGGTCGGCGGCCGCAGCGACGTGGCGGTGAGCTGCCCCGTCGGCGTCCGCTCGCTGCCCGAGCTGCAGCCGCTGATCGGCATGTTCGTCACCTCGGTGGTGGTCCGGGTGGACCTGTCGGGCGAGCCGTCCTTCCGCACGGTGGCCGCCCGCGTCGGGGCCGGAGTGCTCGACGGGGTGGAGCACAGCGCCACCGCGGGGCGCCTGCCGCCGCAGCAGGTCGCCTTCAACCTGGTGCCGTCCGACACCAGGGGGCAGGTCCACAACGGCACCACCCTCACCGACCTGTCGCTGGACCTGAGCCTGCGCGAGCAGGTCCTGCACGCCACGCTGGAGTTCGCCACCGACGTGTTCGACCGTTCCACGGTCGAGCGGTGGGCCGACGACTACCTGGCCCTGCTCGACGCGGCCATCGCCGCCCCGGACGTCCCGGTCGCGCGGCTGCCGGGGCCGTCGCCCGCGGCCCGCGTGGAATGGATCGACGGCCCACCGCTGCCGGAGCCGGTCGAGCCGCTGGTGCGGCGCATCGCCGGGCACGCGGCCCGGTCGCCCGGGTGGACGGCGGTGGTCCACGACGGGCTCGAACTGGGCTACGCCGACCTGGAGCGGGTCGCCCGCGGGCTCGCAGCGCGGTTGGCGGCCCTCGCCGGACCGCCCGACCAGCCGGTGGCGATCGCCCTGCGGCACGGGGCGGACGCCGTCATCGCAGCGCTGGCCGCCCTGCACGCCGGGATCCCGTTCGTGCTGCTGGACCCGGACGGGCCGCCCGCCAGGGTCCGTGCGGTGCTGGCCGACGCCGGAGCGTGCGCGGTGGTGGCCGCCGCCGCGGACGCCGCACTCGCCGGCGGGATCCCGCACCTGCTCCCCGGCCCGCAGCCGGTGGACCGCCCGGTGCCCGCGGACGGCCCGGCGACCGCTCCGACGGGCGCCGATGCCTACCTCGCCTACACCTCCGGCTCGACGGGGACGCCCAACGGCGTTCGCATCGGCCGGCCCGCGCTCGACCGCTTCGTCGCGGGGGCGTTGGAGCGCTACGGCGTCACCGCGGCAGACCGGGTACTGCAGTTCGCCCCGCTGCAGTTCGACGCCAGCATCGAGGAGATCTTCGTGACGCTCGGGGCGGGCGCCACGCTGGTGGTGCGCACGGCGGAGATGGGGGAGTCCGTCCCGCGCCTGCTCGCCGAGTGCGAGCGGCTCGCCGTCACCGTGCTCGACCTGCCCACGGCCTACTGGCACGAGCTCGTGTTCGTGCTGGAGCAGGGGACCGCCCGGCTGCCGACCGCGGTCCGCACCGTGATCATCGGCGGCGAGGCGGCTCTGCCCTCCCGGGTCGCCGGGTGGCGCGCCGCCGTCGGCAGCGGGGTCCGCCTGATCAACACCTACGGGCCGACCGAGGCAACCGTGGTGGCCACCGCGGCGGAGCTGGGCCCCGATCCGGGACACGACCCGGGCCCCGACGAGGCCGTGCCGATCGGTCTCCCGCTGCCCGGTGTCCGCGCGGCCGTGGTGGACGGCGAGCTGTTGCTCGCCGGCGGTGGTCTGGCCGAGGGCTACCACCGCCGTCCCGAGCTCACCGCGCACCGCTTCGTCCCGGTCGACGGCGTGCGGGCCTACCGCACCGGCGATCGCGTGCGGCGGCGCAGCGACGGGCAGCTGGAGTTCGTCGGCCGGGTCGACGACGAGCTCAAGATCAGCGGGTACCGGGTGGATCCCGCCGCCGTCGAGTCGGTGCTCACCGCGCATCCCGGGGTGCGCGAGGCCGCGGTCGTCCCGGCCCCCGTCGCCGCGGGCGGCGTTCGGCTGGTCGCGTACATCGTGGCGTCCGGGGCACCCCGGTCGCTCGACGGGCTGCCCGACGAGGTGCGCCGCCACGTCCGCGCCGCGCTGCCCGGGCCGATGGTCCCCGCCTCGGTGGTGGCGGTGGAGCAGCTCCCGCGGACCGCGAACGGGAAGCTCGACCGTGCGGCGCTGCGGTCGTCCCCGCCGGGCGGCGGAGACCAGCCACCCGGAGCGGCCCAGCCGCGCGACGAGCACGAGCGCCTGGTGCTGGAGGTCTGGCAGGAGGTGCTGGGGGTGCGCCCGGCGGGCGTCGACGACGACTTCTTCGCGCTCGGCGGCCAGTCGCTGCAGACCATCCAGGTGGCCACCCGGCTCGGTGCGGCGCTGCGTCGCGACGTCCCGCTGTCCACCGTCTTCGCCCACCCCACCGTGGCCGGGCTCGCCCGTGCCCTGGCTGCGGCCGCCCCGCCCGCCGCT
>JASLAP010000031.1 GCA_030147065.1 Pseudonocardia sp. | reverse complement strand
TTGCGGTGGCGACCCCGAGCAGCTGATCAGCCGCGCTCGACCTCGACGAGCACAGTCCGTGGCGGAGCCCGCCGACGACCTCGGATCCACCCGCGCTGGTTATCGTCACGGATTTCGGCGGCGACTGGGCTGCGCGACGAGGACGTCGAGGTCGAGATGGTCCTTGACCAGTTGGCGCAAATGCGCACCCTCGATCAGCTCGACGCGTCCGTTGTCGCGCGCTTTGGTCCAGCAGCCGCTCGCGAACCACGATGTCGTGACGATGATTCCGCGCCCGGCGCGCTTCTCGTCCATCGCACCGACGAGCTCGCGGACGTGACTCACTCCGACCACGCGCGTGTAGCGCTTTGCCTGCACGATGGTCAGGCCACCGACGATGGGGTCCTTGTTGAACACGACCGCGTCCACGCCGTCGTCGCCGCTGCGTTCGGTGTTCCAGCCCTGCATGCCCATGGCCTCGAAGACCTGGCGAACGAACTGTTCGAAGGCGGTCGCGTCCATCTTCGTGAGGTCCGTGCGCGAGTCGAGGCCGGCCACGACGTCCACCGGGTCGACGAAGGAGTACTTCGCGCGGTCGAAGTCGCGCACCGGCGTCACCGGCTCCACCGCGTGCGGATGCCGGGACACCAGGGCGTTGAGATGGCCCAGGCACACCTCCGGGTCGACATCGCGCAGGTTCAATCCCGCGAACCGCTCACGATCGACAGCGACGCTGACCAGGCACACGTACTCCCGCTGCCCGGTGGCCGGGTTGACAGCGTGCACGTGCCCACCGAACTCGACGCTCTCCAATGCCGGGTCGGCCTCGAGCAGGTCGCGCAGATGCAACAACGCGACCTGGCACACCACGGTGCGGTAGAGCTGGGCGCGCTGCGCCGCCGGCCGGGTCTTCTCCCGCCGTTGCTCGTCCTTCATCACGTACCAGTAGCCGGCCACCTCCGGCACCACCTCCAGCGGCGGCAGCTCCACCCGGACCACCGCCTGCTCGCCGCGGGGCGAGTAGGCGACCTCCGCCCTCCGCGGGAAGCCTTCGGGCAGCGGAACCGCGTCGAGGATCAGCTTGAGGAAGACGTCGACCGAACCACGGTCGCGCCGCTCGACACCGTCGCGCAGCGCCTCCCACCCACAGTTGTGCACTCCCACCTTTCCCGATGCGCTGCCACCCGCGTTCCGTGGGCCGCCTCCTGCTCCTGCACCCACACACGTCGACGAGCCTCGTCCTCGTCGTAGACGCGCAGCGCTTCCCGATACCGCTCCCTGGCCGCCGCTTCGCGCTGCTCGTACCGACCCCGACCACCGAACAGCCCACCGACAACCCCCGGCTCTTCCGGGCGGAAATCGAGCCAAGTCGGCTGCCGGGCCGGGACCCCACGGTGTCCGAGGTCCAGCGGCGGCGGTTCATCGGTGCGGCGGCACGCCAACCAGTCGAAACAGGCACTGCGGTCGAGTCCTCGCACCAGGATCGAGCTCAGCTCAGTAATCCGCTGGTCAAGGGCCATGGTCAAGCGTTCGGCCTCGGCCTTGCCCTCCGCATCCCGCTGCTGCTTGCGCTCTCGCTCCTCGGCCTTAGAGGGCGTTGTAGAACCTGCCCGGTCAGTCCTTGAGGTCTTCTGCTAGCCGACGGGCTGCCTCGATCTCCACCGGGCTGGTCGGTGGGGGAAGTTCCTCGCCAGCCAGCCTGGCCGCCATCAGCCGGATCATCGCGAACTTGACCATCGCCTCGGCATGAGCGGTCTTGCGTTCGTAGTCCCGAGCCAACCGTCTACACCTCGTCAACCAGCCGAAGGTCCGTTCCACCACCCAACGCCGGGGCAGCACCTGGAACCCTTTCACGTCGGCGTTGCGCGGTACCGCCACCACCTCGACACCCTCGCTGCGCTGGGCCCAACCGACCAGCCCGGCATCGACGGAGTTGACGTAGCCGCCGTCAACCCAGACCAGCCCGAGCAGCGGGAACCGCTGGCGCACCCCGCCGAGGACGAGTTTGGCCCCGGCGCGGTCCTGCACCGCCGCGGAGTGCACCACCACCTTCAGCACCAGCCCGAGGGTGTCGACCAGCAGATGGCGCTTGCGGCCGCGGACCCGTTTCCCGGCGTCGTAGCCGATTTGCTCGCCGCCCTCGCTGGACTTGGCCGACTGGGAGTCCAACACCGCAGCCGAGGGCTGCGGATCACGCCCGTCGGCGATGCGCACCGCATCGCGCAACACGTCATGGACCCGGTCCCAGGTGCCGTCCGCGGTCCAGGCCGCGAACCACTGGTAGGCGATGCTCCAGGGCGCCAGATCGTGCGGCACCATCCGCCACGCGCACCCGCTGACCAGCACATAGCTGATCGTGTCGATGATCAACCGGCGGGAGTAGACATGCGGACGCCCACCCAGGCGCGGGTTGGTCCGGGGCAGCAGCGGCTCGATCAACGCCCACTGGGCGTCGGTCATCGACGAGTCGTAGGACATCGACGAGTCGTAGGACGTCGCGGCGTGGCCACATGTACACCTGCACACCCGACCGGATGATCACCGATCAAGATCGGCTAGCACAGCAGCCACGCTGAGCGACCACCAGGTTCTACAACGCCCTCTCAGACGGTGCCGTCGTCCGCGACCCGGACGCCCGGGTTGAGGATGACGCCCTCACCGACCACGCGCGGGGTGGTGACGTCGGTGACCAGGTTGCCGGTCGAGGTGACCTCCAGGCTCACCGCGTTGCCCTTGCGGTACTCGATGCCGATGCCCTCGCCGTTGCCGCGGATGGCGTTGCCGGTCACGGCGGCCTTCGCGTTGCTGTAGTTGCCCTCGACGAGCAGGAAGGTGCCGGTGCCGTCGTTGAACTTGAAGATGCGGTTGTTCGCGATCACGCTGGCCGCGCCGCCCTGCACCCTGGCCAGGATGCCGACCGTGCCGAAGTCCTCGATGTAGTTGTCGCTGATCGAGGATCCGTAGAGCCGGTTGGCCCACAGCGCGTGGTCGCCGTCGACGCCGTAGATGTGGTTGCCGGTGATCAGCCAGCCCGCGACGTTGTCCATGTGGACGCCGTCGGCGCCGGTGCCGGCGACGTAGCTGTCCTTGAACTGCCAGTCGGTGACCGAGTTGCCCGGGTCCTCGACGTAGAGGCCGCTGCCGCCGGACCTGTTGATCTGCATGCTGGAGATCCGGCCGTTGACCTCGGTGTTGGTCAGCCGGGTGCCGTCGGCCGAGACGCTGGTCAGCCGGATCCCGTGGCGGACGCTGCCGTTGATCTCGATGTCCTCGACGACCGTCTGCCAGGAGCGGATCACGATCGAGTCGCCGGCGGTCGGGTTGTTCTCGACGTTGCCGTCGACCGTCAGCGACCGCAGCGCGATCGGCAGGCCGGTGGTCGGCGAGTTGTCGAGGTAGCTGTCGCTGGCGAAGATCGCCGGCAGGTTGGCCCCGTCCGCCTGCATGATGGTCGTCCCGGTGCGCGACCGGCCCCGGTAGGCGCGGTCACCCAGCAGCTTGATGGTCTGGTTGACCAGGCACGGACCCTCGAAGATGATCTCGTCACCGGGCTGGCTGTTGGCGATCCGGCGGTTGATCAGCTGCGCGTCCCGGACGTTGTTGCGGCACTGCACGGTCCGCTCCGCGTCGGCCAGCGCCTGCGGCTGGTTCGGCGGCACGGGCGGCGGCTCCACCGGGGAGAAGGCCACTGCGGCTGCCATCGCGGCGATGGACAGCGCGATCATGCTCTTCACGTCTAGGTACTCCCTGTCGCTCGACTGCGCTCGGCCGCCGGGGTGTGGGGGAGCGCCGGCGGGGAGTGCGGGTGAGGGCCTCGGACCTGAGCACGGCCGGAAGGGGGCAGGGCCCACAGCGACGCACGCCCGGCGCCGCACGGGCGCGCCGGTGCGCGGGAGTTCGTCCTCCGCGGGCCTCTCGCGTCACCCCCGACGAATGATCGAGTGAGAAGCCGATCACATATCGCGACATCACCCGGGAGCGCTACAGACCGGCTCCGGAGAGTTGCCCCCGGACGCACCGCGGCCCCCGTCCGGACCAGCCGGGCGGGGGCCGCGGGCGCGGACTCCGTGCTCAGTCGGCGAACGCCGACTCGATCACGCCGGCCTGCTCGACCTCGTGCACCTTGGACGACCCGGCCGCCGGAGCGGCCATCCGCCGGCGGCTCACCCGGCGCATGCCGACCAGCCGGGGCAGCCGCTCGGGCAGCTCCAGGCCCAGGAACGGCCAGGCCCCCTGGTTGGCCGGCTCCTCCTGCACCCAGCGCACCTGCTCGGCGTTCGGGTACCGGTCGAGCACCGCGCCGAGCTGGCGCTCGGGCACCGGGTAGAGCTGCTCCAGGCGGACGATCGCGGTGTCGGTGACCTCGCGCTTGTCCCGGGCCGCCAGCAGCTCGTAGTAGATCTTCCCGGTGCACAGCAGCACCCTGCGCACCTCGGTGGCGCCGCCCTCGGCGTCGCGGTGGCGCGGGTCGTCGATCACCGGGCGGAACCGGCCACCGGTGAAGTCGGACAGCGGGCTGACCACGGCCCGGTTGCGCAGCATCGACTTGGGGGTGAACACGACCAGCGGGCGCTGGATGCCGTCCAGGGCGTGCCGGCGCAGCAGGTGGAAGTAGTTCGCCGGCTCGGTCGGGTAGGCCACCGTCATCGAGCCCTCGGCGCACAGCGTGAGGAACCGCTCGATCCGGCCCGAGGAGTGGTCCGGCCCCTGGCCCTCCATGCCGTGCGGCAGCAGCAGCGCGACGTCGGAGGTCTGGCCCCACTTGGCCTCGCCGGAGGAGATGAACTCGTCGATGATCGGCTGGGCGCCGTTGACGAAGTCGCCGAACTGGGCCTCCCAGGCCACGAACGCGTTCGGGTTGGCCACCGAGTAGCCGTACTCGAAGCCGACCGCGGCGAACTCGGAGAGCGCCGAGTCGTAGGGCAGGAACCGCTCCTGGTTCTCCGACAGGTTGCGCAGCGGGTAGTACTCCTCGCCGGTCCGGCGGTCGATCACCACCGAGTGCCGCTGCACGAACGTGCCGCGCCGGGTGTCCTGGCCCGACAGCCGGACCAGCTTGCCGTCCATCACCAGCGAGCCCAGCGCGATCAGCTCGCCGAACGCCCAGTCGACGCCGCCCTCGCGCGACATCGTGTGCCGGCGCTGCAGCACCGGCTTGACCCGCGGGTGCACGGTGAACCCCTCGGGCAGCTCGACGTGCGCGTCGCCGATCCGGTGGATCACCTCCAGCGGGACCGAGGTGTCCAGGTCCGGCGGGACCAGCTGCTCGTGCTCGACCGAGGGGCTGACCCGGGCCGGGGTCTTCTCCAGCTCGCGGACCTCGTTGAACACGTGCTCGAGCTGGTTGGAGAAGTCCTTGAGCGCGTGCTCGGCCTCGCCCATGGAGATGTCCCCGCGGCCGATCAGCGACTCGGTGTAGATCTTGCGGACGCTGCGCTTGGCGTCGATCACGTCGTACATCGAGGGCTGGGTCATCGACGGGTCGTCGCCCTCGTTGTGGCCGCGCCTGCGGTAGCAGATCATGTCGATGACGACGTCGTTGTGCCAGCGCTCGCGGTACTCCACGGCCAGCTTGGCCACCCAGACGCAGGCCTCCGGGTCGTCGCCGTTCACGTGGAAGACCGGGGCGCCGATCATCTTGGCCACGTCGGTGCAGTACTGCGAGCTGCGCGAGTGCTCCGGCGCGGTGGTGAAGCCGACCTGGTTGTTGACCACCACGTGCACGGTGCCGCCGGTGCGGTAGCCGCGCAGCAGCGCCAGGTTCAGCGTCTCGGCCACCACGCCCTGCCCGGCGAAGGCGGCGTCGCCGTGCAGCATCAGCGGCAGCACCGTGTAGCCGTTGTCGTGGCCCTTGTCCAGCAGGTCCTGCTTGGCCCGGACGATGCCCTCCAGCACCGGGTCCACGGCCTCCAGGTGCGACGGGTTGGACGCCAGCGACACCACGGTCTCGCCGTCGCCGAACATCCGGAAGTACTTGCCCTCCGCGCCCAGGTGGTACTTCACGTCGCCGGAGCCGTGCGCCTGGCCCGGGTCGAGGTTGCCCTCGAACTCGCGGAAGATCTGGCTGATCGGCTTGCCGACGATGTTGGCCAGCACGTTGAGCCGGCCGCGGTGCGGCATGCCGATCACGACCTCGTCGAGCTCGTGCTCGGCCGCCTTGTCCAGCACCGCGTCCAGCAGCGGGATGACGGTCTCGCCGCCCTCCAGCGAGAACCGCTTCTGGCCGACGTACTTGGTCTGCAGGAAGGTCTCGAACGCCTCGGCCGCGTTGAGCTTGCTCAGCACGTACTTCTGCTCGGCCGGGTTGGGCTTCTGGTGCGGCACCTCGATCCGCTCCTGCAGCCAGTCGCGCTGGGCCGGGTCGGCGATGTGCATGTACTCGGTGCCGATGGTCCGGCAGTAGGAGTCGCGCAGCAGACCGAGCACGTCGCGCAGCTTCATCCGCTCCTGGCCGCCGAACCCGCCGACGGCGAACTCGCGGTCGAGGTCCCACAGGGTGAGCCCGTGCGAGAGCACGTCCAGGTCGGGGTGGCGGCGCTGGCGGTAGTTCAGCGGGTCGGTGTCGGCCATCAGGTGCCCGCGGGTGCGGTAGGCGTCGATCAGCTCGATCACCCGGGCGGTCTTGTCGACCGCGCCCTCGGGGATGTCCTTGACCCAGCGGATCGGCTCGTAGGGCACCCGCAGCGAGCGGAAGATGCCGTCGTAGAACTCGTCCTCGCCGAGCAGCAGGGCGTGCACCCGGCGCAGGAAGTCGCCGGACTCGGCGCCCTGGATGATCCGGTGGTCGTAGGTCGAGGTCAACGTGATGATCTTGCTGATGCCGAGCTCTGCCAGCCGGGTCTCGCTGGCGCCCTGGAACTCCGCGGGGTACTCCATCGCGCCGACCCCGACGATCGTGCCCTGGCCCTGCATCAGCCGCGGCACCGAGTGGTTGGTGCCCAGGGTGCCCGGGTTGGTGAGGCTGATCGTGGTGCCGGCGAAGTCCTCGGCCTGCAGCGCGCCGTTGCGGGCCTTGCGCACGATGTCCTCGTAGGCCGACCAGAACTGGGCGAAGTTCATCGCCTCGCAGCCCTTGATCGACACCACCACGAGCGACCGCTGGCCGTTCTTGCCGGGCAGGTCGATGGCCAGGCCGAGGTTGACGTGCTCGGGCTGGACCACGGTCGGCTTGCCGTCGGTCTCGACGAAGTGTCGGTTCATCACCGGGAACTCGGCCAGCGCCTTGACCACCGCGAAGCCGATCAGGTGCGTGAAGGAGATCTTCCCGCCGCGGGTCCGCTTGAGCTGGTTGTTGATCACCACCCGGTTGTCGGCGAGCAGCTTCGCCGGCACCGCCCGGACGCTGGTGGCGGTGGGCACGCTCAGCGAGGCGTTCATGTTCTTGACCACCGCGCCGGCCGCGCCGCGCAGCGGCGACACCGAGTCCTCGCCGGTGCCGGCGGCGGCCGGCCGGGCGGCCTGCGACGTGCTGCCCGCGGCCGGCTTGGCCGCCCGCCCGCCGGAGCGGGCCTTCGCGCCGTCCTTGGCCCCGTCCTTGCCGGCCCCGTCCTTGGCGCCGGTCGTCGGTTCCGACCGGTCGGTCCCGCTGGCCGGCATCGCCGCCCGGTCGGCCACCCGGCGGCGCTCGGTCGGCTCGGCCCGCTCGGCGGTCGGGGTGGGCGCCGGGGCGATGGTCCGGGCCCGGCCGTTGCTCGCCGCCCGGTCGGCCCCGGCCGCGTCCTGGCCGGTGTCCTTCCCGGCGTCCTCGCTGGTGTCCTCCGCCGCGGTCCGCGGGGGGCTGTCGGAGGCCGAGTCGGAGCCGCCGTCCTCCTCCCGGTCCGGGCTGGTCCCGCCGTCGGCGTCACCCGCGCGGTAGTCGGCGAAGAACTCGTGCCAGGCCGGGTCGACCGACTTGGGGTCGTCGAGGAAGCGCTGGTACATCTCCTCGACGAGCCACTCGTTGGGGCCGAACTGGCCGGCGGGGCTGGAGGTACTGCTGCTGGACACGCTGAGGACCGCCTTGATCGGATCGCATCGTCATCGCCGAGGACTCCAGGCCAGGTTAGTCCTCCGGGCTGGGGGCGCATACCGCACGCCGGGCCGCGGCGCCACCCCACGGATGGTTGCCCCGTCGCGCGCCGGGGCAACCGCGTCACGCGGTGCTGGCCTCCGGGCGCAGGCCGGGACCGTCCACGACGGCGGTCCGCACGGCGGTCGTGCTGATCACTGTGCCGGCCGGCAGCCCGCACCGGGAGTCCGAGCGCAGGGTGTCGCGCTCGCCGGCGAACTGCCCGTCGGCCGGGTCGACCAGGAGTTCGGTGCGGGTGCGCCCGGCGTCGTGCACCAGGGCCAGGCAGTCGTGCCCGTCCAGGTTCGGCACCCGGTCGACGCGCACGTCGGGCAGCCCGGTCACGGCCTTGTAGAGCGCCGCGCGCAGCGGCGCCGGGACGAGCCCGGTGCGCAGCGCGGTCACCGCCGCGGCGAACGGCCCGAACCAGGCGCCCGGGTTGTCCTCCAGCAGCATCGCCAGCAGCCGCTGCGGGTCGACCGGCAGCCGGGCGAAGAACTCCGGGGTGGGCGCCTTCCAGCTGCCCCGCGGCACCGCGTCGGTGCTCACGCAGCGTGCCTCCGGATCCGGGTCGAGGTCCAGGTCGTCGGCCGGCGAGCCGGTGTCGAACTGGCCGTGCCGGGCGGCGAACCGGCCGACCGGGGCCACGTCGCGCAGGTCGAAGCCGTCCGCGCGGGCGGCCTCGGCCGAGCCGGTGAGCCAGCGCTGGGCGCCGGTCAGCTCGCGGACCAGCACCCACTCCCGGTCCGATCGGCGCGGCACCCACATCCGCAGGCGGTGCTCGGTGAGGTGCTGGTGCGGCCCGAAGGTGCCCAGCCACCAGGCGTGCGTTTCGACGAACCGGTACTGATCTGGCCTCGCCGGTCGGTCGGAGACGGCGAGAGCGAGGTCGAGCAACGGGCGCTCCTGCGATCGGGGGCGGGTTGTCGGGTCCGAGTGTGGGCGGTCACGCTCCGTCAACGACCACCGGGCCTGTCGTCACTCGAACGCCGCGGAACCGTCGCGGGTCACAGCCACTCCCGCACCTGCTCGATGACCTTCGCCGGGTCCTTGCTCACCGGGTTCACGTGCAGGTGCGTGACGCCGGCCTCGCGCAGGGCCGCGATCCGCTCCCTGACGAACCCGGCCGGCCCGATCAGCGAGGTCCGCTCCAGGTAGCTGTCCGGCAGCGCCGCGGCTGCCTCGTCCTTGCGGCCGTCGAGGTAGAGGTCCTGGATCAGCTTGGCCTCCGCCGGGTAGCCCTGGCGCTCGAAGACGGTGTTGTAGAAGTTGCGCCCGCGCGCGCCCATGCCGCCGATGTAGAGCGCGGAGGTGCCGCGGGCCATCGCCCGGGCGGGCTCGAACATCTCCTCCTCCAGGGCCAGCACGCCGCCGCCGGTGATCTGCAGCGGACCCAGCTCCGGCGAGCGCTTGGCCTTCCCGGCCGCCAGGGCGGGCCCGAACACCTCGGCCATCCGCTCGGGCAGCACCGCGAACGGCAGCCAGCCGTCGGCCAGCTCGGCGGTCATCTCCAGGTTCTTGTCGCCCAGCGCGGCCACCCAGATCGGGATGTCCGCCCGCAGCGGGTGGTTGATGATCTTCAATGGCTTGCCCAGCCCGGTCCCCCGGTCGGCCGGCAGCGGGATCGTGTAGATGCCCTCGTGCTGCACCTTCTCCCGGCGCCAGACCTGCCGGCAGATGTCGATGATCTCCCGGGTGCGGGCCACCGGCTTGTCGTAGGGCACCCCGTGGAAGCCCTCGATCACCTGCGGCCCGGACGCGCCGAGCCCGAGGATCGCCCGGCCCCCGGACAGCGAGTCCAGCCCGGCCGCGGTCATCGCGGTGAGCGTCGGGGTGCGGCTGTAGAGCGGCAGGATCCCGGAGCCGATCTGCACCCGCTCGGTGCGCGCGGCCAGGAAACCCATCAGCGACACCGCGTCGAAGCTGTACGCCTCCGGCACCCAGACGACGTCCAGGCCGGCCCGCTCCATCTCCACCACCTTGGCGACACCGGCGCTGGGGTCCTGGCTGTACGGGAGCATCGTCGACAGCAGCATCCTGCGGGTGTAACGCAGGGGTGATCGGCCGGTCAAGGCTGACCGGGTTTTCGCCGGCTACATCACAAGCCTCCTTGCGCAAGGAACCTTGTTCAAGATGTCTTGCGCAAGGTATCTTGACTCGCATGACAGAGGACCTCGCCGGTCGGGTGACCGATCCGCGGGCGCTGCGGGCGCTGTCCCACCCCACCCGGTGGAAGCTGATGGACCTGCTGGGCCTGGAGTCCACCGCCACCGCGACCCGTTGCGCCGAGGTCACCGGGGAGAGCGTGGCCAGCTGCTCCTACCACCTCGGGATGCTGGCCAAGTACGGCTTCGTCGAGCAGGCCGAGGGCGGCCGCGGCCGGGAGCGGCCGTGGCGCCGGTCCAGCCGCCACCTCAGCGTGAGCAGCGACGGGCTGGAGCCGGAGGCGGCGATGGCCGCCGAGGCCGTCAGCGAGGCGTTCCTCGACCACGAGCTCGGCCGGATGCGGGAGTTCCTGCGCCGTCGGGACCGCGAGCCGGAGCCGTGGCAGCACGCCACGATCATCCGCGGGCGCACCCCCTACCTCACCCCGGACGAGCTGGTCGCCGTCCAGGCCGAGGTCGAGGCCCTGCTGGCCCGCTACGACGACCGCCTCGACGACCCGGCCGCCCGCCCGTCCGGCGCCCGTCCGGTGCGGATCTTCTCCGCGAGCTACCTGCCGCTGCCCCCGCCGGCCGACGGGGCGCCCGTCGCCGGGGGCGCCCGTTCCCCGCAGACCGATCGGGAGGAGCCGTGATGGACCCGTACGCGCACCTGGTGCGCGCCCGCCGCACCGAGCTGGAGCGCGCCGCGGCCGGCGCCAGGCTGCGGCGGGCCTGCCGCGACGCCGACCGCGGTGCCTCGCCGCTGCTGCGCGTCTACGCCCGGCTGTGGTGGGCGAGCCGGCCCCGGGTCGGGGCCTGGGGTCCGCCGCCGTCCCCGCGGGCGGGCTGCGCGACCTGACCGGCGGTCGGCTCCGCCTAGGGTTCGCGGGTGCGATTCTCGGTGGTCGCCGTATCATTAAAAAAAAAACTGAGGGCGGGTGAGCGGGGCGACGAGGTGCTGCTGCAGCTGCGTCGCGGGACCGGCTACATGGACGGCCACTGGGCGGCCGGCGCGGCCGGGCACGTCGAGGAGGGGGAGTCGGTGTTCGCCGCGGCCCGCCGGGAGGCCGCCGAGGAGCTCGGCGTGGTCGTTGCGCCGGATGCGCTCACCCCGGTCACGGTCATGCACCGCACCCGGAGCAACCGCTCGCCGATCGACGAACGGGTGGACTTCTTCTTCACCGTCCGCCGCTGGTCCGGACGAGCGGTCGGCGCGGAACCGGCCAAGATCGCCGGCCTGGGCTGGTACGCCCTCGACGACCTGCCCGAACCGGTCGTCCCGCACGAGCGGGTCGTGCTCGACGGGCTGCGCACCGGGACGCTGCCGGCGGTCGTCGCGCACGGCTTCTGACCCGGTGGGCGGTTCGGCGACGTCACGAACGCGTCACCGGTCGGTGAACTGGCGATCTCGGACGCACGTGGTCCCGAGTGCCCCACCCGCGGCGCGGACGACAGGAGTGATCACGTGCGGCACGGATCGGAACCGGACGTCTTCGGACAGTCCGCCCACAGCCCGTCGTTCTTCGAGCTGACCCGCACGCTCGGCGACGGCGCCCGGCACCTGGTCGACTTCTGCATCCCGTGCAACCCGTACTTCCCGACCCCGGAGATGTTCGCCGAGCTGGCCGACAACCTGGAGTCGGTGCTCAAGTTCTACCCCAGCGACAACGCCACCATCGCCGCCCGGCTGGCCAAGGTCCTGCAGCTCAACCCGGCCACCATCGCCATGGCCAACGGGTCCACCGAGCTGATCACCTGGATGGACCACCTCTGGACGCGCAGCAGCATCGCGGTGCCGATCCCGACCTTCGGCCGGTGGACCGACCAGCCGATGGAGACCGGCAAGCGGGTGGACATGTTCCTGCTGCAGGAGAGCGACGGCTTCGCCCTCGACGTCGACGAGTACATCCGGTTCATCCGGGCCCGCGACCCGCGGGCCC
>JASLAP010000018.1 GCA_030147065.1 Pseudonocardia sp. | reverse complement strand
CAGGGTTCGATCACCAGCCGGCTGATCGACGGGCCGTCCAGCGTGAACCGGAAGTGCAGGTCGGCCACGCCGCCGGGGAAGTCGCCCTCCAGGCGCTGCGTCGCGTCGAACCGGGTGGGGCCGGTCGTGGTGGCGCCGGTGAAGGCGGTCGTATAGGTGTAGTCGCCGGCCGCACCGCCCAGCCACGTCCGGATCTCCTCCCTTCCGCGGTAGGTGCGGTCCTCGTCGGTCACGACCGCGTCCACGGCGAACGCGCTGATCGCCGTCTCGAGATCACGGGCCTGGTGCGCGACGAGGTACGTCGTGATCGCGGCCGGCAGCTCGTCCCACGAGGTCGGGGCGCCCTTGTCCTGATCAACTGTGCTCATGCCGCCACTGTCGGGTCTCTCCCCGGGAGAGGGTCAAGGAGGGGACACCCCGGAGATCACGCCCTGTTCACCGGCGCGCTCCCGCTGCCCCCGACGCGTTCCGCGCCGGCCGTACCCGAGGCCGCAACCGGCTCGTCCGCAGGACTGAGGCGGAAGACGGGCCAGCCGATCTCCGTGCGCCACATGTGGGGCTCCGCGACGTCGCGTGGCCCGACCGGGTAGATCTCGTGGATCGGTCCGTCGACTGCCAGGGCGTGCGTGACCACCCAAGCTCCCAGGCGGCCGTAGGTGACGTCGATGTCGTCGTGCCGCCCGGCGTGGACGGTGACGGCGAGGTCGGCCGGCGGGAGCTCGACGACCTCGATCCGGCCGGACCGGCGGGGCGAGCGGACCGGCCGGAAGACGGCCATCGCCCCGGCGCCGTGGGTGAACAGCTCGTTGGCGTACTGCCCGCCAGGTGGTCCGGCACGTTCCGCCGGCGGGAACACCGCGTCCAGTTCCGCCATCGCCGAGTCGTACCAGGCGACCGAGTCCTCGCGCGCGACGTGGCCGTTGATGGCGACGACCGTCCGCGCGGGCACCGATCGCAGCTCGACGCGGATCTCAGCGGGATCGGGGCGGAGCAGCCGGCGCAGCGCCACGACGGCGGCCCGAGTCCGGTCCAGCTCGGCCTCGAGGCGCTGCAGGTGGCCCACGATCACGTCGGCGCGCTGTTGCGGATCGTCCGTGGCGAGGATGGATCTGACTTCGGCCAGCGGTACGTCGAGCCGGCGGAGCCGGTGGATGACCTGTGCGGTCGGGATCTGCTCCGGGACGTAGTACCGGTAGCCGGTGGACGGATCGACCGTGGCGGGCTCCAGGAGTCCGGCCTGGTGGTAGCGGCGCAGCGTCCGCACGCTCAGGTGCGTCACCGCGGCGAACTCACCGATCGTCAGCCCAGGGCGCATGTGGCCCAGTCTGCCTCCTGGACTCTCAGGGAGACCGGACCGTTGCGACACGAGCCAGTTGACAGGTGGCTACTCCGCAGCGTCGACGCAATTCCTCTCCCGGTTGAAAGAGATTTCAGCATTCCGCCAGATCCAAAATTGATTGCGCCAAGAACTACCAAGTCGAAGCCTCCATCGGCGACGAGCGCGAGGTGGCGACGTGGACCGCTAGGAAATGGCGTCCGTCGTCCTCGCTACTGGCTGGCACGGGGCTCACGAGCGGTCGGAGACCTCACCGGCGGCGTGCCTACGCCGCAGTCGGTCGTAGTGCGTCGAGATGGTCGTCGACCGGTCCGGCGGACAGCATTCCGGTTCCCGCACCCGCCAGCTCGCCGGCGGCAGGGCTGAGTGCGTGTGCTGCACGGGCGACGACCTCCCGGTTCCCGACGGCCAGGCCCGCTCGTCCGGCGAGGCACCACAGGACCTCGAGCAGGTGGCCGGGCGGGGGCTCGGGCAGCGCCTGCACGGCGGCCGTGGCCTGTTCTCGCTCCCCGGCGGCGAGCATCAGGTGCGGGACGATCCACGGCTCGTAGGGCCCGAGTGGTCCGAGGGAGTCGAGCGGGTCTGCCGGTTCTCCCCGCCGCAGGCGTCGCGCGACCAGCGCCAGCGCGAGGAGCCCGTCGGCCAGGCCGGGCATCCCGGCGCCGTCGAGCAGGCGTGCGGCGTCGCGGTATCGGGTCTCGGCGCGCGGATCGTCCTGGAGGTCGGCGCTCAGCGCGTGGAACCAGGTGACGAACACCCGGACCAGCGGGCGTTCGTGTCGCCGGTCCAGCTCGATCAGGGCCTGCGCGTGCTGCTCGGCACCGGCGAGGTCGTCGAGCGCGCAGCGGGCCTGCAGCCGGATCAGGTGCCCGAGCGCGATCGAGGTGGCCGACTCGTGCCCCGTCCCCAGGTCGAGGATCTCGACGCCGATGTCGTCGCGGCACGCGGCGAGCCCTGCCCGGTCGAAGCAGTGCAGGAACCGGCCGTTCAGGGCGGTCGCCAACAGCGCCGGGTCGCCATGCGCGCGGGCGAGGCGCTCGGCCTGCGCCGCGGCCTCGCTGCCCCGCCGGTCGCTGCTCCCGCGGCTCTCCCGAGCGATCGTGGTGAGCAGGCGTACCCGGGTCGGGACGGGCGCGGCACCGCCGAGCCGGCGCAGGGTGCGCTCGGCGGCCGCGACCAGCTGCAGGGAGGCGGCCGGGTCGTCGGGCCGGGTCCAGACGCTGGGCACGTCGAACCCGGTGATCACCTGGGCGGTGAGGTGCGGATCGTCGAGTTCCACGGCTTCGGCCACGGTCGCGGCGTGCCGGGCGGTCGCCTCCGCCGGCCCGCCGCCGTGCACGGCGAGGCTGGCGAGCAGCGTGGTCGCCGAGGTCAGGGTGGCGCGGGGGCCGATGCCCGGGTCCCACGCCGCGGCGGCCCGGGTGAGGGCGGCGTGCACGCCCGGTGCCGGCTGCTCGGGAGG
>JASLAP010000015.1 GCA_030147065.1 Pseudonocardia sp. | reverse complement strand
CGGACCCGCTCCTGCGGGTGCGCCCGCGCGACCGGTCGCTGCCGACCCCGCTGAGCGTGGCCCAGCAGCGGGAGTGGGCCGTCGGGCGCATCCGCTCGTCCAACAACATCACCGGCGCGCTGCGGCTGGCGGGCGCGCTCGACCCGGCGCTGCTCAGCGGCGTGCTCACCGAGATCATCGACCGGCACGAGGTGCTGCGCACGACGGTCGAGCCGGGCGAGGGCGGAACCCCCGTGCAGGTCGTGCGGCCGGTGACGCCGGTGCCGACGCCGGTGGTGGACCTGACCCACCTGCCGCCCCCGCGCCGCGACGGCGAGGTCGTGCGGCGGGCCCGCACCGACGCATCGCGCCCCTTCGACCCCGCCGACCCGCAGCGCCTGCGGGTGACGCTGCTGCGGCTGGCCGAGCAGGAGCACATCGCCCTGTTCGCGGCCGACCACGCGGCGTCGGACGCCTGGTCGCTGGCGATCATGGTCGAGGAGCTCGCGGCGATCTACCGCAACCGGCTCGACGGCGGCGCTCCCGCCCTCCCCCCGCTGGAGGTCCAGTTCGGCGACTACGCTGCGTGGCAGCGCGAGCGGCTCGACGCGGACCGGGTGGAGCTGGAGGTGCGCCACTGGCGCGAGGAGCTGGCCGGCATGCCCGCCGAGCAGGCGCTGCCCGCCGACCGCCCCTACCCCGCGCGGCCGACCTACGCCGGTGGGGTCCACGACCGGCACCTGCCCGCCGACCTCACCGCGCAGGTGCACGGCTTCGGCGAGCGCGAGGGCGCCTCCCTGTTCACGGTGCTGCTGGCCGCGTCCGCGGTGCTGCTGCAGCGCTACCTCGGCGAGGACGACGTGGTCGTCGGCTCGCTGGTGTCGGGGCGCACGCGGGCGGAGACCCAGGCGCTCATCGGCAGCTTCGCCAACCCGCTGCCGCTGCGGGTGCGCCTGGGCGAGGACATGACGCTGCGCGAGGTCGTGGCGCAGGCGCGCCGGACCCTGGCCGGCGCGCTCGACCACCAGGACCTCCCGTTCGACCGCGTCGTCGAGGAGCTGGGCCTGGGCCGGGAGTCGGCGCGCACGTCGTTCAGCCCGTTCTGGGTCAACGTGCTCACCGTGCCGGACATGGCGCTGGAGCTGCCGGGGCTGCGCATCACCCCGGTGTCCTTCGCCCCGACCACGACCTCGGTCGACCTCACCCTCAACGTCACGCCCAGCGGCGACCGGCTGCTCATGCAGTGGCACTACATGACCGAGCTCTTCGACCCCGCCACCGTCGCGCTGCTGGCCGCGCAGTTCCAGCGGGTGCTGCACCGGCTCGTCACCGAGCCGGACACCCCGGTGTGGGCGGTCGAGCTCGCCACCCCCGGCCCCACCGCCGAGCCGGGCGGATCCGCGGACGCGCCCGTGACCGGGTTCGTCGAGCTGTTCGAGCGGCGGGTGGCGCTCGCGCCCTACGCCCCCGCGGTGGTCTGCGACGGCGTGGCCACCGGCTACGGCGAGTTGAACGAGCGGGCCGACCGGCTCGCCCGGCGGCTGCGCGCCGCCGGGGTGGCGCCGGACGCGCGCGTCGGCGTGCTGGTGGACCGGTCGCCGTCGCTGGCGGTGGCGATCCTCGGCGTGCTCAAGGCGGGCGGCGCCTACGTCCCCATCGACCCGGCCTACCCGGCGGAGCGGATGGCGTTCCTGCTCACCGACTCCGACGTGCGGGTGCTGGTCACCGAGCGGGGGTTGGCGCAGGCCCCCGGCGCGGCCGGGGCGTGGACGGCCGTGCTGGTCGACGAGCCCGGCGCCGCCGAGGCGGACGGCACGGACGGCACGGACGGCACGGCCGAGCTGAGCCCGCCGGACCCGGCGTCGGCGGCGTACGTCGTGTACACGTCCGGGTCGACGGGCAGGCCGAAGGGCGCGGTGATCGAGCACCGCTCGCTGGCGGTGTTCGCCCGCGACGTGGTCGACCGGCTCGGACTGGGCACCGGGGACCGGTTCCTGCAGTTCGCCTCCCCCAGCTTCGACGTGCTCGCCGAGGAGCTGTTCCCGACCTGGCTCGCCGGCGGGGTCGTGGTCATCCCGACCAAGCACCTGCTCAGCGGCGAGGACGACCTCGTCTCGCTGGTGGAGCGGGAGCGGCTGACCGTCATGGAGCTGCCGACCGCCTACTGGCACGAGTGGGTGCGCGAGCTCGACCGGACCGGCCGGGAGCTGCCCGACCACCTGCGCCTGGTGATCATCGGTGGGGAGCGGGTGCTGCCCGAGCGGCTGGCCATGTGGCGGCGCACCGGCGTCCCGCTGGCCCACGTCTACGGCCTGACCGAGACCACCGTCAGCTCGACGTTCTTCCGGCTCGACCCGGGCGACCCGGTGGCCGAGTGGCCGAACCTGCCGATCGGGACCCCGCTGCCGTCCGCGGACCTGCGCATCCTGGACCGGCGGCTGCGCCCGGTGCCCGACGGCGGCGTCGGCGAGCTCTACATCGGCGGGGTGAGCCTGGCCCGCGGCTACCTGGGCCGGCCCGGCCTGACCGCGCAGCGCTTCGTGGCCGACCCGGTCCGGCTCGGCGAGCGGCTCTACCGCACCGGCGACCTGGTCCGCCGCCGGGTCGAGGGCAACCTTGAGTTCCACTCCCGGGTCGACACCCAGATCAAGATCCGCGGGTTCCGCGTCGAACCCACCGAGATCGAGTCGGTCCTCACCGAGCACCCGGGGGTCGCCGAGGCGGTGGTCACCGCGTACGAGCCCGCTCCGGGCGATCGGAGGCTGGCCGCCTACGCGGTGCCGTCCCCGGGGACGGCGCTCTCGGTGGGCGAGCTGCGGGGCTTCCTGACCGAGCGGCTGCCCGCCTACCTGGTGCCCTCGGCGTTCGTGGAGCTGGCGGCCCTGCCGCTCAACGCCAACGGCAAGATCGACCGCGACCGGCTGCCCCCGCCCGACCGCGCCGACGCGCCGCTCGGGGCGGGCTCGCGCGCGCCGGGGTCGGCGGTGGAGCGGACGCTGGCCGGGATCGTCGCGGGCGTGGTCGGCGTGACGCACGTCGGCGTCGAGGAGAACTTCTTCGAGGTGGGCGGCGACTCGATCCTGGCCATCCAGGTGGTCGCGCAGGCGCAGGAGGCGGGGCTGCGGCTGACTCCCTACGACCTGTTCGCCAACCCCTCGGTCGCCGAGCTGGCCGCGGTGGTCGCCGCGGGCCACACCGTCGACGCCGAGCAGGCCGATGTCACCGGCCCGGTGCCGCTGACGCCGACCCAGCACTGGTTCTGCACCGCCGAGTTCGCCGAGCCCGCGCACTGGAACACCTCCGTGCTGCTGGACCTCTCCGTCGGCGTCGACCCGGAGCTGCTGCGCGACGCGGTGGAACGCGTCGTCGGGCACCACGACGGATTGCGCCAGCGGCTGCTGTTGGCCGGGGCGCGGACGCGGGCGCGGATCGCGCCGCGCGGCGACGAGACGCCGTTCGCGCACTACGACCTGTCCGACGGCGACCGGCCCGGCGACCCCGATCAGCGCCTCGCCGAGGTCTGCGCCGAGCTGCAGCGCAGCCTCGACCCCGCCGTGGGACCGATGCTGCGGGTCGCGCTGCTGCGCACCGGCCGCGGGCGGCCCGACCGGCTCGCGGTCGTCGCGCACCGGCTGGTCGCCGACGCGCCGTCGATGCGGATCCTGCTCGAGGACCTGGAGACCGCGATGGTCCAGCTGGCCGCGGGGGAGGAGCTGCGGTTCCTGCCCAAGACCACGTCCTGGCAGTCGTGGGGGCGGCGGCTGGCCGCCTACGCCGCGTCGGAGTCGGTGCAGGGCCAGCGGGCGTACTGGTCGGAGGTCGTGGCCGGGGCGCCGGGGCGCCCGAGCGCGGCCGCGCTGCCCGTCGACCACGCGGTCGGGCCCGGCACCGACACGGTGGCGAGCGCCCGCACCGTGACCGAGGCGCTCGACGCCGCCACCACCACGACGCTGCTCGCCGCGCCGCAGCGGCTGGCCTGCACGGTGGACGAGCTGCTGCTGGCCGCCCTCGCCCGCACCCTCGGCGAGTGGACCGGCGCCGACCGCCACCTCGTCGACGTCGAACGGCACGACCGGCCCCCGCTGTTCGACGACGTCGACGTGACGCGGACGGTCGGCTGGTTCAGCCGCACCCACCCGCTGGTGCTGACCGCCGACGGGACGCGCACGCTCCAATCGGTCAAGGAGTCGCTGCGGGCGGTGCCCGCCGGGGGCATCGGGTGGCAGTTGCTGCACCAGGGCCGCGACCCGCTGCCCGCCGCACCGGTCGACCTGGTGTTCAGCTACACCGGCGCCGCGGTGGAACCGGCGTCCGGGGCGTTCGCGGTCGCGGCGGACACGATCGGCGGCGACCGCAGCCCGGCCGGTCGCCTCCCGCACCCGATCGAGGTGCGCGCCGCGATCCTGCACGGCGAGCTGATGACGAGCTGGGGCTACAGCGCGCTGCGGCACTCCGACGCGACGATCGCGCGGCTCGCCGCGCGGTACGCCGTGGAGCTGCGGTCGCTGATCGGCGCGGACGACACCGCCCGCACCGCGGCGGACTTCCCGCTGGCCCGGGTCGACACCGCGCAGCTGGAGGGCCTGCTCGGCCGGCTCGCGGGCGGGCCGGGACGATGACCGCGAGCGACGTCCAGGACGTCTACGAGCTGTCCCCGCTGCAGCAGGGCATGCTGCTGCACAGCCTCTACGGCGGCGACGCCGACACCTACGTCGCCCAGCACAGCTTCGCCGTCGACGGCCCGCTGGACCCGGAGGCGCTGCAGACCGCGTGGCGCCAGACCGTGGCCGCGCACCCGGCCCTGCGCACGTCGTTCCACTGGGAGGAGCTGGACACCCCGCTGCAGGTGGTGCACGGCGGCGTCCCCGTCGACCTGCACCGCCACGACTGGTCCGGGCTCGACGAGCAGGAGCAGACCGAGGGCGCGCAGCGCCTCCTGGCCACCCTGCGCACCGCGGGCTTCGACCCGGCCAGGGCGCCGCTGGTGCGGATGGACCTGGTGCGGTTGGGCGCGGACCGCCACCTCGCCGTGTGGACCCACCACATGCTCCCGGTCGACGGCTGGTCGGTCCCGCTGGTCATCGGCGACCTGGTCCGCCGCTACCTGAGCGTGACCACCGGCTCGCCGCCGCCGCCACCGGCCCCGCCCTACCGCGACTACATCGCCTGGCTGCAGGAGCAGGACCTGGAGGCGGCGCGCGAGTTCTGGGTGGGAGCCCTGGGCGAGGACCCCGGCTTCACCCGCCTCGGTGCGTTGCAGCCCGACCGGCCCGCCGGCGGGCCCGCCGTCGTCGAGGAGCAGAGCCGCACGCTGCCCCCGGACCTCGTCGCGGCCCTGCGGACCAGCGCCGCGACCCACCGCGTCACCCAGGGCACGGTGATCCAGGCGGCGTGGGCGCTCGTGCTGGAGCGCCACACCGGCGACGCGACCGTGCGGTTCGGGCTGGCCAGCTCCGGGCGCCCGCCCGCCGTGGCGCACGTGGACCGGATGGTCGGCAGCTTCGTCAACAGCCTGCCGATGCGGCTGCGGGTCCCCGCCGACGCCGAGCTGGGCGGCTGGCTGCCCGAGGTGCAGGCGAACCACGCGGCGGCCCGCCGCTACGAGTTCACCCCGCTGGCCCGGATCAAGTCCTGGGCGGGGGTGCCGGCGACCGAGCCGCTGTTCGACAGCCTGCTGGTCCTGGAGAACTACCCGGTCGACCTGGGCGGGGGCGAGGCCGCGAACCGGTTGTCGGTGCGCGGGCTGACCGACTTCGAGAAGACAAGCGAGCCGCTCACCGTCTTCGTCACCGCGGCGTCGACGCTGCGGGTGCTCTACCACCGCGACCGGATCGCCGACGACGCCGTCGCGGAGGTCCTCGCCGATTTCGAGGCCGCGCTGACCGCGATGACGCGCGAGCCGACGACCGGCGCGGTCGCCGCCGCCCTCGGCCGCCGCGGGCGACCCGACCCGGCCGCCCGGGGGCCGTTCGTCCGCTACGCCGACGCCGCCGCGAGCCTGCCCGAGCTGGTGGGGCGCTGGGTGGCGCGGGCCCCCGACGCACCCGCCGTCGTCGCGGACGGGGGCGGGCTCAGCTACGCCCAGCTGTGGGAGCGGTCCCGCGCCGTCGCCGCGGCGCTGGCCGAGGCGGGGGTGCGGCCCGGGGCGACCGTCGGGATCTGCGCCGACCGCGGCGTCGACCTCGTGGCGGGCGTGCTGGGCGCGCAGCTCGCGGGCGCGGCCTACCTGCCGCTGGAACCCGCGCTGCCCCCGGCGCGGCTGGCGATCATGCTCGCCGACGCCGGGGCGGAGGCCGTGGTCGCGCAACCGGCCACCGAGGCGCTCGTCAATGCGGCGGGCGCCGGGGTGGTCGTCGGCACCACGGAGGTGCGCGCGCCCGACCCGGCGTGGACGCCGCCCGCGACGCGCAGCGGCGACACCGCCTACGTCATCTACACCTCCGGCTCCACCGGTCGTCCGAAGGGCGTCGCGATCCCGCACGAGGCGATCGTCAACCGGCTGCTGTGGATGCAGGAGACCTTCGGGCTCACCCCGGCCGACCGGGTGCTGCAGAAGACCCCGTTCGGGTTCGACGTGTCGGTCTGGGAGCTGTTCTGGCCGCTGATCACCGGCGCGGCGATGGTGCTGGTCCGCCCAGGCGGGCACCAGGACGCCGCGCACCTGGCCGACGTCATCGCCCGCCGCGACGTCACCACCGCGCACTTCGTGCCCTCGATGCTGCAGCTGTTCCTCGACGAGCCCGCCGTGCGCGCGCTGCCCGAGCTGCGCCGGGTGATCTGCAGCGGCGAGGCGCTGCCCGACGACCTGGCCGGCCGGTTCACCCGGGCGCTGCCGCGGGTGGAGCTGCACAACCTGTACGGGCCGACCGAGGCCGCCGTGGACGTGACCTGGTGGGACTGCGCCGCGCCGTCGCCGGCGGGCGTGCTCCCGATCGGCCTGCCGATCGCCAACGTGGCTGCCCACGTGCTCGACCACCGGCTGGCGGAGTCGCCGCGCTCGGTGCCGGGGGAGCTGTACCTGGGCGGCGTCCAGCTCGCCACCGGCTACGTCGGGCGCCCCGGTACCACCGCCGCCACCTTCGTCGCGCACCCGCTGGCCGGCCCCGGCGGCCGGCTCTACCGGACCGGCGACAAGGTGCGCAGGCTGCCCGACGGCGCCCTGGACTTCCTGGGCCGGATCGACCACCAGGTGAAGATCAACGGCTACCGGATCGAGCCGGGGGAGGTCGAGCAGGTGCTGCTCGACCACCCCGCCGTGCGCGAGGCAGTGGTCGTCGTGCGCGCCCGCGGTGAGCACCGGGAACTGGCCGCCTACGTGACGGCCGCCGACGCGACCGCCGTCGACATCAGCGCCACCGACCTCGGCGCGACCAACGGGGACGCCGGCTCCCCGGCGCCGGCGTCGGACCTGCTGCGCACCCACCTCGCGGACCGGCTGCCGCGCTACATGCTGCCCGCGACCGTCACCGTGCTGCCGGCGATGCCGGTGACGCACAACGGGAAGCTCGACCGCGCGGCGCTGCCCGACCCGCGCCGCTCCCTCCCATCGCGGGCGGACGGCGTCCTGGACGCGCCCGGGACGGCGGGGGAGAAGGCGGTCGCGATGGTGTTCGCCGACGTGCTCGGGATCGAGGCGGTCGACCGCGACGGCGACTTCTTCGCCCTCGGCGGCACGTCGTTCGACGCGGTCCGGGCGATCCGCCGGATCGAGGGCGCGACCATCCCGCTCATCACCGGGAACCCGACGGTGCGCGGGCTGGCCGCCGCGCTGGAGCAGCCCTCCGCCGCGCCGAGCGTGCTGCTGCGGCTCGGCCCGCCCTCGACGCACCCCGTGACGAACCACCTCGTGTGCGTGCCCTTCGGCGGCGGCAGCGCGATCGCCTACCGGGCGCTGGCCGCGCAGCTTTCCCCCGACGTCGCCCTGCACGCGGTGACGCTGCCCGGGCACGAGCCCGGCGACGCGACGGACCTGCACGCGGTCGCCGAGGTGGCCCGCGAGTGCGCCGCGGCCGTGCTCGCGCTGCCGCCCGGGCCGGTCTCGGTCTACGGGCACTGCGCGGGCGTCGCGCTCGCCGTGGAGGTGGTGCGCCAGGTCGAGGCGGGCGGGCGCCCGGTCGAGCGGCTGTTCCTGGGGGCGTCCTACCCGTTCTACGAGGCGGGCCGCGCCGGGCGGGCCGTCCAGCGCGTGCTGGCTTCGCTGGTGCAGAGCGGCTGGCTGCGGGTCGGGCCGCGCACCGTCGGTACGACCCGCGTCGGCGTGCCCGAGGCCGACCTGGCCGAGATGCGCTACCTGCGCGCCATCGGCGGCTTCGGGGCCGAGGTCGACGACGAGACCCTCGGGTTCGTGCTGCGCGCCTTCCGCCACGACGTAGCCGAGGGCGGGCGCTACTTCGCCACCGCGTGGCCGCGCGACGACGAGCGCTGGCTGCGCGAGCCCACGACGCCCCCGCCGCCGCTGGCCGCGCCGATCACCTTCATCGCGGGCACGGCCGACCCGATGACCGCCGGCTACGACCGCGGGGTGCGCACGTGGAACCGCTTCAGCGCCGATGTCGAACTGGCCCTCATCGCGGGCGGGCGCCACTACTTCCTGCAGGACCAGCCCGAGGCGCTGGCCGCGCTCATCGAGAAGTCGCTGTCGGTGCACTGCGGCCGCTGCGGGGCGGTGGAGCGCCACCACCCGGCCGACCACCCGACCACCCACCCCGTCGCCGAGCCGGTCGCCGGCCGTGCCGCCGACCTGGTGACCGCGGCCCGCTGAGGCGCGCTCCGCGGCCCTGCGGCTGGTCCGCAGGGCCGCGGCGCCGTGCTCGCGCGCAGCGGGGGCGGTGCCCAGGGGAGTGCGGTGCGCAGGGGTGTGCGGCGGTCAGCGGACCGCGGTGGGGCGCCAGGTGACCTCGCACGGCAGGGCGGCGAAACCGCGCTGGTGCGGGGTGTGCACGCGGTGGGCGCGGGCGAGGTCGACCTCGTAGCCCGACACCAGCGCCCCGATCTCCTCGAGCGCGATCCGCATCTCCAGCCGGGCGAGCACGGACCCCAGGCAGTGGTGCGGGCCGTGCCCGAAGCTGATCATCTTGCTGGTGTCGCGGTCGAGGTCGAAGCGCTCCGGGTCGTCGAAGACGCGGGGGTCGCGGTTGGCGCACGCGGGCAGGATCGCCAGCCGCGACCCGGCCGGGAGCCGGGTGCCGTGCAGGACCGTGTCCTCGGTGACCAGGCGCGCCACCATCTGGCTCGCCGAGTCGTGGCGCAGGGTCTCGTTCGCCCAGTCCTCGGCGCGCCCCTCCAGCCCGGCGCGCTGCACGTCGCGGTCGAGGTGGCCGCGGTACCAGGCGTTGCCGATGGTCTTGCCGGTGGACTCGTTGCCCGCGCCGACCATCACGAACAGGAAGCCGACGATCTCGGAGTCCGACAGCCTGCGGCCCTCGACCTCCGCGGTGATCAGCGTGGAGGTGAGGTCGTCGCCGGGGTGGGCGCGCAGGTCGGTGACGAGGTCGACGAAGTACTGGGCCATCCGCAGCGCGGCCGCGACCGAGGTCGGGCCGCGCTCGTCGGACATGTCCTCGCGCACGTTGAGCGCGTCGGTGTCGGCCCGGACGAGGTCCCAGTCCCACTCGGGGACGCCGAGCATCTCGCACAGCACGTCGTTGGGCAGGGCGGCGGCGTAGTCCGCGGAGAAGTCGAAGCGCCGCTGCCCGCGCAGGGTGTCGAGCCGGTCGCGGGTGATCTCCCGGACCCTGTCCTCCATCGCCGCGACGCGGCGCGGGGTGAACGCGCTGGAGACCAGGCTCCGGCGGACGCCGTGGTCGGGTGGGTCCATCGCGAGGAAGAAGCTGGTCTTGACCGCTTCCGGGCCCCACAGCTCGGGCTCCAGCGAGATCCCGTGCCGGTTGGAGAACAGCTGCGGCCTGCGCAGCGCGGCGAGCACGTCGGCGTGGCGCGACAGCGCCCAGAAGTCCCGCTCCTCGTTGCGGTAGAGCGGGGCGTGCTCGCGCATCCAGGCGTAGAGCGGGTAGGGGTCCTCGTGCACCCGGAAGTCGAACGGGTCGTAGCCGTGCGCGGGCGGGGCGGGAGTGGTGCCGGCGTCGTCGAGGGTCGTCACAGCGGTGTCCTCTCCATCCGGTCGGACCGCGCCGCGGGGGTGGGGCCGGTCAGCGGCACGTCGTCGCGCAGCGCGACCAGGTCGCGGGAGCGGTAGCCCAGCGCCGCGACGACCAGGACGAGCAGCCCGAGCAGCAGGATCAGGAACGCCGTCCCGCGCCCGGGGCCCACGCCGATCACGGCGCCGACGGTGTCGGCGAGCGGGCCGCCCTCGCGCAGCAACGGCTCGAAGACCAGCTCGGAGACGGGGCCGGCGAGCATGTAACCGGTGAACAGCACGGTGTTGGTGATCATGTTGAAGGTCGAGAACGTGCGGCCCTGCATGTCCGGCTCGACCTCGGTCTGCAGGACGGTGCGGCTGGTGCCGTCGATGATCATCGAGCAGAACTGGAAGCCGAACGCGGCGATCGCGACGAGCACGACGTTCGGGCGCAGCGCGCCCAGGCACAGGAACAGCCCCAGCGGGACCGCCATCCCGGCCAGGCCGTGCACCCGCTTCGGCGGCCCGCCCCACCCCGACATCGCGATGCCGCCGAGCACCAGGCCGACGCCGCCGACCGACAGCACCACGCCGAGCGCGGCGACCGAGGCCATCCCGATGACGAGCGGGGTGAACAGGACGTCGACGAACCCGACCGACAGGTTGAGTGCGGCGTAGAAGGCCAGCAGCGAGAGCAGCCCGCGCCGCGCGGCGAGGTAGTGCCAGCCCTGCCCGACCTCGCGGGCGAGCCGGCCCACGCCGGCCAGGCCCGCCTCCGACCGCGCCGGGCGCGGGATGTGGATCAGCAGCAGGACGGTGATGTTGACCAGGAAGGTCAGGCAGTCGAACAGCAGCACCCCGGGCAGCCCGATGCCGACGATGAGCAGTCCGCCGAGCGCGGGCGCCACGGTCTGGCTCACCGCCGTCGCGGTCAGCACCATCCCGTTCGCCCGCCCGAGCTGGCCCTTCGGGGCCAGCTGGGTGACGCTCGCGTTCAGCGCGGGCACCAGGAACGCCCCCAGCGCCGAGCGCAGGGCGATGGTGACGAACACGTGCCAGGGCTGGAGCACGTCGAGCGCGGCCAGCGTGGCCAGCGTGATCGTCGTGCAGACCCCGACCGCGTCGCCGGTGAGCATCACCGCGCGCCGGCTCCAGCGGTCGACCAGCGCTCCGGCCACCGGTGAGAGCAGGATCGAGGGCAGCAGCGCCAGCACGAAGCCGACGCCGAACTGTATCGTCGAGCCCGTCTCCAGGTAGATCCAGACGGTCAGCGCGAACGACGTCAGCGCCGTGCCCGTCATGCTCGCGAAGTAGCCCGCGCAGAGCACGGTGAACCTGCGCATCTCCTCGACCGCCCCTCCTGCCGGGTCCGCGGGTGCGACGACGACGCGGCGACGGCACGGACACGTACCGGGCCATGGTTCGCCATCGCCCGCCCGAACTCCCATCCCCGATTCCGGGGACGGCGGCGCGGCCGCCGCGGCTTGTAGCGTCGCCGCAGCCGGGGATCCCTCGGCCCGAGACCTGTCGGCACGCGGAGCGAGGGGCGCCATGAACCCGTTCGACGACCCCGACGGCACCTTCCTGGTGCTGGTGAACGACGAGGAGCAGCACTCGCTGTGGCCCACGACCGTCGAGGTGCCCGCGGGGTGGACCGTCGTCCACGACGCGGACACCCGAACGGCCTGCCTGGACCACATCGAGGCGAACTGGACGGACCTGCGACCCCGCAGCGCCCGGCTCGAGGTGGCCCGGTCCGAGGGCTCGTGAGCGCGCCCCGCGGGAGGTGAGGGGTGGACGCCAGCATCTTCTTCTTCTCCGCGGACGCGACCGGCGTCCGCGAGGACGAGTACGCCCTGGTGAAGGCCGTCGCCCGGCGCATCGACGACAGCCCGATGTGCGGCATCTGGACGCCCGAGCGGCACTTCGACGTGTTCGGCGGCCTGTACCCGAACCCGTCCGTCCTCGGCGCGGCCATCGCGATGGCGACCAGCCGGGTCGCGGTCCGGGCGGGCAGCGTGGTGCTGCCGCTGCACGACCCGATCCGGGTGGCCGAGGAGTGGGCGGTGGTCGACAACCTCTCCGCCGGGCGCGCCGAGATCGCCTTCTCCACCGGCTGGCACGCCAACGACTTCGCGCTGGCCCCGGATGCCTACGCCAACCGCCAGGAGAGCTTCCCGGACGCGATCGAGCGGTTCACGACGCTGTGGCGCGGGGGGTCGGAGAAGCGGCCCAACGGCAACGGGGAGCCGATCTCGGTCACCACGTACCCCCGTCCGCGGCGGCTCGACGTCCCGCTGTGGCTGTCGGGCCAGTCCGACTCGACCTTCCTGGCCGCAGCGCGGCGCGGCATGGGGATCGTCACGAACTTCACCGCCCGGCGGTCGGACGACCTCGCGCGGCGGATCGCGCTCTACCGCTCCGAGTTCGTGCCCTCGCCGCACGCGCCCGAGCCCCGGGTCGGGCTGATGCTGCACACCTACGTCAACGACGACAGCCGCACCGTCGGGCACGCGCTCGACTCGTCCTACGCCGGCTACGTCCGCCGCCACCTGGACCTGCAGGTGCGCAACGAGTCCACCGAGGTCACCGCGCAGGACCGGGACGACATGGTCGCCACCGCGAAGGCGAGGCTGCTCGGCGGCGGTGGCCTGGTCGGCGAGAAGGCGGCGTGCGCCCGGCGCATGCGCGCGTTCGCCGACATCGGGGTCACCGAGATCGCCTGTCTCGTCGACTTCGGCATCGACCCGGACCTGGTGGTCGACGGGCTCGACGACCTGGACGACCTCGTCTCGACCGTGCGGTGAGAGGACCGATCATGGAGCTTCCGCTGGCCAGGCTCGAGGACTGGATGCGGCACTACTACCACGCCGTCGACCACGACATCGGCAGCAGCGGGGTGCGCGACCTGACCGTGGCCGAGCTGTGCGACCTCGCCGGCTTCGACCTCGCCGAGCTCAAGGCGCTGCCCTTCCACGACAGCGAGCCGCTGGGCGGGTGGAGCCTGCGCACCGCGCTGGCCGAGCGCTGGACCGGGGGCGACCCGGAGCGGGTGATGGTGACCCACGGGTCGAGCGAGGCGATCTGGCTGGCCATGCAGACGCTGGTGCGCCCCGGCGACGACGTCGTCGTGGTGGACCCGGCCTACCAGCAGCTCTACGACATCGCCGGCGCGATGGGCTGCCGGCTGCGCCGGTGGGACCTGTCCGACGGCGACGGCTTCGCCCCCGACACCGCGCGGCTGCGGGAGCTGGTCGCGGCGCGCCGGCCGCGCATGATCGTGGTCAACTTCCCGCACAACCCGACCGGGGTGTCCGTCTCCCGGGAGCAGCAGGACGAGCTGATCGCGATCGCCGCGGACTGCGGGGCCTGGCTGGTGTGGGACAACGCCTTCGGCGAGATCACCTACGACGCCGACCCGCTGCCGCTGCCGCACGACCGGTACGAGCGGAGCCTGTCGTTCGGCACGTTCTCCAAGAGCTACGGGCTCGCGGGCATCCGCACCGGCTGGTGCCTGGCCCCGCCCGAGCTGCTGGCCGAGATGGCCTACCTGCGCGACTACATCGCGCTCTACGTCTCCCCGGTGCTGGAGTTCTTCGCCGAGCGCGCGGTGCGCAGCGCCGATCGCATCGTCGGGATGCAGCGCGAGCACGCGCGGGCCAACCGGGACCTCCTGCTGGCGTGGGCGCGCGAGCGCCCCGACCGCGTCCGGCTCACGCCCCCCGCGGGCGGGGTCAGCGCGCTGGTGCGGCTGCCCGGGGTCCCCGACGTGACCGCGGCCTGCCGCAGGCTCGCCGAGGAGTTCGGCACGCTGCTCATCCCGGGGGAGTGCTTCGGAGAGGCCTACCGCGGCCACGCCCGGCTGGGCTTCGGCGGCACCACCGCCGAGCTGGCCGCGGGCCTGGCCAACCTCGACGCCCTGCTCTGATCGGGCTCTGGCTCTGATCGGGCTTCGACGGGGAGGTCGACGGGGAGGTCGACGGGGAGGTCGACGGGGAGGTCAGAGCCGGACGAGCATCTTGCCCAGGTTGGCCCCGCGCATCATGTCCAGGAACGCGCCGGGCGCGGCGGCCAACCCGTCGACGACGGTCTCCCGGTAGTGCAGCTCGCCCGCGCGCAACCACCCGGCCGCCTCCGCGACGAACCGCTCCCGCAGGTGCGCGAAGTCGCCCGCGAGGAAGCCGCGCAGGGTGAGCCGCTTGCCGATGGCCAGCGTGAGGTTGCGCGGTGCCACCGGCGGCTCGTCCGCGTTGTACATCGAGATCGCCCCGCACAGGGCCACCCGGCCGTGCGGGCGCAGCGCCCCGATCGCGACCTCCAGGTGCTGGCCGCCCACGTTGTCGAAGTAGACGTCGATGCCCTCCGGCGCCGCGGTGCGCAGCGACCGGCGCAGCGGGCCGTCGTGGTAATCGAAAGCGGCGTCGACCCCCAGCGTCCGCACGTGGCCGACCTTCTCGGCCGAGCCGGCGGAGCCGATCACGCGCCCGGCCCCGCGCAGGCGGGCGATCTGGGCGGCGGCGCTGCCCACCGCGCCCGCGGCGGCCGAGACGAACACGACGTCGCCCGGGCGCAGCGCGGCGACCTCCAGCAGCCCGGCGTACGCGGTGAGCCCGGGCATCCCCAGCACCCCCAGGTACGCCGAGGCGGGGGCCAGCGACAGGTCGACCGGCGTCGCGGCGGCCGCGGGGACCAGCGCGTACTCCCGCCAGCCCGCGTTGTGCAGCACCGTGTCGCCGGGCGCGAACGATGCCGAGCCCGACTCGACCACCTCGCCGACCGCGCCGCCCTCCAGCGGGCGGTCGATCTCGAACGGCGCCACGTAGGAGGGGATCTCGTTCATCCGCCCGCGCATGTACGGGTCGACGGACATGACCCGGTTGCGGACGAGGAGCTCGTCGGGTCCGGGTTCGGCCACGACGACCTCCGCGAGGCGGAAGTCGGCCTCCGACGGCCAGCCCAGCGGCCGCGAGGCGAGGTGGATCTCGCGTCCGTGCATGGATCCACGGTAGGCGCCGCCCGGTGCCGCAGCGGCCCCCGGTTCCGGTGACGGGACAGCGCCCGCGGCGCCGCCTACGGTCGGGGCACCCCGGCGCACGGCGCCGTCCGGAGCCGCCGCCCGAACCGCGGTCCGGGCGCGGGACCGTCGCTCGATCGCTGGAGGACCGACGTGGTCGCGAAGCAGCACCAGCCCGTCGTCACGGGTGCCCGCACCGTCGCCGAGTTGCTGCAGGAGCGCGCGCGGGAGCGGCCGGACGCGGTGGGCTACACCTACCTGACCGACGGCGAGACCGAGCAGGAGCCGCTGACCTACGCGGGCGCCGACCGCCGGGCGCGCGCGGTGGCCGCCGCACTGCGCGAGGCGGGTGCCGGGCCGGGCGCGCGGGCGCTGCTGGTGATGGTGCCGGGGCTGGACTACCTCGCGACGTTCTTCGGCTGCCTGTACGCCGGGGTCGTGGCGGTCCCGGCGTACCCGACCGACCCCCTCCGCATCGAGCGCACCCTGCCCCGGCTGGTCGCCGTCGTCGAGGACGCCGAACCGGTGGTCGCGCTGACCACCGCGCCGCTGCTCGACTTCGTCGACGTGCTCGCCGAGCAGGCGCCGCGGCTGCGCGACCTGCGGTGGGTCGCCGTCGACACGATCGACCCGGTCGACGCAGGGGATCCAGCCGTCGAGCCCGTGGACCCGGGGTCGACCGCGTTCCTGCAGTACACCTCCGGCTCCACGGCCGCCCCGCGCGGCGTGCGCGTCTCGCACGCGAACCTGCTGCACAACCTGGGCATGATCCAGCGCTGCTTCCGCACCGACGCCGACAGCCGCGCGGTGATCTGGCTGCCGCCCTACCACGACATGGGGCTCATCGGCGGGCTGCTGCAGCCGCTGCACGCGGGCTGCCCGGTCACCCTGATGTCGCCGCTGCACTTCCTGGAGCAGCCGATGCGCTGGCTGCGGGTCATCTCGCGGCTGGGCGCGAGCGTCAGCGGCGGACCCAACTTCGCCTACGAGCTGTGCGCCCGCCGGGCCACCCCGCAGGAGGTCGCGGAGCTGGACCTCAGCGCGTGGGAGGTGGCGTTCAACGGGGCCGAGCCGATCCGCCCCGAGACGCTCGACCGGTTCGCCGCCGTCTTCGCCCCCGCCGGGTTCCGCGCCGAGGCGTTCCTGCCCTGCTACGGCCTGGCCGAGGCGACCCTGATCGTCAGCGGCGCCCCGGCGGGTGACTCGGGGCGGGTGCGAGTCGACCGGGCGGCGCTGGCGCGCAACGTGGTCGCGGCGCCCGGCGCGGGGCCGGCCGTGGAGCTGGTCACCAGCGGCTCCAGCGCGCCGGACCAGCGGATCGCCGTCGTCGACCCGGCGACCGGGCGGCCGTGCCCCGACGACGGGGTCGGCGAGGTCTGGGTCGCGGGCCCCAGCGTCGCGGGCGGCTACTGGGGTCGTCCCGAGGAGACCGAGCGGGTGTTCGACGCGCGCCTGGACGGCGAGGACACCGCGTTCCTGCGCACCGGGGACCTGGGGTTCCTCCGGGACGGTCGGCTGGTGGTGACCGGGCGGGTCAAGGACGTCGTCATCGTGCGCGGGCAGAACCACTACCCGCACGACATCGAACTGACCGCGGAGCGGTCGCACCCGGGCCTGCGCACCGGCTGCTCGGCGGCGTTCCAGGTGCCCGGCGGGGGAGCGGGCGACCGGCTCGTCCTCGTCCTGGAGGTGCGCCGGTCGCCCGAGCCGGTGGACGGGGCGGGCGTCGCCGCGCGCGTGCGGGAGGCGGTGGCGCGGGAGCACGGGCTGCACGTCCACGACGTCGTGCTGATCGAGGCGGGCACCGTCCCGAAGACCTCCAGCGGGAAGATCCAGCGCAGCCTCTGCCGGGCCCGCTACCTCGCGGGCGACCTGTCCGAGGCGCAGCAGCGGCCGGGGGTGGAGCAGCAGGATCCCGCTCCTGTCGGCCGGGCGCGGGCGGACGAAGGCGAGTACGGGAGCGTCGAGCGCCGGCTGCGGGAGGTCGTCGCCGGGCTCGTCGGCGGCCCGCCCGCCGCGCTCGACGCGTGCGAGCCCCTGCTGGCGGCCGGGCTGGACTCGCTGGCGGTGGTCGACCTGCAGCACCGGTTGCGGACCGAGTTCGGCGTCGCGCTGCCGCTGGGCGAGGTGCTGGCCGGGGCGAGCGTCGCCGACGTCGTCGCGTGGATCGCGGAGGGGCACGCGCAGCCGGTGCCCGACCCGGAGACCTCCCGGCAGGAGACGTCGCACCAGGCGCCCGTGGTCGACGCGGCCGGGGTGCTGGAGGCGCCGCTGCCGCACGGCGCCCGCGAGATCTGGCTGATGCAGCAGCTCGAACCCGACGCCCCGGAGTTCACGGTCGCCGCCGCGCTGCGGTTGCCGGAGTCGGTCGACCGCGCCGCCCTGCAGGCCGCCGTCGACGCCGTCGTGGCCCGCCACCCGGCGCTGCGCACCACCTTCACGCTGCGCGGCGACGAGCCCGTGCAGGTCGTGCACCCCGACGCCCGGGTCGTGGTGGGGGAGCACGACGTGCTCGACGCCGACGACGGCGCACTGGGCAGGCGACTGGCCGCTGTCGTGCGCACGCCGCTGGACCTGGCGTCCGAGCCGCTGCTGCGAGTGGACCTGTACCGGTACGGGCGCGGCGAGGTGCTGCTGGTGCGGATGCACCACATCATCACCGATTTCTGGTCCAGCACGATCGTCGCCCGCGAGGTGGGCGCCTTCTACAGTGCCTTCGTGGCGGGCCGGGAGCCGGCGGTGGCGCAGCCCCGCGCGACCCACCTCGACGTGTCGGCGTGGCGGCGGTCCGTGCTGGCCGACGCCGGGCGCGTCGCGGACCTGGAGCGGTACTGGGTCGGGCAGCTGGTGCACACCACCCCGGACGGCCGGTGGCCCCGGCTCGCGCTGCCACCGGTCGCCGCGTCGGCGGGCGGGACGCGGCCGATCGCGCTGTCCGTGGAGCTGACCGGGCGGTTGCGGGCGCGGGCCGCCGCCGAGCGCGTGACGATGTACGTGCTGCTGCTGGCCGCGTTCACCACGGTGCTGCACCGGGTGACGGGGCGCTCCGACCTCGTCGTGGGGACCCCGTTGACCGGGCGCACCCGCCCGGAGTTCGCCGACGTCGTCGGGTGCTGCGCCAACACCATGGTGCTGCGCTTCGGGGTGGCCGCCGACGAGCCGTTCCGGGCGCTGCTGGAGCGGACCCGCCGGCAGGTGATCGGTGCGCTGGAGCACCAGGACTACCCGATGTCGCTGATCCGCGAGCGGCACCGCATCGGCGGGCGGGGGCACCTGGTGGACGTGCTGTTCACCGTCAACCGGGCGCCGCGCGCCACCGGCGCGCCGGACCCGGCCGCCCGGCCCGAGGACGCGGAGCTGGCCGCCCTGGTGCAGGTGGGTCCCCCGGGGGCGCGCGCCCGGCTGGGGTCGCTGCCGGTGGAGACCTTCCCGCTGCCGCTGGTCGGGGGCACTCTCCCGATCGAGGTCGTCGTGGCCGAGGCGGCGGGCGCCGCGCACGGGCTGCTGCGCTACCGCGCGGGCTCGCTCGGCGCCGCCGCGGCCGACCGGATCGTGCGGGACTACGTCGCGGTGCTGGAGCAGGTCGCCGCCGACCCGGACGCGGTCGTCGCGGACCTCGGCCCCGCCGTGGCGTAGGGCGGGTCCTCAGGCGCGGGTCGCCGCGAGGGTCGTGGCGATCTCCCGGGCGAGTGACCGCGAGCCCTGCTCGGAGAGCACCCAGTGGTCGCGGCCCACCTCGGCGGTGCGCAGCGGCTCGCGGGTGTGGGCCTGCCAGCGTGGTTGCTCCGCCGCGGGCACGGTGTCGTCGTCGGCCCCCCGCACGGCGAGGATCGGGACCGGCAGGGGCTCGGCGGGGCGGTGGACGTAGCGGTCGAAGACCTCCCAGTCCGCGCGCATCGGCCGCTCCAGGACGTCGAGCAGGTCGTCGTCGGCGAGCAGGGCGTCGGCGGTGCCGCCCAGCGCGGCGGTGCGCGCGAACATGTCCGCGCGGGGGAGCCTGCTGGTGCCGGTGTCGGGGATCAGCTCGGGCGGGCGGCAGCTGCAGATCACCAGCAGCCGGGGGTCCGGACAGGGCGACCGGACGAGCAGGCGGGCGATCTCGTAGGCGACCAGCGAGCCGGAGCAGTGCCCGAGCAGGCCGTAGTCGCCGGAGAAGGCGGCGAAGTCGTCGCGCCGCGCCGTCTCCTCGATCTCGGCGAGCAGCCCCTCCATCATGCGGTGCGGCTCCTCCCGGACCCGGCGCCCGCGCCCGGGCAGCAGCGCACCGGTGACCGCCACGCCCTCCTCGCCCGCCGCCGCGCGCAGCGAGTGGAACAGGTTCGGTCCGGCCCCGACGTGGGGGAAGGCGAACAGCTCGAGGCCTCCGGTCTCCCTGCGGTAGGGGAACCACTTCGCGAAGGTCGACATCGGACGCTCCCACCGGACAGCAGCTCGGGCCGCTCAGTCAACCCCACCGCGGCCGCGGGTTCCTGTCCGCTTTTCGCGCGACATGCGCCGGGACCGGGAGCCGTCTCCGACGGGTTCCGGGGTCCGCCGGACCGGTACCCGATTTCTGCGACATCCCCGCGCCGCGGGCGCGGCTTACCGTTCCGCGGTATGGCGCATCCTCCGCGGACCCCCGTCGAGGAGGTTATCCTCGGCATCTTCCGCGACACCCTCGGCCGCGACGACGTCGGCGTGCACGACGACTTCTTCGACCTCGGCGGCAGCTCGCTGCGCGCGGTCAAGGTGCTCGGCCGGATCCACGAGTCCTACGGGGTGCGGGTCCGCGCGATGGACTTCTTCGAGTCCCCGGTGGTCGCCATCCTGGCCGACGTCGTGAGCACCGCGGTGGCCGCCGCCGCGTCGGCCACCGGCCCGGTGGGCGCGTCCGCGGGGCGCCCGGCGGTGGGCCGCCGCCCCGCCGACGCCGAACCGGTCCTGTCCTACGACCAGCAGCGGCTCTGGCTGGAGGACCAGCTGCTCCCCGGCGCCGCCTACCACGTGCACGGCAGGCAGCGCCTCGTCGGCGACCTGGACGTGGCCGCGCTGGACGCCTCGCTGCGCGCGATCCTGGTCCGGCACGAGGCGCTGCGCTCCCGGTTCCCGGTGCGGGACGGGCGCACCGTGCAGGTCGTCGACGACCTCCCCGACGACTGGCACATCCGGTTCGAGGACCTGAGCGGTGATCCCGACGGCGAGGCCGCCGCGGGCAAGCTGATGGACGACGACGCCGCGGCGGCCTTCCACCTGGAGCGCGGCCCGCTCGTGCGCTGCCTGCTGATCCGCACGGGCGCGGCCGAGCACCTGCTCAGCATCACCGCCCACCACATCGTCTGCGACGACTGGTCGGTCGGCGTCTTCGCCCGGGAGCTGTCGGCCCTGTACGCGGCGGGGGGCGACCCGCAGCGCGCGGGCCTGCCCGAGCTGGAGATCCAGTACCGCGACGTCGCGGTGTGGCAGCGGCGCTGGCTGACCGGCGAGTCCCTGGCCCAGCAGGTCGGCTACTGGCGCGAGCACCTGGCGGGGGCGCCGCCCGCGCTGGCCCTACCGAGCAGGCGGCGCGCCACCGCGGCCGAGTCGCCGGTGGGCGGGCGCGTGCGCGCCGCGCTGCCGGTGGCCGAGACCCGCGCGCTCGAGGAGCTGTGCCGCGGGGCCGACGCGACCCCGTTCATGGCGCTGCTGGCCGCGCTGGGCACCGTCCTGGGCCGGTGGTCGGGCCAGTCCGACGTGGTGATCGGGGTGCCGATCACCGGCCGCACCGACGCCCGGACCCAGACGCTCATCGGCTTCTTCGTCAACACCCTCCCGGTACGGCTGGACCTGGGCGGCGACCCCACCTTCACCGAGCTGCTCGCCCGCGCCCGCACGGCGGCGGTGGGCGGGTACACCCACGCCGAGGCGCCGCTGGACCTGCTGGTCGGCGAGCTCCCCGCGACGCGCGTCCCGGCCCGCACGCCGCTGTTCCAGGTGATCCTCAACGGGGTCGACACGCCGGAGATCCAGCCGCTGGCCGGCACGACCAGCGAGGTGCTCGACACCCCGACGCGCCCGAGCAAGTTCGAGCTCACCCTGACCGCGCGCACCTGGGACGGGGTGCTGGGGCTCGACCTGGAGTTCACCGCGAACCGGCACGAGCAGGCGATGGTCGAGCAGCTGCTGGCGCAGTTGACGGTGCTGCTGCGGGCGGTGACGCTCGACCCCGACCGCCGCGTGTCGGAGTACGCGCTGCAGCCGGCCGGAGACCGCACGGCGCAGCTGCCCGGCGCGGTCGGTGCCGCGAGCGCGGACCGCACCGCGGCGAACCGGGTCGCCGTGGTCGACCGCGGCGGCGAGTGGAGCCACGACCGCGTCGGCCGGGCCGCCGACCGCATCGCCGCGGAGCTCCTCCGCCGCATCCCGCCCGGCTCCGCTGGGGGCGCCGGTCCCGACAGCGGGCACCTCGCCGTCGTGTGGCAGCCCACCGCCGCCTGCGTGGCGGCGCTCCTGGGCTGCGCCCGGGCGGGCGTCGCGGTCTCGGTGGTGACCGCGGGCGACACCCGCGACGCGCTCGGAGTGCTGGACGCCCGGCCCGACGGCGGCGCCGTCACGCTGGACGTCCGCGGCGGCGACGGCTCCGCCGTGATCGACCTGACGGCGGCGCCGACCGAGGGTGCGGACGCGGCCGGCGCCCCCGGCCGGGTCGACCTCGACTGGGCCGTGCGGCGCTACGGCTTCGGCCCCGACGACCGGTTCGCCGTCCTGCCCGCGTCCCCCGACCACGTCGTGTCCGCGCTCCGGACCGCCTATGCGGCGGGCGCGACGCTGGTGCTGGTCGACCACTCCGTCGCCGACCGGCCCGACGAGGCGGCCGCCGAGCTGGCCGCGGCCGGCGTCACCGTCCTTCACACGACGCCGCCGGTCCTGCGGGCGCTGGCGCACCGGCCTCCCCGGGGGCTGCGCCACGTCTTCGTCGAGAACGCGGGGCGGTTCCTGTCGCGCGACGTCGCGGTGGTCCGCAGGTCCGCCCCGGCCCTCGCGTGCACCGGCCTCTACCAGGTCGGCCGGCACGGGCGCCCGGCGGCCGTCCACGACGTGCCCGCGGACTTCGACGCCGCGACGGCGCCGCTGCGTGTCCCGCTCGGCGAGGCCCTGGACGGCGCGGTCGACGTGCGGCACCCCGACGGGCGCCCCGCCGCGGTCGGGGAGGTGGCGCGGATCCACGTCGGCGCGGAGCCGACCGCCGACGCCGGGCGGCGCTGGGCCGACGGCATGCTCGAGTTCGTCGGCACGGCCGGTGCCACCGACGTGCTGCAGGTGGCGTCCGCGCTGCGCGAGCTGCCCGCCGTGGTCGACGCGCTGGTCGTGGAGTCGCCCGGCCACGACGGTGCTGACGGAGCCGACGGTGCTGACGGCGCGGTCGGGCTCGTCGCCTACGTCGCCACCGCGGGTGAACCGTTCGACACCGCCGCGGCGCAGCCCCAGCTCGCGGTCCGGCTGCTCGACGCGCTGATCCCGCGGCACGTCGTCGTGCTCGACCGGCTGCCGCTGACCGCCGCGGGCGAGTACGACCTGGCCGCGCTTCCGGCGCCCGGGACGTCCGACGACGGCGACCGGTACGTCGCCCCGCGGACGCCGGTGGAGGGCCTGCTCGTGGGGATCCTCACCGAGCTGCTCGACGTCGGCCGGGTCGGGGTGCACGACAGCTTCTTCGAGCTCGGCGGCTTCTCCCTGCTGGCGACCCGGCTCAACATCCGGATCCGGGAGGCCGTCGACGTGGACCTCGCGCTGCGCGACATCTTCGAGTCCTCGACCGTGGAGATGCTCGCCCAGCGGATCGCCTCCCGGCAGGCTGAGCAGGAGCGCTCCGAGGACGTCGAGGCGCTGCTGGCGGACCTGGAGTCGGCGAGCCCGGCCCAGCCCTGATCCGACCCTCCCGCGACGAGTCGGCGGGGGCTCCCGGTACACCGGGTGCCCCCGCCGAGTCGTCTGCGCGCTCAGTCGGGGGCGGGGTCCAGGGACTCGCGGACCCGCTCCCGGGCCCGGCGCCGGGTGTCGCGCAGGCGGGCGTGGCCGTCGGGGCGGCGCCGCGGCTGCGGTGGCGCCGTGGGGGCACCTGTCGTCGATGGGGTCATGGACGGGGTGGGTGAGTCGGCCGACGGCGGGGCGTCGAGGCCGAGGGCGGTGCCGAGCGCCCGCAGGTTCGGGTGCTGGAACAGCCGCAGCGGTTCGATCGGGCGGCCCAGCACCGTGCTCAGCTCCGCGCCGAACTGCAGGAGGGTGAGCGAGGAGAAGCCCGCGTCGAAGAAGTTGGTCGTCGCGCCGACCGGCCCGCCCAGCACGGACGCGGCGGTCTCGGCCAGCCGGGCGTCGACCGGCGCGGGCAGGAACGCCGGGGCGGTCGGGACGGTGGGCTTCAGGTTCCCGGAGAGCCCCAGGCGGTCCACGACCAGGATCCGGGCCGGGACGGCCTGCGGGGCCAGCACGCCGGCGAGGTGGCGGCGGATGGTCGCCTCGTCCGGTCGCGGCGCCGGTCCCGCGGGCTGCACCCAGAGCCGCAGCCCCTGGTGCTGCTCGTCGCCGACGAGCTCGGCGACGGCGTCGGCGACCCCCGGGCAGCCGCGGGCGGCGGACTCGACCTCGTCGAGAAGCACCCGGTGGGAGTTGACCGACACCTGCCGGTCGGCCCGGCCGACGAGGTGCAGCAGACCCGCCGGGTCGCGGCGGGCGAGGTCGCCCGTGCGCAGGTATCGGGCCGAGCCGTGCGCGTCGACCTCGCCGACGAACCGGTCGAGTCCGGCCGTCAGGTAGCCCGCGGCGATCCACGGCCCGTCGACCCGGATCTCCCCGGTCTCCCCGTCCGCGCACACCCGCCCGTCGGGGGCGCGCAGCTCGACCCGCCGCCCGGGCAGCGGCACGCCGATGGGCACCTGCGGCGTCGGGGGCAGCGGGTCACCGGGGTCGAGCCGGTGCGCGATCACCAGCTGTGGGGTCTCGACGCACCCGTAGCCGTTGACGACGACCGCGTGCGGCGCGCGCGACCTGATCAGCGCGGCCGTCGTGGTGCTGAGCGGGGAACCGCCGCACACGACCAGGCGCAGCTCAGGCAACGGCCCGGCGCCGGGATCGGTGTCGGACCCCAGGACCAGCGCCAGCAGCGCCGGGGTGGTGCTCAGCACCGTGATCCGCGCACGGCGCAACCACCCGGCGAGCCCGGTGACGTCGGCCGACTCAGCGGGCGGGGGCAGGCACAGGCACGCCCCGGCGCGCACCGCGAGGCCGATGTCGCGCAGGGCGGGATCGTGGGCGGGCCCGCTGAGCAGGGCGACCCGGTCGCTCGCGGTGACCCCCAACCACTCGCCCAGCTCGGCCACCGCGGCGTCGGTGATCGCGGTCGGGACCAACACGGGGAGGGGTTCTGCGGTGGTGCCGGAGGTGAAGAGCACGTGGGCGCCGCCGACGGGCTCGGGCGACTCAGCCGCGACGACGTCGTCGGGAACGTCGCCGGGAGCGCCGCCGGGCGCCACGTCGGTCGGCACCGGCAGCCCGGCACCGTCGGGGAACGCGTGGCGGGCCCGGGCGGCCCGCACCGCCCCGTCCCGGCGACCGGGCGGCCAGGTCGCGTCGATGAGCACGGGAGTCGCGCCCGCCCGCAGGCAGGCGAGCAGGCGCT
>JASLAP010000002.1 GCA_030147065.1 Pseudonocardia sp. | reverse complement strand
TGTGCGAGGGCTGGAACACCCGCGACCTGCTCGCCCACCTGCTGGTCCGGGAGCGCCAGCCGTGGGCGGCCCCGGGCATCGTGGTGCCGGCCCTGGCCCCGGTCGTCGAGCGGGCCATGCGCGGGTTCGCCGACACGCCCTGGCACGAGATGGTCGACCAGCTGCGCGCCGGTGCCCCGGCCTGGTCCCCGTACCGGATCGGCAAGGTCGACGAGATGGCCAACGGGGCGGAGTTCTTCGTCCACCACGAGGACGTCCGGCGCGGTGAACCCGCCTGGGAGCCCCGCAAGCCCGACCCGTCCCGGGACGACCAGCTGTGGATCCTGCTGAGCCGGATGGGCCGGATCCTGTTCCGCGGCAGCCGGCCCGGGATCGTGCTGCGCCGCCCGTCCGGCGAGCAGCAGGTGGTCAAGACCGGCCCGGGCGTGGTGACGCTCGTCGGCGAGCCCGGCGAGCTCGTGCTCAAGGCGTTCGGCCGGGACGCCGCGCAGGTCACCATGGAGGGTGACCCGGACGCGGTGGCGTCGGTCGCCGGCGCCCCGCGGGGCATCTGACCCACCCGATTTCCCATCCGCGCTCTCCCACTGCCAAATTCCTCCGCATGACGCATGCGGAGCGTGAGCGGGCGTGAGCGGACGGGGATCGGTGGTGCGGCGCCGGGTGCTCGGCCGGGAGCTGCGAAGGCTGCGGGAGCGGGCCGGCTACAGCCTGGAGACGACCGCTCCGCGGCTGGAGTGGTCGGTGAGCAAGCTGGGCCGGATCGAGGTCGGCCAGCAGGCAATCGACGTTCACGGCGTCCGCTCGATGCTCGACCTCTATCAGGAGGCCGAGCGCTGGGAGGAACTGCTGGACCTCACCCGGGAGGCCCGGGGCCGGGGCTGGTGGCGGGCGTACGGGGTCGGGGACAACTCGTTCGTCGGCTTCGAGGCCGAGGCGGTGTCGGTGCGCGAGTTCGCGATCGACTTCGTGCCCGGGCTGTTGCAGACCGCCGACTACAGCCGAGCACTGTTCGTGGCTTCGCCGGTGCGACGGACTGCGGAGCAACTCGCCGACGACGTCGCGGTGCGGACGATCCGCCAGCGGCGGCTGACCTCCAGCCACGATCCGATCGCCCTCGATGCCGTGATCGATGAGAATGTTCTGCATCGGCCGGTCGGCGGAGTGGAGGTGTTGCGCGAGCAACTGCATCGGCTCGCCCGGTCCATCGAGTCGGGCGCAGCCCGGGTGCAGGTGCTCCCGCGCGACGTCGGAGCTCATGTCGCGATGGGTTCGGGCTTCGCGATCCTGAGCTTCGGCGATGTGGGTGAACCCGACCTGGCCTACGTGGAGCACGCCCTCGGCGCTCTGCTATTCGAGAAGAAGCACGATGTGGAGCGGGCTATCCTCTCGTTCGACCGGCTGCGGTCCGATGCGCTCGGTCTCGATGACTCGCTCGCGCTCATCCGGAGGGCCGTGGAGCAGACCTGAGCGGAGGCGGCATGGATCCGACCGGAGTCCGGTGGCGTACCAGCAGCTTCAGCGGCAGCAACGGAAACAGTTGCGTCGAGGTGGCGTTCCTGTCCGGCGGCCTGGTCGGTGTGCGGGACACGAAGGACCGCACCCGCCCTCCGCACCGGTTCTCCGCCACCCAATGGGCGGCGTTCGTGTCCGCCGTGAGGTCGGGTCGGTTCGAGGGGCAGTGATGCGATGAAGGTCCGGTGGCGCACCAGTACATTCACCGGTCACGGCGGCTCCTGCGTGGAGGTCGCGTTCCTGCCAGACGGCGCAATCGCGTGCGGGACACGAAGGACCGCACCCGCCCGCCCCCACCGCTTCTCGGCAAGCCACTGGTCGGCGTTCCTGACCGACGTCCGCACCGGCCGCTTCGCCCACCGCTGACCGCGGTCCCACCCGAAGGCCGCCGGACGGCTGTCCCAGCCGCTCGCGCAGACCCAGTGGTGTTCTCGCAGCGCGCCGGTGGGCTGCGACGACACGCCTGGGGCTGCGCGACCCTCGACGGGCTGCGACGACCCGGTCGAGCCGTAGGCGGCCAGCCGCGCTGTGTCGAGAGCTGGGCGAGAGTGACCTCGGCCCGACGGGGTCGGGCGAGAGCCACTCTCACCTCAACCCCCTCCCTTCCGACCCGCGCGCCGCCCAGCTCCGGCCGCCGTCCGCTCGCCCCCGGGCCGGGGCCGTCGCGCAGACCGTGCGGCGCACCGAGGGCTGCGAGACCCTAGATGTGCTGCGAGGAGGATGAGCTGCGCCGCAGGTGGCGACGCCGCGGCGACAGTGGCACGAGAGTGCCGCTGGTTCGACCGGGCGGGGCGAGAGCCACTTTCGTTCCGCCCCGCCCCGCCCCGCCGCCGACGCGCTGCGACGGCACGCCGAGGGCTTCGCGACCAGGGCTCATGGCTTCAGCGCGACGACGTGTAGTGCGGCGAGGCCGGTGGGGCCGGCGATCAGGCCGTCGGTGATGGTGAACGTCACCACGAAGGTCGGTTGGTCGGGTGGGGCGACCAGGGCGCCCACCTTGCCGTCGATCAACACGGGTGTCGCGAACCGGGCCCGATCGCGCGACAGGCGGGCCTCTTCGGTCACCGGGCCCGCCCCGCGCAGCTCGGCCGGCATCCCCGCCCGCAGGACGGCCGGGCCCGACGCCGCCCCGGACCCGCGGCCGGCCGCCGGATCGGGGGTGACCGGGGCGGCGGCGGGGGGTCGCCGGGCGGACGGGCGGTACCGTCACTGCCATGAGCCCCGCCGAGCCCGAGCGTCCCCGCCCCCCGTTCGGCCGGGTGCTCACCGCGATGGTCACGCCGTTCGACGCCGACGGCGGACTCGACCTGAGCCGGGCCGAGGAGCTGGCCGACCACCTGGTCGAGCTGGGCAACGACGGTCTGGTGGTCAACGGCACGACCGGCGAGGGGCCCACCACCACCGACACCGAGAAGGCCGAGTTGGTCCGCGCCGTGGTGGGCGCGGTCGGCGACCGGGCGACGATCGTGGCGGGTGCCGGCACCTACGACACCGCGCACAGCGTCCACCTCGCCCGGGAGGCGGAGAAGGCCGGGGCGCACGGCCTGCTCGTCGTCACGCCGTACTACTCCCGGCCGCCGCAGTCCGGCCTGCTGCTGCACTTCACCGCGATCGCCGACGCCACCGGGCTGCCGGTGATGCTCTACGACATCCCGCCGCGCAGCGTGATCCCGATCGAGATCGAGACCCTGCAGAAGCTGGCCGAGCACCCGCGGATCCTGGGCGTCAAGGACGCCCGCAACGACCTGCGGGTCGGCACCGAGGCCATCGCCACCACCTCGCTGGCCTACTACAGCGGCGACGACCCGGTGAACCTGCCGTGGCTGGCGGTCGGTGCGGTCGGCTTCGTCAGCGTCACCGGGCACGTGGTCGCCGACCGGCACCGCGCGATGCTCGAGGCGTTCGAGTCCGGCGACGTCGCCACCGCCCGCGAACTGCACGCGAGCAGCGTGCCGCTGATCCACGCCATGGGCGCGGTGGGCGGCGCGGTGTTCGCCAAGACCGCCCTGCGGCTGTGCGGCCTGGACGTCGGCGGCACCCGGCTGCCGATCCCGTCGGCCACCGACGAGCAGGTCGAGCTGGTCGCGGCCGGGCTCACCGCGGCCGGGGTGCCGCTGGACCAGGTCACCACCGAGACCCTCGGCCGGCGTCGGGCCGAGCGCGGTCGGGGCGCGCTCGGTGCCCGCGCCGCCGCCGACCTGGGCGCCGAGATCGCCTACCGGTGATCCCCCGCCCGTTCCACTGCGGCGCCGCGACGGCGTCGCGCTACCAGTACTGCGAGGACAATCAGTGAGTCGCCCGCCCGCCCGGCCCGATCGTTCCCGGTCCGACCGACGTTCCCGGCCGCCCCGGCGCGATCAGCGCCGGCCCTCACCGGCGCCGCCCGAGGAGGTCAACCCCGCGGAGCTGCCGATCGGGCCGCCGCCCGAACTGCCGGCCGGCGCGCTGCGCGTGGTCGCGCTCGGCGGCATCGGTGAGATCGGCCGCAACATGACCGTGTTCGAGTACGAGGGTCGGCTGCTCGTCGTCGACTGCGGGGTGCTGTTCCCGGCCGAGGACTCGCCGGGGGTGGACCTGATCCTGCCCGACTTCACCGCGATCTCCGACCGCCTCGACGCCATCGACGCCCTGGTGCTCACCCACGGCCACGAGGACCACATCGGCGCGGTGCCGTTCCTGCTGCGCCAGCGCCCCGACCTGCTCATCATCGGGTCGCGGTTCACCCTGGCGCTGGTCGCGGCCAAGTGCAAGGAGCACCGGCTGACCCCGCACCTGCTGGAGGTCAAGGAGGGCGACCGGCGCAGCCAGGGCGCCTTCGACCTGGAGTTCTTCGCGGTCAACCACTCCATCCCGGACGCGCTGGCGCTGGCCATCCGGACCCCGGCCGGGGTCGTGCTGCACACCGGCGACATCAAGCTCGACCAGCTGCCGCTGGACGGGCGGCTCACCGACCTGGCCGGGTTCTCCCGGCTCGGCGACGAGGGCGTCGACCTGTTCCTGGTCGACTCCACCAACGCCGACGTGCCCGGCTTCGTGATCGCCGAGCGGGAGATCGGCCCGGTGCTCGACGGGGTGTTCCACCGCTCCCCGTCGCGGATCATCGTGGCCTGCTTCGCCAGCCACGTGCACCGCGTCCAGCAGGTCCTCGACGCCGCCGTCGCGCACGGCCGCCGGGTCGCGCTGGTCGGCCGGTCCATGGTGCGCAACATGGGCCTGGCCGCCGAGCTGGGCTTCCTCAACGTGCCCGACGGCCTGCTCGTCGACATCGACGAGGCCCTCGACCTGCCCGACGAGCAGCTGGTCATCGTGTCCACCGGGTCGCAGGGCGAACCGCTGTCGGCGCTGGCCCGGATGGCCCGCGGCGACCACCGCTCGGTCCGCATCCGGCCCGAGGACACCATCATCCTGGCCAGCTCGCTGATCCCGGGCAACGAGACCGCGGTCTTCGGCGTGATCAACGGCCTGACCCGGCTCGGTGCCCAGGTGGTCCACCAGGGCACCGCCAAGGTCCACGTGTCCGGCCACTCGCCGGCCGGTGAGCTGCTGTTCCTCTACAACGCGGTGCGCCCGAGCAACGTGATGCCGGTGCACGGCGAATGGCGCCACCTGCGGGCCAACGCCGCGCTGGCGGTGCGCACCGGGGTGCCCGAGGAGCACGTCGTGCTGGCCGAGGACGGCGTGGTCGTCGACCTCGTCGAGGGCCGGGCGGCGATCACCGGGCGGGTCGAGGTCGGCCGGGTCTACGTCGACGGGCTGCTGGTCGGCGACATCGGCGAGTCCACCCTGGGCGACCGGCTGGTGCTCGGCGAGGGCGGCTTCATCTCGATCACCGTGGCGGTCGACTCCACCAGCGGCCGCGCGGTGTCCCGGCCCACCGTGTCCGGGCGGGGCTTCTCCGACGACCCGAAGGCCCTGGACGCGGTGCTGCCGCTGATCGAGGACGAGCTCAGCCGCACCGAGCAGGAGCGCATCACCGACCCGCACCGGATCGCCCAGTCGGTGCGCCGGGTGGTCGGCAAGTGGGTGGGGGAGACCTACCGCCGCCGCCCCATGATCGTCCCCACGGTCATCGCCGTCTGAGTCCGCACCGTCGGGAACGGACCTGTCGTGACCGGATCGCCCTGGTGATCACGACACCTTCGTTCTCGACGGCACTGGCGGGCCGGCGACCGCGGCGACCCGGCCGTCCGGTCGCCCCGCCGCTGATCGCCGGGCAGGCCGGATCCGACGAGATCGGACAGGTGCGGGGATGCTGAGCTGGTTCCGGAGCGTGCCGTGATCCCGCCCGGACTGTGGTTCGACCAGGTCCGCGCCGATGGCGACGCCCTGGCTCCGCGGCCCGCGCTGGACGGTGGTGCCGAGGCCGACGTGTGCGTCGTCGGGGCCGGCTACACCGGACTGTGGACGGCGTACGCGCTGCTGCGCGCCGACCCGTCGGTGCGGGTGCTGGTGGTGGAGAAGGAGATCGCCGGGTTCGGGGCCAGCGGGCGCAACGGCGGCTGGTGCTCCGCGCTGTTCCCGGCGTCGGCCGCGGCGCTGTCCCGGCGGCACGGCGCGGCCGCGGCGGCGGCGATGCGGGCCGCCATGCGCGACACCGTCGACGAGGTGGGCAGGGCCGTCGCCGAGGAGGGCATCGCCTGCGACTGGGTCAAGGGCGGCACGGTCACCCTGGCCCGCACTACCGCGCAACTGGCCCGGGCCCGCGCCGAAGCCGCGCAGTCCGGAACCGACGAGGTGGCGCTGCTCGGTCCGCAGGAGGCGTCGGCGCTGGTGGGCGCGTCCCGGGTGCTGGGCGCGACGGTCACCCCGGACTGCGCCCGGGTGCAGCCCGCCCGGCTGGTCCGCGGCCTGGCCGACGCCGTCGAGCGGCGGGGCGCGCGGATCGTGGAGTCGACGACGGCCCGGGCGATCGGGCCGGGCCGGGTGGAGACCGACCGCGGCACCGTGCGCGCCCGGTTCGTCGTGCGGGCGACCGAGGCGTGGAGCGCGCGGCTGGCGCCGCGGTCGGTGGTGCCGGTGTACTCGCTGATCGTGGCGACCCGGCCGCTGCCGCCGCCGTTCTGGGAGGTGGCCGGGCTCGCCGGCGGGCAGACCTTCAGCGACCACCGCAACCTCATCGTCTACGGCCAGCGCACCGCCGACGACCGGCTGGTCTTCGGCGGCCGCGGCGCGCCCTACCACTGGCGCTCGGGCATCCGCCCGGAGTTCGATCGCGACGACCGGGTGTTCGCCGGGCTCCGGGCCGCCGCCCGCGACCTGTTCCCGGCCCTGCGCGCCAACGACTTCACCCACGCCTGGGGCGGTCCGCTGGGCATCGCGCGGGACTGGCACGCCGGGGTCGGGCTCGGCGCGGACGGCGTCGGCTGGGCCGGTGGCTACGTCGGCGACGGCGTCGGTACCGCGAACCTGGCCGGCCGCACCCTGGCCGCGCTGATCCTCGGCCGCGCCGACCCGCTCACCACCCTGCCCTGGGTGGGCCACCGCTCGCGGCGCTGGGAACCCGAGCCGCTGCGCTGGCTGCTGGTCAACGCGGGCCTGCGGCTGATGACCCTGGCCGACACCGAGGAGCGCATCACCCGCCGCCCGAGCGTCCTCGCCGCCGCCCTCGCCCGCCCCCTCGGCGGCTGACCGGACCCGTCGAGAACGACGTTACGGGATCAACTCCGCCTTGTTGATCACCGTAACGTCGTTCTCGACGGAACCGGGGTCGAGAGTGGCTACACTGCGAGTGTTGAATATGGCTACAGGAGGTCGGCGTGGAGATCGGGATCCGGGAGTTGCGGGACGGACTGAGCGCGCACCTGGCCGAGGTGCGTCGCGGCCACACGGTGACGGTCACCGATCACGGCCGCCCCATCGCCCGGATCGTCCCGATCGACCAGCCCACCCGCCTCGAGCAGCTCCGCGGCGAGGGCCGGGTCCGACCGGCGAGGCGGCGCAAGCGTCCGGCGCCGGAGCCGGCTCCGGCGAGCGGCGACGTCAGCGGGCTGGTCGACGACCAGCGCCGGTGATCGGCTACCTGGATACCTCGGCGCTGGTCCCGCTGCTGGTCGCCGAGCCCGCCAGCGCCGCCTGCCGCCGCTTCTGGGACGACGCCGACGCGGTGGCGGCCTGCCGACTGCTGTACGTCGAGGCGGCCGCGGCGCTCGCCCAGGCGCAGCGGATGAACCGGCTCGACGTCCGCGGTCACGGTCGTGCGTGCGACCTGCTCGACCGGCTGTGGGCCGAGCTGGACGTCATCGAGATCGATCAGCCGCTGGTGGCCCTGGCGGCTGAGCGCGCCCGGTCCCATGCGCTGCGCGGCTACGACGCCGTGCACTGCGCGGCAGCCGAGCAACTGGCCGACGACGATCTCGTGGCAGCGTCCGGCGACAAGCGGCTGCTCGCCGCGTGGTCCGACCTGGGCGTCGCGACGTACGACACCACGTCTCCCGGTCCGTCGAGAACGAAGTTGTCGTGATCATCGGGCCGATTCGATCACGACAACTTCGTTCTCGACGGGGGGCTAGAGGCGGTAGTCGGGGTCGGCCGGGAGGGCGGGGGTGTCCATCTGGGCCTTCTGCAGAGTGCCGGCGTAGTCCCAGTTCATCGACTGCCAGCGGGTGAACTGGTCGAGCACCCAGATCCCGGACTGGCGGCTGCCGTTGCCCGAGCGGCCGTTGCCGCCGAAGGGCAGGTGCGCCTCCGCGCCCGAGGTCGAGTTGTTCACGCTGACCATCCCGGCCCGGGTCCGCTCGCGGAACCGGAAGGCGTGCGCCGGGGTCGAGGTGTAGATCGCCGCGGACAGGCCGTAGCCGTGCCCGTCGGCCAGCTCGACGGCCTCGTCGAAGGTGTCGAAGGTGGCGACTCCGACGATCGGGCCGAAGGTCTCGGTCCGGTAGATCTCGTCGTCGGCCCGGACGCCGTCGACGATCGTCGGGTGGGCGAACAGGCCGGCGTCGGGGTCGCCGCGGAAGCCCTCGCGGGGGTTCGCCGCGGTGATCCGCCCGGTCCCGGTGGAGCCGTGCAGGGTGTGGTGCGCCCGGACCAGGTCGAGGTGTCGCTCGAAGGCGTCCAGGAACCGGCGATTGATCATCGGTCCGTACAGCACGTCGGTGGTCGGGTCGCCGATCGCGGCCTCGCGCACCGCCGCGTCGAAGCGGCGCAGGAACTCGTCGTGCAGGTCGCGGTGCACCACGACCGTGCCCAGCGACGTGCAGCGCTGCCCGGCGGTGCCGAAGCCGGAGAACAGCGCGCCCTCCACCGCCAGGTCCAGGTCCGCGTCCGGCATGACGACCAGCGGGTTCTTGCCGCCCAGCTCCAGGCAGGGGACCTGCAGGTGCCGCCCGGCCAGCTCGCCGATCCGGGTGCCCACCGCCGACGAGCCGGTGAAGCCGATCTTGTCGACCAGCCCGGCGTCCAGCGCCGCGGACAGGCCGTCGAAGGTGGTCGGGCCGTCGGCGAGCACGGTCTGCAGCACGCCGTCGGGCAGCCCGCCGCGCCGGAACAGCTCGGTGAACGCCGCCGCGATGGCCGGGGTGTACTCGGCCGGCTTCCAGACCACGGTGTTGCCGCACAGCAGGGCCGGCACCAGGTACCAGGACGGCACCGCGACCGGGAAGTTCCCGGCCGTCACGATCACCGCCACGCCGACCGGGGTGCGGAAGGTGAACAGCTGCTTGTCCGGCATCTCGCTGGGCACGGTCTGCCCGTAGAGCCGCCGGCCCTCGCCGGCGAAGAACGTGCAGGTGTCGATGACCTCCTGCACCTCGCCGCGGGACTCGGCCAGCGGCTTGCCGATCTCCCGGGTCACCAGCCGGGACAGGCTCTCCTTGTTGGCCTCGACCAGCCGGCCGATCTGCTCGATCACCCGGCCGCGCACCGGTGCCGGGACCGCGGCCCAGGGGCGCTGCGCGGTGCGGGCGGTGCGGCAGGCGTCGACGAATCCGGCGACGTCGGACGGCACCGCGGAGCCGACGACCTCGTCGGTGCGGGCCGGGTTGACCGAGACGAGGTCGGTGCCCGCGCCGGTCGTGGTGATGGTCGTGGTCACCGGGCCACCTCCGGGAGG
>JASLAP010000741.1 GCA_030147065.1 Pseudonocardia sp. | reverse complement strand
CGTCATCGGATCCGGGAGAACCCCGCGCTGCACCCGCTCTGGCGGGTGCTCGTCTTCGCCGCCGGGCTGCTGTGCGTCGCCGCCGGCCTGGCCCTGGCGGTGCTGCCCGGGCCGCTCACCATCCCGCCCGTCCTGCTCGGCCTGTGGATCTGGTCGAGCGAGTTCGCCTGGGCCCAGCGGCTGTTCCAGACCTTCGCCCGCCAGGCCAGGACCGCCTGGCAGCACGCCAAGCAGCACCCGGTCAGCTCGGTCGTGGTCACGGTCGGCGGGATCGCCGCCGTGCTGGTGGCGGTCTGGGCGGTCCGCCGGTTCGAGCTGATCGCCCAGGCCCGCGCGGCGCTGGGCGTCTGAGCCGCCGCAGTGGCGGCGGAGGTCAGCCGGCGATGTAGGACTGCAGCTGTTCGCGCTCGGCCTCGAGCTGGTCGATGCGCGCCTTGACCAGGTCGCCGATGCTGACGATGCCGATCAGGGCGTCGTCGGCGACCACCGGCATGTGCCGGAACCTGCGGGTGGTCATGGTCCTGGCCATGTCGGTCACCTCGTCGCCGGGCGCGCAGGTGGTGACCGAGGTCGACATGATGTCGGCGACCCGGCACTCGAGCAGCGCGGGCCCCTCGACGTGCAGCCGGCGCACCACGTCGCGCTCGGACACGATGCCGATCAGCCGCCCGTCGTCGACCACCGGGAGCGCGCCGACGTTGTGCTCGGCGAGCACCCCGACGAGCTCAGCCACGGTGGCGCCCGGGCCCACCGTCGCCACCTCGTTCCCCTTGTTCCGCAGCACGTCCACTATGCGCATGCCCGAACCCCGATTCCACCGCCGTTGGTGGCACCGAGGGTACGAAGCGTGACGCCGGGCGGGAACCCCCGACCACCGGACGGGGGCAGCGGATCAGCCGCCGCCGCACCGGACGATCGGGATCGGGTTGTACTTGACGGTGCGGGTCTCGGTGCTGACCTCGCCGGTGGCGATCTCCTTGAGCGTGCGGGTGTCGGTGATGGTGAACCCGGGCGAGCCGTTGCCGGCCACGCACGGCTTGCCGGCCGGGATGTTCACCACGTTGGGCTCGGTCGGGTCGGTCCGCGGGCCCGGGCTCGAGGTGACCTCGTAGCGCTTGGTCCCGTACAGCCGCACCGTCAGCGAGGTCGGCGTCCACTCGGTCTGGATCAGCACCCCGGTGGGGTTGTCGTTGCGGAACTTCATGTCGATGGAGCCCTCGAACACCGTCGCCTCGCGACCCGGGGGGTACCGGCTGATGTAGAAGCTGTGCTCCTTGTGCTCCACGTCGACCATGCCGGCGAAGTATGCGGCGTTGTACAGCGTGGTCGCCACCTGGGAGACGCCGCCGGCGATGCCGCGCCCGGGGGCGCCGTTGTCGATGATCCCGGCCTCGACGTAGCCGTTGGCGGCGTTGCGCGGTGAGGTGGCCGCGTTCAGGCTGAACGTCTCGCCGGGCTGGACGACCAGGCCGTTGATGACCTCGGCGGCCCGCTTGATGTTGCGCCCGGAGTCCTGGGCGAACCCGCCGGTCTGGAACTCCCCGATCACCCCGCTGATGCCCAGGTCGTCGATCTCGTCGGTGGTCAGCTCGGCCGGCTCGTCGGCGTACACCGCGGTGATCTCCCGGTCGCCGGTGCCGGTGAGCACGGTGAGCAGGTCGGCGAGCGTGGCCTCGTAGTCGATGCCGCGCCCGTCCTGGGACGGGGTGACGACCGGCGCCCCGGAGGAGAAGTCGATGGTGGCGTCCCGGCCGGGGGTCTCGGACTCGGCCAGCTGCGGGGTCAGCTCCTCGACCAGCAGCTCCTGGTTGAACTCCGGGACCAGCCCGCCGGGCTCGCCGCGGAACGACAGCGCCTCGGCGATCACCTCCGGCTCCACGGTGCCCTCGGTGCCGGCCTCGCCGATCACGGTGAACGGGGCGGAGACCGCGGGCTCGGCGACCTCCTCGATCGCCCGGGCGACGTCCTCGGGGGTGGTCACCGGCTGCTGGACGATCAGCGGCAGGACCACCGGGCCGGGCAGCACCCAGTCGGTGCGCAGCACCTCGGCGGCGGCCGGCACGTCCAGCTGCTGGCCGGCGACCGGGTCGACCGCGACCGGGGTGGTCTCCTCGAACCGCACGCCCCCCTCGACCGGGGCCCGGTCGACGATCGGGCTGAGCTCGGTGAGCGCCGAGTCCAGCGCCTCGCTGTCGACGTCCGTCGCCACGCCGACCTCGCGCTGGCTGAAGAACGAGGTGATCCGGGTGATCGGGTTGAGCGGCTGGGAGCCGGCCCGGTCCAGGGTGCCCGCCCAGTCGACGGCCAGCCCGGCCCTGGCCGGGTCGAGCTCGCTGGTGGCGTCGCCGACGGTGACCGGGACGGGCCGGGTGGTGCGCGGCTCGATCTCGGCGCGCAGTTCCCGCTCGGCGGCGGCCAGGCTCATCCCGCCGATGTCGACGCCGGCCGCGGTGACCCCGCGCGGCACCGATCCGGAGGACAGCACCAGGTCGCCCACGTAGAGCAGGACGAGCAGGCCGACCGCCGCGAGGACGGCGACCAGTC
>JASLAP010000598.1 GCA_030147065.1 Pseudonocardia sp. | reverse complement strand
ATGCGCAGCGGCAGCGGCCGGCGCAGCCGCAGCCGGGCGGTGCCGTCGCCCAGCGGGCGCACCCGCACCGGGACCGCGGCCGCGCCGACGTGCAGCACGAGCTCGGCGGGCAGCCGGTCGGCGGCCACCGGCCCGCCGCGGACCCCGCGCACCGCGACGTCGAGCTGGTCGGTGGTCAGCCAGCGGCCGGGGGAGAGCAGCACGTCGCCGCGGGTGATCGCGTCCCGGGCCAGGCCGCGCAGGTTGACCGCCACCCGGGCCGTCCCGTGCACCGCGGTGGCCGGTTCGCCCAGGGTCTGCAGGTCGCGCACGGTGACCCGGCGCGCCCCGGTCGCGGTGACCAGCTCCAGCTCGTCGTCCACCCGGATCCGGCCGGCGCCCAGGGTGCCGGTGACGATCGTGCCGGCACCCCGGATGGTGAACGCCCGGTCCACCCACAGCCGGACGTCGGCGTGCGGGTCCGGCGCCGGCAGGCCGGCCACCAGGGTGTCCAGCGCGGCGCGCAGGTCGTCCATCCCGGTCCCGGTGGTGGCCGAGACCGCGACGGCGCCGATCCCGGCCAGCGGGGTGCCGGCCAGCTGCTCGGTGGCCTCGGCCAGGGCCAGCTCGGGCTCCAACAGGTCGCTGCGGGTGATGACCAGCAGCCCGTGCCCGACCTCGAGCGCGGCCAGCGCGTCGAGGTGCTCGGCGGACTGCGGCATCCAGCCCTCGTCGGCGGCGACCACCAGCAGCACCGCGGGCACCGGCCCGACCCCGGCCAGCATCGTCGAGACGAACCGCTCGTGCCCGGGGACGTCGACGAACGCCGCGGTGGCCCCGGAGGGCAGCTCGGTCCAGGCGAAGCCGAGGTCGATGGTCAGCCCGCGGCGGCGCTCCTCGGCCCACCGGTCGGGCTCCATCCCGGTCAGCGCGCGGACCAGGGTGGACTTGCCGTGGTCCACGTGCCCGGCGGTGGCCACCACGTACTGGGAGCCGGCATCCCGGCCCGGGCGCTCAGGCACGGGCCGGGTCGGCCGCCCGCACCGCGGCGGCCAGGGCGGTGTCGGACCCCGCGTCGAGCGCGCGCAGGTCGAGCAGGCAGCGGCCGCGCTCCAGGCGGCCCAGCACGGCCGGGTCGCCGGCCCGCAGCGCGGCGGCGTACCCCTCCGGCAGCGAGACCGCGGCGCTGGGCAGGGTGACCCCCGGTGCGCCGCCGCCGCCGACCGTGGCCGTCGACCCGACCGCCACCGCGTCGATCCCGGCCGCGGCCAGGTGCTCGGCCAGCGCCCCGGCCCGGCGGGCCAGCTCGGCCGGATCGGCGTCCAGCGCGTCGCGGGTGGGCGGGGTCGGCCCGCGCAGGGTGGCCTCCAGCGCGGCCAGGGTGAGCTTGTCCACCCGCAGCGCCCGGGCCAGCGGGTGCCGGCGCAGCCGGGTGACCAGGTCGGCGCCCTCGCCGGGGGTGCCGAGCAGCAGCCCGGCTTGCGGGCCGCCGAGCAGCTTGTCCCCGGATGCGGTGACCAGCGTGGCGCCCCGGGCCAGGGTGGTCGCGGCGTCCGGCTCGGCGGGCAGCAGCGGGTGCGGGGCGAGCAGCCCCGACCCGATGTCGGCGACCACCGGCACCCCCAGCCCGCCCAGCTCGTCGACGCCCACCGCGCGGGTGAACCCGGTGACCACGAAGTTCGACGGGTGCACCTTGAGCACCATCGCGGTGTCCGGGCCGACCGCGGCCGCGTAGTCGGCACGGCTGACCCGGTTCGTCGTGCCGACCTCGCGCAGCCGGGCACCGGTCGAGGTGAGCAGGTCCGGGATGCGGAAGCCGTCGCCGATCTCCACCAGCTCGCCGCGGGCGACCACGATCTCCCGCCCGGCGCCCAGGGCCGTGGCCACCAGGGCCAGCGCGGCGGCCCCGTTGTTGAGCACCAGCGCGTCGCCGGCGGCCGGCACGGCGGCGAGCAGCGCGTCGCGCACCGCCCGCCCGCGCGGCCCGCGGCGCCCGGTGCCCAGGTCCAGCTCGACGTCGCAGGTGCCCGCGGCGATCTGCAGGGCCTCCCGGGCCGCCGCGGACAGCGGGGCCCGGCCCAGGTTCGTGTGCAGCAGCACGCCGGTGGCGTTGAGCACCGGGCGCAGGCCGGTGACCGCGGCCGGCAGCGCGGCCAGCGCGGCGTCGGCGACGGCGTCGGGCGGGATGTCCCCGCGCCGGGCGCGCTGCTGCGCGGCCACCACGGCCGCCTTGACCAGCTCGCGGCCCAGCCGCGGCACGGTGGCCGCGATGCGCGGCTCGGCGAGCACCGCGTCGGTGCGCGGAACCAGCCGTCGCGGGTCGACGCTCGTCACACCGGCACCCTAGGACCGGGTCGCTCGCCCCGCCCGACCGTGCCGGCGGTCGTAGGGTCCGCGGCGTGACGATCGACTCCGCTCCGGTCCGGCTCACCACGTTCAGCCACGGCGCGGGGTGCGGCTGCAAGCTCGGTCCCGGCGACCTCGCCGCGGTCCTGCGCACGCTCACCCCGCCGAGCCACCCCGACCTGCTGGTGGGCACCGAGACCGGCGACGACGCCGCGGTCTGGCGGCTGGACGCCGAGCGGGCGCTGGTGGCCACCACCGACTTCTTCACCCCGGTGGTCGACGACGCCCGCACCTGGGGGCGGATCGCGGCCCAGAACGCGGTCTCGGACGTCTACGCGATGGGCGGGCGGCCGCTGTTCGCGCTGAACCTGGTCGGCTGGCCGTCGACGGTGCTGCCGGGCGAGCTGCTGGCCGAGGTGCTGGCCGGCGGCGCCGAGATCGGCGCCGAGGGCGGGTTCGTGGTGGTCGGCGGGCACAGCATCGACGACCCGGAGCCCAAGTACGGACTGGCCGTGGTGGGGGAGGTGCACCCGGACCGGGTGCTGACCAACACCGGCCTGCGCGACGGTGACGCGCTGGTGCTGACCAAGCCGCTGGGCATCGGCATCGCCACCACCGCGGTCAAGGCCGGCACCGCCCCGGCCGAGCTGGCCGAGCTGGCGATCGCCACGATGACCGCCAGCAACGCCGCCGCCTCCCGGGCCGCGCTCGCCGCCGGCGCCACCGGGTGCACCGACGTCACCGGCTTCGGGCTGCTCGGACACCTGACCAAGATGGCCGCCGCCTCCGGCGTGGACGCCGAGCTGGACGTGGCCGCGGTGCCGTTCCTGCCCGGGGTCCGCGAGCTGGCGGCGGCGGGCACGATCCCGGGCGGCTCACGGCGCAACCGGGACTGGGTGGCGCCCGGCGTCGACCAGGGCGACTGCACCGAGCTGGACGTGCTGATGCTCGCCGACGCGCAGACCTCCGGCGGGCTGCTGTTCGGGGCCGAGCCCGGCCGGGCCGCGGCCGCGGTGGCCGAGCTGGGCGGGGCGGCCGCGGTGATCGGCACGGTGCGCACCGGGACCGGGCGGGTGCGGCTGCGGGCGTGACCGCAGGCCCGCACCGGACGGACGGCCCGGCCGGTCGGGAGGCGCCTACGACCCGGTGGTGTTCGGCCGGGTCTGCGCCGCCGTGCCGGCCGTCGTGGTCGCGGTCCGGGCCAGCTCGCCGCGGTACCACTCCAGCTTGCCGCGCAGCCGCTCCTGCTGGCGGCGCAACCCGTCGATCGTGGCCTGCACGGCGGCGTCGTGCTCCTCCAGCAGCGCGACCCGCTCGGGCAGGCTCGCGTCGTCCGCGGACAGCTCGGCGTAGCGGCGCAGCTGGGCGATGGGCATGCCGGTGTCGCGCAGGCAGTGCAGGAACCCGAGCCGCCCCAGGTCGTCGTCGCTGTAGCGGCGGCGCCCGCCCGTGGTGCGGGCGACCGGAGCCAGGATGCCCTCGCGCTCGTAGTAGCGCAGCGTGTCGATGCTGAAGCCGGACAGCCGGGCGGCCTCGGCCGGGGTGTAGCTCGTCATGGGCCCATCCTGGTCCTTGACCTGGAGCGCGCTCCAGATCGCAGGCTGGGTCCATGCGAACTTCTGCACTGGTGCTCGGAGCGATGATGTTCGGCACCCGGATCGACGAGAAGACCTCCTTCGCGCTGCTCGACCGCTTCGTCGAGGCGGGCGGGGTGTGGATCGACACCGCCGACTGCTACGCGTTCTGGGCCTCGGACTCCGGCCACGGCGGGGACAGCGAGGCGTTGCTCGGGCGCTGGCTGGCCGCCCGCCCCGGGGTTCGCGACCGGGTGCGGATCGCCACCAAGCTGGGCGC
>JASLAP010000481.1 GCA_030147065.1 Pseudonocardia sp. | reverse complement strand
TGCGCGGAAGTTCACGCCATGGCGTGAACTTCCGCGCACGACGGTCAGCTGACGCCGACCAGGTCGACGACGAAGATCAGCGTCTCGCCGGGCTTGATGGCGCCGCCCGCACCGCGGTCGCCGTAGCCCAGGTGCGGCGGGATCACCAGCCGGCGCCGCCCGCCGACCCGCATCCCGGCCACCCCGCGCTCCCAGCCGGCGATCACCCGGCCGGCGCCGAGCGGGAAGCGCAGCGTCGAGCCGCGGTTCCAGGACGCGTCGAACTCCTCGCCGGTCGAGTGCGCGACGCCGACGTAGTGCACCTCCACCGTGGTGCCCGGCGTCGCCTCCGCGCCGGTGCCCGGCTGGATGTCCTGCACGACGAGGTCGTCGGGGGTGGGGCCGTCGATCGGGTCGATCTCGGGTCGCGGCAGGGCCATGCGTCCTCCTGGTCGTTCGGGGCGCACCAGCCTGCCAGAACCGCCCGGCACCCCCACCACCGCCGTCGGGAACGACGGCCCGGGACCACCTAGACCCGGTTGACCACCGTGATGCCGCTCTCGGCGGAGGCCCCGACGGCGAGGGCGTCGTGCAGGAAGCGGACCTGGAGCAGCAGCAGGTTCTCCGCGACCACCTCCTGCGGGGTCATGTGCGTCACCCCGGACAGCGGCAGCACGCTGTGCGGGCGGCCCGCGGCCAGCAGCGCCGAGCTCAGCCGCAGGGTGTGCGCGGCCACCACGTTGTCGTCGGCCAGGCCGTGCACCAGCAGCAGCGGGCGGGTCAGCGCGGGCGCGTCGGGCAGCAGCGAGGACCGGGCGTAGGCGTCCGGGTCGTGGTCGGGGTGGCCCAGGTAGCGCTCGGTGTAGTGGGTGTCGTAGAGCGCCCAGTCGGTGACCGGCGCGCCGGCGACGGCGGCGTGGAACACGTCGGGGCGGCGCAGCACGGCGAGCGCGGCCAGGTAGCCGCCGAACGACCAGCCGCGGATGCCGACCCGGTCCAGGTCGAGGTCGGGCATCCGCTCGGCCACCGCGTGCAGCCCGTCGACCTGGTCGGCCAGCACCGGGCCGGCCAGGTCGCCGCGCACCGCCCGCTCGACCCGCGGGCCGCGCCCCGGCGTGCCCCGGCCGTCCACGACGACCACGGCGAAGCCCTGCTCGGCGAACCACTGGCTGGTCAGGTGCGCACCCCGGGCGGCGACCACGCGCTGGGCGTGCGGGCCGCCGTAGGGGTCCATCAGCACCGGCAGCCGGGTGCCCGGCTCGTACCAGGACGGCAGCAGCACCGCCGCCGGCAGCCCCCGCGCCCCCGCGCTGAGCAGCTCCACCCGCGGCCGCAGCCCCGGCGCCTCGGCGAACGAGGTGATCTCCCGGGTCAGGTCGCCGCGCCGGACGGTCACCGTGGCGCCGTCGGAGTCCAGGTCCTGGCGGGACACCACCAGGGTCTCGTCGACGAGTCGACCGGCGTGCAGCCCGCGCCCGGGCGTGAGTTCGGTCAGCCCGTCGGGTCCCCAGGTCCACAGCCCGATCGAGGCCGGCTCGGTGCTCGCCCGGAACAGCAGCGAGTCCGCGCCGACGTCGACCACGTCGCGCACCTGCAGCGACGGCGGGGTGACCGGTTCGTCGCCGACGAGCAGCCGGCGCGCCCCGTCCGCATCGGCCACCGTGACCAGCGTCCCGTCGCCCAGCCGGGCCGGCACCCCGGCCACCAGGTCCACCCACGCCGGGTCGGACCGCTCGTGCAGCACGGTGGTGGCGCCGGTCGCCGGGTCCACCGCCAGCAGGGTGAGGCTGCGCTGGTCGCGCGGCTGCAGCAGCACCCACGGGCCGTGCGCGTCCCAGCCGGCGTCGGCCAGGTACTCGTCGGTCCGGTCGACCGGCGTGCGGGTCCCGTCCAGGGCGACGATCTCGGCGGTCACCCGGGCGTTCGGGGTGCCGGCCGCCGGGTAGGCGGTGACGGTCGGCGGGACCTGCGGGTTGGCCGGGTCGGCGATGTGCCAGCGCCGCACCGGGGCCTCGTCGACCCGGGTGACCAGCAGCGCCTCCCCGTCGGGCGACCACCAGTGCCCGCGCATCCGGCCCATCTCCTCGGCCGCGACGAAGTCGGCCAGCCCGAAGGAGACCTGCGGGCCGTCCGGCTCGACCAGGACCGAGGTCCGGCGGGCGGCGATGTCGTGGACGTGCACGGCCCCGCCGCTGACGAAGGCGACCCGGCGGCCGTGCGGGTCGGGCCGGGGGTCGATCACCCCGGGCGGGGTGTCCACCAGGCGCGGGGTCAGCCCGGCGGCGAAGTCGGTGACGTAGAGCCGCCCGGACAGCGTGAACGCGGCCATCGTCGCCGGCCGGTCGGTGGCGTAGGCCACGATGCCGCCGGCCTGCTCGCGGCTGCGCTCGCGGCGGGCCCGCTCGGCGGCCGGCAGGTCCTCGTCGGCCGCGTCCAGCTCGTGCGGGTCGGCGACCAGCCGCTCCTCGCCGGTGTCGACGTCGAGGGTCCACAGGCAGGTGACCGGGTCGGTGCCGCCGCGGCTGCGCAGGAACACCACCCGCTGCCCGTCGGGGGAGATCGTCAGGCCGCGCGGGGCGCCCAGGGTGAACCGGCGGGTGCGGGCCTGCCGGCGGGGGAAGCTGTCCGTCACCCCCGGCAGTCTGCCCCGCCGCGGCGCGGCCGGGGGTCGGGGTCCACCGCCGCGCGGCGGCGTGTCGGGGTGGTGACACCCGGCACCGCGACCGCACACGGCGCGTGGTCGACTGGACGGCATGAAGCGCTCCCTGCTGGCGGCCGCCCTGGTCGTCACCGCCGCGGTGGCCGGCTGCGGTTCCGGCCCCGAGCCGGCGACCGCCCCGCCGGCCGCCCCGTCCGCGGCCGCGACCGCCCCGGCCCCGCCGGTGGTCGCACCGGTGGGCGACCCGGCGCCGGGCATCCCGCCGCTGGCCGGTGACCCGACCGACCTGTCCGCGCCGGTGCAGGCCGAGGCCGGCACCGCCGACCCGCCGGCCGGGCTGCTGGCCCAGGACCTGGTGGTGGGCAGCGGGCCGGCGGCGACCCTCGCCGACACCGTGGACGTCCGCTACACCGGGACGCTGTACACCAACGGCAGCCTGTTCGACAGTTCGTGGACCGACGGCGACCAGCCGGTGCAGTTCCCGCTGGACGGCGTGGTGCCCGGGTTCGCCCAGGGCATCGAGGGCATGCAGGCCGGTGGCCGGCGGGTGATGGTCATCCCGCCGGCGCTGGGCTACGGCAGCCGCGGCACCGGGCCGATACCGGGCAACTCGACCCTGGTCTTCGTGGTGGACCTGGTCTCGCTGAGCTGATCGCCGGGCACTCAGGGGCCTCAGTCGACGCAGGTCGTGGTGCCCGTGCTGATCGGCGGCGCGCTGGTGGGGGCCGGTCCGGGGGTCGGCGCGGCGGCCGTGCCCGTCGTCCGGGCGGCGCCGCCCCCGTCGCTGCCGACGTAGCGGCCGGTGCCCCCGCCCGGCACCCCGGCGGCCAGGCCGGGGTCGGTGCCGGCGATCTCGGCCTGCACGAAGTCCCGCACCGCCACCGGATCGATCTCCACCGCGATCCCGTCCACCGGGGTGCGCAGGTCGGGGCGGCCGGTCGGGATGGTGTGGAAGGTCAGCGCCCCGCCGGAGACCCGGCGCAGCTGGGCGGCCAGCTGCTCGACGTCCCAGCCGCGGTCCAGCACCACGTGCCGGGTGGCGATGGAGACCAGCCGGTCGAGCCGGCCCGGGTCGGCCAGCGTGCCCGCGTCGGTCAGCCGCTGGGCCAGCCCGGCGGCGAAGGCCTGCTGGCGGGCGATCCGGTCCAGGTCGCCGTCGGCCAGGCCGTGCCGCTGCCGGACGAACGCCAGCGCCCCGGCCCCGCTGACGGTCTGCGGGCCGGCCGCCAGGTCCACCCCGGAGTAGCTGTCCTCGACCGGGGCGTTCAGGCAGACCGGCACCCCGCCCAGCGCCTCGGTGAGCTCGACGAACCCGGCCAGGTTGAGCTCGGCGAAGTGGTCGACGGTGACCCCGGTCAGCTCCTGGACGGTGGAGATCAGCGTGGTCCGGCCCGCCTCGCGGCCCCGCCGGTCCAGCTCGGGTCCGGCGATGCCCTGCCGGGCCAGCGCGTCCTGGGCGTCCTGCATGCCCCGCCGGTAAGCTGAATTGATCTTGTGGGTGCCGCGGCCGCCGGCGATCGGGACGAACGAGTCGCGCGGGATCGAGATCGCCACCGCGGTGCCCTCGTCGCCGGCCGGGACGTGCAGCAGCATGATCGTGTCGGTGTGCAGCTGGCCCTCGTCCGGGCCGGCGTGCAGGGCGTCGAGCAGCTCGGGCGGCAGCGGGTTGCCCGCGGCGTCGGTGCGCGCGTCCAGCCCGACCAGCAGCGCGGTGAACTCCTCGCCGACCGGGGTGGGCGTGGCGTAGGGGATCGCGTCGGTGCTGACCGTGCCGACGTCCAGGCGCTGCTGCAGGGTCCACCCCATCCCGGCGGCCACCAGGGTCGCCGCGGAGGCCAGCGCGATCAGTGCCCGGGCGGCGCGCCGCCCCACCGTCCTCGCGTCCACCGGTCCCCGATCCGTCGCGCGCCCGCCGTCGGCACGTCGACACCGGCCGGGCCGATCTCCACTGTAAGCAGGCAGGACGATCTCCGCACCACGATCGGGTGACAAGATCGTTCCGGTCCGGGCCGGGCGATCCGCCCGGTCACGGCCCGGGTCCGGTCGGTCACGGTCCGGGCCGCCGGGCCCGGAAGCGCAGGGACCGACCGGCGGTCGACACCGCGACGTCGACGAAGCCGGCCGCCGCCAGCCGTCCGGGCAGGCCGTCCGGGTCCACCGGCACCATCGTGTCCCCGACGTGCAGCAGCCGGAAGGTCGGGCTGACCGTGCTGTCGGACCCGGCGAACACCCCGCCGGGCGCCAGCACGCGGAAGGCCTGCCCGAGCAGCCGGTCCTGCAGCGCGGGGGACGGCACGTGGTGCAGCATGGTGAAGCAGACCACGCCGGTGAAGGCGCCGTCCGGGAACGGCAGGGCGGTCCCGTCGCCGTCGAGCACCCGCACCTGCGCTCCCAGGCGCTCGCGCAGGCGCCCGGCGAGCCGCGGATCGATCTCCACGGCGGTGAGCGCGGGCACCCGCCGGGCCAGGACCCGCGTCGTCACCCCGAAGCCGGGCCCGATCTCCAGCGCGTCCTCGCCCGGGTCGACGCCGCGCAGGGCCCAGGGCAGCAGCCGCTGCTCGACGGTCCGGGCCCACCACGCCGACCGGCACAGCCGGTTGTGGACGACGTTCACCGGGACAGCTCGTGCCCGACGGTGCTGTCGACGTGAGCGGGGATCTCGCCCTCGTGCCGGTCGCCGGTGGTGGCGGTCCCGGTCGGCTCGAACATCAGGATGGAGCCGCCGGGGGAGGAGGGCTTGTGCTCGACGCCCCTGGGCACGACGAAGGTGTCCCCGCGCTGGAGCACGACGGTCCGCTCCCCGCCGTCGGGGTCGCGCAGGGCCACGTCGAACCGGCCGTCCAGGACCAGGAAGAACTCGTCGGTGTCGGTGTGCACGTGCCAGACGTGCTCGCCGCGGGTGTGCGCGATCCGCACGTCGTAGTCGTTCATGCGGGTGACGATCCGCGGGCTGTACACGTCGTCGAAGGTCGCCAGGGCGTCGAACAGGTTCACCGGTTCGGTCATGCGCCGATGATGGGCCGGGGCGGGGCCGGGTTCTTGTACGTTCTTGACGTGGACGAGCCGCTGCCCGGCCGCAGCCGGGTGCGGGCCTGGCGCCCGCCGGTCCCCGGCATCGCCGAGGTCTTCCACGCCCGCATCGCGGACTACGCCTACCCGCGACACTGCCACGACACCTGGACCGTGCTGATCGTGGACGCCGGCGCCATCCGCTACGACCTCGATTCCCGCCGGTGCGGGGCGGCCGGGTCGACCGTCGCCGTGCTGCCCCCGGGCGTGATCCACGACGGCCGACCGGCCGACGGCGCCGCGGGCTTCTGCAAGCGCAACCTCTACCTCGACCCGGACTTCCTGCCCGCCACGCTGGTCGGCGCCGCGGTCGACCGGACCGGTCTGGACGACCCGGAGCTGCGGGCGGCGCTGGCCGACCTGCACGTCCGGCTCGCCGCCGGGCACGGACCGCTGGACGGCGAGGCCCGGCTGGCGCTGATCGGCGAGCGGATCGCCGCGCATCTGGCGCCGCGCACCACGGCCGCCCTACGGCCGCCCGAGCACGCCGTGGCCGACCGGTTGCGCCAGCTGCTCGACGCGCACCTCACCGAGTCCTTCACCCTGCGCGCGGCCGCCGCCGAGCTCGACCGGTCGGTGCCGCACCTGGTGCGCAGCTTCACCCGGGCCTTCGCGGTGAGCCCGCACGCCTACGTCATCGGGCGGCGGATCGAGCTCGCCCGCGGGCGGCTGCTGGCCGGTGCCCGTCCCGCGGACGTGGCTGCCGAGCTGGGGTTCGTCGACCAGGCCCACCTGACCCGGCACTTCCGCCGGCACGTCTCGACCACGCCCGGCCGGTACGCGCGCAGCCGCGCCCGGCCGGACGTGCCTCAGCCGCCGAAGATCGGCGCCACGTCGATCTTGTTGTAGCGGCCCGGGACGCCGCCGCTGTAGGTGGCGTAGAGCACCTCGCTGGTGCAGATCGTGGCCTGGACCAGCTGGGCCGAGAGGTGGTTCCGGTCGCAGGAGAAGGTGCTGCTGTTGCCCAACGGGCGCGGCACGTCCACCGCGGTGCGCAGCACGGCAGTGACCTGCTCGCCGGTGATCCGGTCGCCGTCGGGCAGGCCGCCGGCGTTCACCGCCCGGATGAACCCGAGCATCGAGACGTACCCGGCAGTGGTGAGACCGCTCGGCTCGGCGGCCGGCGCGTACTGCTGCATCACCGCCCGGTAGAGCTGGGCCTCCTGGTGGGTGCCGCTCGGGTCGCCGACGCCGAACACGACCGCGTTGTCGATCGCCGACTCGCCCAGGGCGTCGATCACCGACCGGTCCACGCAGCCGGACGTGACCAGCTTCGGCGGGGTCGCCTCCAGGGCGGCCAGCGCGGCCAGCACCGACTGGCAGGCGGTCCGCTCGCCGATCACCAGCACCGCGTCCGGGTCCTCGGCCAGCCCCTCCTCGACCTGGGCGGTCGAGTCGGCGCCGCCCGAGGGCACGCTCACCAGCCGCAGGTCGATCCCGGCCCGGGCGAAGATCGCCCGGCCGACCGTCTCGACCAGTGCGGTGACCTGGGGGTTCTCCACGCCGTAGAGCACGACGCTGCGGTACCCGAGGTCGGCGGCGTACTGCGCGTAGGCGCCGAGGCTGCCCACCGCTCCGGAGCCGAAGAAGAAGGCGTCGTCGGTCGCGATCTCCGAGGGCGACAGCGGCGAGGACCCGACCCACGGGATCCCGGCCCCGACCGTGGTCGGCAGGACGGCGTCGGCGGTCGTCGGCTGCCCGGCCACCACGGCCACCACGCCGGCGCGGAGGAACTCGTCCGCGCACGCCTGCGCGGCGGCCGGGTCGATCCGGTCGGCGCACCGGACGACCTCGACCCGGTGGCCGTCCAGGCCGCCGAGGTGCTCGTTGGCGTAGGCCGCCGCCGCCTCCGCGGCGTCGCCGGTGGACCGGAGGTCGGCCAGCGGGTTGTCCTCGACGTTGAGCAGGCCGACCCGCACCGGGCTGCCGGTCGCCGGGACGACCGGGCCGAGCAGCGGGTCGGCCGCCGCGGGCGGGGCGGCGGCCCCGGTCGGGGCGCCGGGCTGCCCGCAGGCCGTGGCCGCGGCGAGGACCACCAGGGCCAGCAGACCCGTCACGCGCCGCGCACGAGGATTTCGCACACCCTGCTCCCGTCATCGGACCGCACTGTGATCACCGGGTGATCTCCGGTCACTCTAAGAGACGGGTGCGGGTGACCCGATCGGGGGGTTACCTATCGGTAAGGATCTACCCAATGTGATCGCCGGACGGTGCGCTCACCAGCCGCGGGCGCGCCACTCGGGCAGCGCCGGGCGCTCCGCGCCCAGCGTGGTGTCGTCCCCGTGGCCGGGGTAGACCCACGTCTGGTCGGGGAGCGGGCCGGACACCCGCTCCTCCAGATCGTCGATCAGCGACGTGAAGTCCTCGGCCGACCAGGTCTTCCCCGGCCCGCCGGGGAACAGGGACTCGTCGGTGAAGCGGGTGCGAGTGGTCGGACTCGCACGGTGGCAATCGATGACGATGTGCGTGTAGCCTCATGTGCTACACGGGGCTACACTGGTGGCGTGAAGGTGATCAGTCAGCGCGAGTTCCGCAACAACTCCGCCGCGATCATGGACGCTGTCGAGGCCGGCGAGACGTACCACGTGACGCGGAACGGTGTGGAGATCGCCGAGGTGCGGCCCGTGGCGAGGCGTCGGCGACTGACTGCCGAGGAACTCGTCACGCGCCACCGGAACCTCCCGCGCGTCGATCACGCCAGCATGCGTGCCGAGGCTGATGAGGTCTTCGGTTCCGAGGACCGCATCGATGGCCTGGACGACACGGACTCCGCAGGGCGGCGGTGATCGTGGTCGATCGCCACGAGTCCGGGGTTCTGGACACGAGCGCCTACATCGACCTCGCCTTGCTGGATCCGGCAGGGCTGCCGATGATCCCCGAGCTGACGGCCGTCACGATGGCCGAGCTGCACCAGGGCGTCGCGATGGCGAAGGACGCAGCCAGCCGGGCCGTCCGCACCGAGAAGCTGGGTGCGGCGATCGTCGAGTTCGAGCCGCTGCCCTTCGACGCCCGGGCGGCGGCCCGGTACGGCACGTTGGTGGCGTTGACGATCGCGGCCGACCGCAATCCGAAGCCCCGCCGGATGGACCTGATGATCGCGGCGACCGCCTCGGCCCACGGGCTGCCGCTGTACACCCGCAACGCCGAGGACCTCGTCGGGCTCGGCGACCTGCTGGAGATCGTCGAGGTCTGAATCCCCGCCTCAGGCCACCGGGAACCCGACCGCACCATGCCTCCGCCGGTTCGTGAGCCTGCGATCACGGCCCCGGTCGGCAGGTGCTCGGCTCACCAGCCGCGTCCCCTCCACTCGGGCAGCGACGGGCGCTCCGCGCCGAGCGTGGTGTCGTCGCCGTGGCCGGGATAGACCCACGTCTCGTCGGGAAGCTGGTCGAACACCCGGGACTCCAGGTCGCCCATCAGCGACGCGAAGTCCTCTGGAGATGTTGTCCGGCCAGGACCGCCCGGGAACAGGGAGTCGCCGGTGAACAGGTGCGGGCGGTCCGCGCCGCGGTACAGCAGGGCGATCGAGCCCGGGGTGTGCCCGCGCAGGTGCACGACCTCCAGCTCGACCTCCCCGACCCGCACGGTGTCGCCGTGCTCGACCAGGTGGTCGACCGGGACCGGCAGCTCGGCGGCGTCGGCCGGGTGCGCGATCTGGCGGGTCTGGAACATCCCTACCACCGCGGGGAGGGCCTGCCAATGGTCGGGATGGCGGTGCGTGGTGATCGTTTGCAGTAGCTCGGGGCGTCCGTCGCCGGAGCCGATAAGGTCGCCCAGCCGGTCGGCCTCGTTGGCCGCATCGATCAACAGGGCCTCGTTCGTGGCCCGGCAGACCAGTAGGTAGGCGTTGTTGTCCATGCTCCCGACGGAGGCCTTGGTGATGCTCAGTGCGCCGAGGTCGCGGCGGGTCGCGGCACCACCGGGGTCGGTGTGCCCGGTGTAGCTGTCCAGGACGTCCACGCCGCCGAGCTTAGCCACGAACCGGTCAATCACGATTGAATCGCAGTCCCCCGATGATCACCCCGGATTGTTGACAGCGAGATCGACAGTCGACACAGTTCCGTCGATCCTCCGCATCTGCAGTCCGTTCGACGAGGAGCACAGAACCAGATGACCGAACACCCCTTGATCACCCGACGGCGCCTGCTCGGGCTGTTCGGCGCCGCGGCCACCCTGCCCGTGCTCTCGGCCTGCGGGAGCAGCGTCGGCGGGGACACCGGCGGCGGTGGTGGCGGCGAGGGCGGCGGCGAGGGCGGCGGCACGGTCAAGGTCGGCCTGGTCGTCCCGCAGTCCGGCGTCTACGCCGCGCTCGGCACCGACATGCAGCGCGGGTGGGAGCTCTGGCTGGAGGGCAACGACGGCCGGTTCGGCGACTACACCGTGGAGACGGTGCTCGCCGACGAGGGGGAGACCCCGCAGACCGGGGTCCCGGCCGTGCAGCAGGTCCTGCAGAGCGACAACGTCGACGTCGTCGTCGGGCTGGTCAACTCGGCCACCGCGCTCGGCGTCCGGGACCTGATGATCGAGAACAAGAAGCTGCTGGTGGTCACGAACGCCGGCGCCGAGGACGTCACCCGCGCCGGCCTGACCCCCTACATCTGGCGCAGCTCGTTCACCAACGGCCAGATCGCCGCCGCGATGGGGTCCTACCTCGCCGCATCCGGGTTCCGGGACAGCGTCTACGCCATCGCCCCGGACTACGCCGCCGGCAACGAGGTCATCACGGCCTTCACCGCGGCGTTCCAGGCCGGCGGCGGCACCGTGATCGGCCAGGCGACCACCCCGTTCGGCACCACCTCGGACTACCAGCCGTTCCTGACCGGCATCCAGCAGTCCGGCGCGCAGGCCACCTTCTGCTTCTACTCCGGCTCCGAGGCGATCACCTTCGTCCGCCAGTACCAGCAGTTCGGGTTGTCCTCGACGATCCCGCTGTACGGCTCGGGCTTCCTCACCGAGGGCAGCGTGCTGGCCCAGCAGGCCGACTCCGCGCTCGGCGTGCAGACCACGCTGCACTACAGCGACCAGCTGGACAACCCGGCCAACACCGCCTTCGTCGAGGCCTACACCGCCAAGTACGGCGAGTCGCCGAGCTGCTTCTCGGTGCAGGCCTACGACGCGGCCAACGTGCTCAACCGGGCGCTCGGCTCGGCCACCGCCCTGGACGGCGACGCGCTGGCCGAGGCGATGGGCGGCATCGGGACCGTCGACGACAGCCCGCGGGGGCCCTGGGAGTTCGAGAACCAGACCCCGAAGCAGAACATCTACCTGCGCGAGGTGCAGAACGCCGGCGGCACGTTCGTCAACGCGGTCGTGCAGGACCTCGGCCCGCAGAGCCAGCCGGCGGCCTGATGCTGGTCAGCGTCCTCAACGGGTTCGCCATCGGGTTCCTGCTGTTCATCCTGGCGGTGGGGCTCTCGCTGGTGTTCGGGATGATGGACGTGCTCAACCTGGCCCACGGCGCGCTGTTCCTCGGCGGGGCCTACCTGGGCGCGGCGCTGGCCGGCAGCTGGGGCGGGTTCCTCGGCGCGCTGGCCGTCGCCGCGGTCGCCGGGCTGGCCGGCGGCGCGGTGCTGTCGCTGATGACCGAGCCTCTGCGCTCCCGGTCGCACCTGGACCAGGCGTTGCTCACCCTCGGCGTGGCGTTCGTCGTCGCCGAACTGCTGATCATCGTGTTCGGTGACGACCCGCTGTTCGTGCCGGCCCCACCGGGGCTGGACGGGTCGGTCTCGGTGTTCGGGGCGGTCTACCCGACCTACCGGCTGGCGCTGATCGGGGTCGGCGCGCTGCTGGCCCTGGCGGTGCACGTGGTCGTCGAGCGGACCCGGGTCGGCGCGCTGGTCCGGGCCACGGTCGCGGACCGGGAGATGGTCGCCGCGCTGGGCGTGGACAACCGGTTGCTCAAGATCGCGGTGTTCGCGGTCGGCTCGGCGCTGGCCACCACGGCCGGTGTGCTCGGCGGCCCGCTGTACGGCGCCCGGCCGGGGCTGGACGCGTCGGTGCTGATCCTGGCCCTGGTCGTGGTGGTGATCGGCGGGCTCGGCTCGGTGCGCGGCGCCCTGCTCGGGGCGCTGATCATCGGCCAGATCGACACCGTGGGCCGGGTGCTGCTGCCCGAGCTGGCCTCGTTCGTGCTGTTCGCCGCGCTGGCCCTGGTGCTGGTGCTGCGCCCGCAGGGGATCCTCGGCGGCGTCGGGGCCGGGGCACGATGA
>JASLAP010000456.1 GCA_030147065.1 Pseudonocardia sp. | reverse complement strand
TCGCCTGTTCGCCCGCACGGTGGCCCGGATCAACCCGGACTGGATCGAGCCGCTGGCCGAGCACCTGGTGAAACGCACGTACGCCGAGCCGCACTGGTCGCGCAAGCGGGCCGCGGCCGCCGCCACCGAGCGCGTCACGCTGTACGGGATCCCGATCGTGGTCGGGCGCTCCGTGGACTTCGGGCGGATCGATCCGGAGGCCGCCCGCGAGCTGTTCATCCGGCACGCGCTCGTCGAGGGCGACTGGGACACCCGCCACCGGTTCTTCCACGCCAACCGCGAACTGCTCGACGACGCCGAGGAGCTGGAGCACCGCGCCCGCCGCCGGGACCTGGTGGTCGACGAGGAGACCCTGGTCGCGTTCTACGAGCAGCGGATCCCGGCGGACGTGGTCTCCGGGCGGCACTTCGACTCGTGGTGGAAGAAGGCGTCGCGGGGCGACCCCGAGCTGCTCGACTTCACCCCGGAACTGCTGGTCACCGACCGGGCCGGGGCGGTCGACCGGAGCGCCTACCCCGACCACGTCGAGGCCGGCGGGCTCACCCTGCCGCTGTCCTACGCGTTCGAGCCGGGCCGGGAGAGCGACGGGGTGACCGTCGACGTGCCGGTGGCCGCGCTGCACCAGATCGACCCGACGCCGTTCACCTGGCAGGTGCCCGGGCTGCGCGAGGAGCTGGTCACCGCGCTGATCCGGACGCTGCCGAAGAACCTGCGCCGGCTGTTCGCGCCCGCCCCGGACCACGCCCGCGCGGTGCTCGGCCGGCTGCAGGCCGGCGAGGAGCCGCTGCTGGACGGGCTGGAGCGGGAGCTGGGCCGGATGCGCGGGGTCGTCATCCCGCGCGAGGCCTGGGAGCTCGACCGGCTGCCCGAGCACCTGACCGTCACCTTCCGGGTCGTCGACGGCACCGGCCGCGAGCTGGCCACCGGCACCGACCTGGACGCGCTGCGCGCCCGGCTGGCCCCGACCGTCCGGGCCGAGCTGGCCAGCGCCGGCGCCGACCTGGAGCGCACCGGGCTGACCGGCTGGACGATCGGCACCCTGCCCCGCGAGCACCGGGTGCGCCGCGGCGCGCACGTGGTCACCGGCTACCCCGGGCTGGTTGACCGCGGCGACACCGTCGACGTGCGGATCTTCCCGACCGCCGCCGAGCGGGACTCCGCGCACCACCGCGGCGTGCGCCGGTTGCTGCTGCTGAACACCCCGTCGCCGGCCCGGCAGGTGCAGCGCGGCCTGGACAACCGGGCCAAGCTGGCGCTGTCGCGCAACCCGCACGGCTCGGTGGCCGCCCTGCTCGACGACTGCACCACCGCGGCCGCCGACGCCCTGATCGCCGCGGCCGGCGGCCCGGCCTGGGACGAGCGCTCCTACGCCCGGCTGCACCGGATCCTCACCGACAAGCTGGGGTCCACCACGCTGCAGGTGCTGCAGGCCGTGCGCGGGGTGCTGGAGGTGTGGCACCGGGTGCAGGCCGCCCTGGCCGACCTGCGCGCCCCGGCGCTGCGGGCCGGGGTCGCCGACGTCACCGCCCAGCTCGCCGCCCTGGTCGGGCCGGGCTTCGCCACCGCCGACGGCGCCACCCGGCTGGCCGACGTCGCCCGCTACCTGGAGGCCGTCGAGCGGCGGATCGAGAAGCTGCGCGCCGACCCCGACCGGGACGCCGCGTGGACCGCCGAGGTCCGGGTGGTCGCCGACGAGTACGCCGCCGAGCTGGCCGCGCTGCCCCCGGGCGTCGACCCGGGCCCGGAGCTGCGCGAGATCCGCTGGATGATCGAGGAGCTGCGGATCGGCCTCTACGCCCACCCGATGCGCACCCGCTACCCGGTCTCGGTCGCCCGGATCCAGAAGGCGATCGACGCCCTCCCCCGCTGAGCAGCGGGTAGCCTGCGCGCCGTGGCGCGGATCTCCTGCTACGGGCCGCTGGGAGCGGGACACGTCAACCCGACGCTCGGGATCGTCGCGGAGCTGGTGCGCCGCGGGCACGACGTGACCTACTGGGCGCCGAGGCCGTTCGCCGACCGGATCGCCGAGACCGGTGCCCGCTTCGAGCCCGTCACCTCCACCTGGGAGGCGATGGGGCGCGAGGAGATCCCGCAGATGCACGGGCGGGAGCTGGTCCGGGCGATGGGGATGCTGCTGGACGAGACCGCGGCGCTCGTCCCCGTCCTGGCCGCCGCCGAGCCCCCGGACCTCGTCCTGCACGACGGACCGCTCGCCTGGTGGGGGCGCGTCCTCGCGCACCGCTGGGAGCTGCCGTCGGTGGAGACGTGGCCGAACCTGGTGGGCAACCGGCACTGGTCGATGCGGGCCTACGCCCGGATCAACCCGCTGAGCCCGCAGTTCCTGCGCACGATCCTGCGCATCGGCCGCTACCTGCGCGGCCAGGGGATCACCGACGTCGGCGGGTTCATGCGGGGCGCCGGAGCCGGGCTGCGGGTCGTCACCCTGCCGCGGGCGTTCCAGTACGCGGGCGACACCTTCACCGACGGCTACGCCTTCGTCGGCCCCTGCCTCACCGAGCGCGCCTTCCAGGGCGGGTGGGCACCGCCGCCGGGCGCCGACCGCGTCGTCCTCGTCTCGCTCGGCACCGGCTACAACGACCTCCCCGACTTCTACCGGATGGTCGTGACGTCGGCGGCGGGCCGGCCGTGGCACGTGGTGCTGGCGGTCGGGGACGTGGACCCCGCCGTGCTCGGCCCGGTCCCGGCCAACGTCGAGGTCCACGCCCAGGTGCCGCAGCTGGCGGTGCTGCGGCACGCATGCGTGTTCGTCACCCACGCCGGGATGGGCGGCACGATGGAGGGCCTGACCCGCGGCGTTCCCCTGCTGGCGCTGCCGCAGATGGCCGAGCAGCGGGCCAACGCCGACCGCATCGCCGAGCTCGGGCTCGGCCACGTGCTCGACCCCGCCCGCCTGACCGCCGAGGGGTTCTGGGCGGACGTGCGGGACGTCGCGGACGACGTCGTCGTCCGCGACCGGCTGGACTGGATGCGCGGCGAGATCGCCACCGCCGGCGGGGCCACCGCGGCGGCGGACGGCGTCGAACGGGTGCTCGACCGCCGGTGATCGCGTCCGGCGGTCGCGGCGGGCACGGATTACCCTCCGCAGGCATGTCGCGCGCCGCCCCGATCCCGCCCGACGACTCGTTCCTGCGCGCGCTCGTGGCCCGCACCGAGCAGGCGGTGGCCGACGCCGAGCCGCTGGCCTCGCCGCACGAGGGCGCGCCGCGGGACCTGCGCGACGGGGTGGCGGCGGCCGTCGAGCAGCTGGCCGAGGACCTCCTCGCGCTGTCCCACGACCTGCACGCCCACCCCGAGACGTCCTTCGAGGAGCACCGGTCGGTCGGGGCGGTGGCCGCGCTGCTGGAGCGCCGGGGCCACCGCAGCGAGGTCGGGGTCGGCGGGTTGGCGACGTCGCTGGTCGCCGGGGTCGGTGCGGGCGGCCCGCACGTCGCGGTGCTGGCCGAGTACGACGCGCTGCCCGGGATCGGGCACGGCTGCGGGCACAACATCATCTGCTCGACGGCGACCGGCGCGTTCCTGGCCGCGGCGCCCGCCGTGGAGCGCACCGGCGGGCGGCTGTCGCTGATCGGGACGCCGGCCGAGGAGGGCGGCGGCGGCAAGGAGACGCTGGCCCGGGCCGGGGTCTTCGACGACGTCGACGCCGTGATCATGCTGCACCCGTTCAGCCACGACGTCGCCGTGCACCCGTTCCTGGGCCGCCGGCAGGTGGAGATGGTGTTCCACGGCGTGGCCGCGCACGCCTCGGCGCAGCCGTTCATGGGGCGCAACGCGCTGGACGCCGCGGTCGCCGCCTACCAGGGGGTCGCCGCGCTGCGCCAGCACCTGCCCGACGGCGACCGCGCGCACGGCGTGTTCACCGACGGCGGCTCGCGGCCCAACGTCGTCCCGGACCGGGCGGCGCTGCTGTTCTACCTGCGCTCGATGACGCCGGACACGCTGCGCGACCTGGCCGACCGGGTGACCGCCGTGGCCGAGGGCGCGGCCGCGATGACCGGCTGCGGGGTCGAGCTGCTCTGGGACTCCCAGCCGCCCTACCTGCCGATCCGGGCCAACCGGGCGCTGGCCGAGCGGTGGGCGGTCAACCAGCGCCCGTGCGGTCGCCAACCGCTGCCGCCGGGCGTCGTGCCGGAGTTCCTGACCGGGTCGACCGACCTGGGCAACCTGTCGTTCCGGATGCCGGCGATCCACCCGATGATCGCCGTCTCCGGGCCGACGGTCGCGCTGCACACCGTCGAGTTCGCCGCCGCGGCCGGCTCGCCGGCCGGCGACCGGGCGGTCCGCGACGGCGCCGCGGGGCTCGCGCTCACCGCGGTCGACTACCTGGCCGACGCCGCACTGCGCGAGGCCGTGCACGCCGAGTTCGCCACCGCCGGCGGCCCGCTGGACGTGCCGAGCTTCTTCGACTGACGCCCACTCCCGGAGGTCGTCCCGTGCCCGACAACCCGCCCGAGCCGCCCGAGCCGTCCCCGGACCGACCCGCCCCGGACCGGCTCCGGCGGTCCGGCCCCGACGGCTCCGGCCCGGAACCGGCCCGGTCCGACGAGCCGCGGCCCGCCACGACCGGGCCGGAGGCCACCGAGCCGACGCCCGGCCGGACGGCCACCGTCCAGGCCGAGGCCGCGCCGACCCGGTTGGACCGGGTGCTGGGCGGCATCGAGCGGGTCGGCAACCGGCTGCCCGAGCCGTTCATCCTGTTCGTGCTGCTCACCCTGGTGGTGGCGGTCGTGTCCACGGCGATGGCGGCGGCCGGGGTCGCCGTGACCGTGCCGGGCGAGGCCGAGCCCACCGCGATCCAGGGCGCGTTCACCGCGGCCGGGCTGGAGTTCCTGTTCACCGGACTGGCCTCGAACTTCATCGGCTTCCCGCCGCTGCAGACCGTCGTCACGATCATGCTCGGGGTGGGGCTGGCCGAGCGGACCGGGATGCTGGCCGCGCTGATCCGGCTGGCCTTCCGCAACGCGCCGCGCTCGCTGCTGCCCTACGCGCTGGGCTTCGTCGGGGTCACCGGCAGCGTGATGGCCGACTCGGCGTTCATCGTCATCCCGCCGCTGGCCGCGATCGTGTTCAAGGCGGCCGGGCGGCACCCGGTCGCCGGGCTGATCGGCGGGTTCGCCGCGGCCGGCGCGGGCTACTCGACCTCGCTGGTCGTCACCAGCCTGGACGCGCTGTTCGCCGGGATCACCACCGGTGTCGCGCAGACCCTGCCGGACGCCGGCACGACGGTCACCCCGGTGTCGAACTACTTCTTCAACGTGGTCTCGGCGATCGTGCTGAGCCTGCTGGCCGGGTTCATCATCGACCGGGTCGTCGAGCCGGGCCTGGTCCGCTCCGGGTTCCCGGACGAGGAGGCCGACCAGGGCCGCCCGGCGGCACCGGCGGACCGGGCCGAGGCGCACACCGAGGTCCGGGCCGAGCTGACCGACGCCGAGCGGCGCGGGCTGCGCGTCGCCGGGCTCGCCTTCCTCGGCCTGGTCGCGGCGGTGCTGGTGCTCGTGCTGGTGCCGGGCTCGCCGCTGCGCAACGACACCGGCGGCTACCTGCCGGAGTCGCCGCTGCTCGACTCCGTGGTCACGCTGGTCTTCCTGGCCTTCTTCACCCCGGCGCTGGCCTACGGCATCGCCGCCGGGGTCATCCGGCGCAGCGCGGACGTGCCGCTGCTGATGGGCCGGGCGCTGGCCGACCTGGCCGGGTTCATCGTGCTGGCGTTCATCCTCGGCCAGTTCATCGCGCTGTTCAGCTGGACCAACCTGGGCGCCTGGATGGCGGTGACCGGGGCGCAGTTCCTGCAGGGCATCGGGCTGACCGGCTACCCGGCGATCCTCGGGTTCATCGTGCTGGCCTCGGCGCTGAACCTGTTCATCATCTCCGGGTCGAGCCTGTGGACGCTGATGGCCAGCGTGTTCGTCCCGCTGTTCCTGCTGCTGGGCTACGAGCCGGGGTTCATCCAGGCGGCGTTCCGGGTCGGGGACTCGGCGACCCAGGTGATGACCCCGCTGAACCCGTACATGATCGTCCTGTTGACCTTCGTGCGGCGCTACCAGCCCGCAGCCGGACTCGGCACGGTGATCGCCAAGATGGTGCCGTTCGTGGTGCCGTTCTGGCTGGCCTGGGCGCTGATCCTGTCGCTGTTCTTCGCCTTCGACCTGCCGCTGGGCCCCGGCCAGGGCATCTACCTGGCCCCGTTGGTCGTGCGCGGAAGTTCACGCCGGGGCGTGAACTTCCGCGCACGATCACCGGTAGGCGGAGCGGGCGGTGGGCT
>JASLAP010000426.1 GCA_030147065.1 Pseudonocardia sp. | reverse complement strand
CGACCCCACAACGGGATCAGCGTGGGCGGCCGTCACGGCGGCGGCGAACGGGATCACCACGCGTGGTGTCCTGCTGGACATCGCAAGGGTCCGCGACGTGCCGTGGTTGGAACCGGGACAGGGCGTGTTCCCCGACGATCTCGAGGAGGCCGAGCGGCGCCAGGGTGTGCAGGTGCGGCCCGGCGACGCGGTACTGCTGCGGACCGGCTACGGCCGCGTCCGGCACGAGGCCGGTGTGACGCACGGCGTCACGCAGGCCGGCTGGCACGCGTCCTGCCTGCCGTGGCTGCACGAACGGGAGGTCGCGCTGATCGGCGCCGACACCCCCCAGGACGTCCAGCCGTCGGGGTACGAGCACGTGCTGATGCCGGTCCACGCCGTGGGCCTCGTCGCGATGGGTCTGTGGCTGCTCGACAACTGCGACCTGGAGGAGTGCGCGACAACGGCCGCCGAGCTCGGCCAGTGGGACTTCCACCTCGCCGTCGCGCCGGTCCGCTTCGCCGGTACGTCCGGCAGCCCGGTCAACCCGATCGCCACGTTCTGACCGACGGATCACGACGAACCACGCAGTGAGCCTTTGCCGACCTGATCCAGCGTTGGCGATCCGCCTCTGGGGTCACTTGCAGCGGCATTCCGGGTCGGGGAGTCTCAGCCGGCACAGGCGCGATGGCCGGCATGCCCGGTCGGCCCCGGACAGGTGGGCGGAGGACGGTGCAGCAGACCGAGTTCCGGTTGCTCGGCTCGATGGACGTCAGGGTGGATGGCGCCCCGATCACGCTCCCAGGAGCCGCAGAACGCGCCCTGCTCGCGGTCCTGCTGATCTCGCCTGGTCGGACCGTTGCGGCCTCGACTCTGGTGGACCTGTTGTGGACCTCGACGTCCCTGCCGGCGAATCCCATGAACGCGTTGCAGCTGCGCGTGTCGAAGCTGCGACGGGCCCTGTCGGCTGCCGGGCTGGACATCCTGGTGAAAGCCGGCGCCGGGTACCGCGCCGACGTGGATCCGGCGACGATCGACGTGGAGCGGTTCACCGAGGAGGTGCGACGAGCGCGCAGGTCGGCGCGCACGGAGGGCCCGACCGCGCCGACCCTCGCCGCCTACGACAGCGCGCTGCGCCTGTGGCGCGGGGAGCCGTTGGCCGACTTCGCGGCCGAAGCATGGGCCACCGGCCACGCAGCCCGACTGTCCCGGATGCGGCTCGATGCCCTGGCCGAGCGGGCCGAACTCGCACTGGCAGCGGGCCGGGACGGCGAGGTCGTGGCCGATCTCGGCCCCGTCGTCGCGGACGACCCGACGCAGGAGCGGCTCGCGGGCCTGCTCATGACGGCGCTGTACCGCGTCGGACGGCAGGCCGAGGCCCTCGAGGCGTACGCGCGCATCCGCGGCGTGCTCGCCACCGAACTCGGCCTCGAACCCTCCCCCGAACTGCGCGCTCTCCACCAGCGCATCCTGCGCCAGGACAGAACCCTGGCAGCCGCCGGGCGAGCGGCTGTCGACAGGCCACGGGTCGGCGCCGCCTCCGCCGCATCCGGCAACGTTGCCCCACCGGTCCGACCCCTCATCGGTCGCGACGAGGAGCTGTCCTCGCTCGCGACGATGCTCGGATCGACGCGGCTGCTGACCCTGGTCGGTCCCGGTGGCGCGGGGAAGACCGCGTTGGCCGCGGCCCTGGCGCACCAGAAGGCCGCGGACTTCCCGGACGGGGCCTGGGTGGTCCGACTCGCCACCGTCCGCACCCCCGCCGAGGTCGCGCTGGCGACCGCGGACGCCCTCGGGGTCCCGCTCGACGGGGCCGCGACCGGTCGCCGCGCTGATGACCGCGTCGTCTCCTTCCTCGCCCGGCGCCGGCTGCTGCTGGTACTCGACAACTGCGAGCACGTCATCGACGCGGCGGCGCGGCTCGCCGACGCCGTTCGGGCCGGATGTCCCGGTGTGACCACCCTGGCCACCAGTCGGGAGGCCCTCGCCGTGCCGGGCGAGGTGCAGGTGTCGGTGCCGCCGCTGGCCGTGCCACCGCCGGGCACATCCCCGCAGCGGGTCCTCGATTACCCGGCGGCGCGGTTGTTCGCCGAGCGGGCTGCCGACGTGCGTCCCGGTTCGTCGCTCGACGAGGCCGATCTCGCGGCCGTGGGGCGGCTGACGGCGGCGCTCGACGGGATACCGCTGGCGGTGGAGCTCGCCGCGGTGCGCGTGGCCATGCTGTCTCCGGCCGAGCTGGCCGACCGCCTGACGGATCGGTTCGCGCTGCTGAGCAGCAGCCCGCGAACGGCAGAGGCCCGCCACCGGACCCTGCGCGCGACGGTGGACTGGAGCCACGAGTTGCTCGGCGGCGCCGAGCAAGCGCTGTTCCGACGACTGGCCGTCTTTCACGGCGGCTGGACCCTCGATGCGGCGGAGGCCGTCGCGGCCGGTCGCGGCCTCGGTCGAAGCGCCGTGCTCGACGTCCTCGGCCGCCTGATCGACCAGTCCATGGTCGTCGCCGAGCCCGGCCACCCCACCCGGTACCGGATGTTGGAGACACTGCGCCAGTACGCGGCCGAGCGACTCGCCGAGGCCGGCGAGCGGGACGCGACCGCCGACCAGCATGCTGCCCACTTCCGCACGGTGGTCGACGCCGCGGAGCCCGGTCTGCGCGGCCGCGGCCAGCGGGCGGCGCTGCTCCGGCTGCGCGAGGAGCAGGCGAACCTGCGCGCCGCCATGGCCTGGCTCACCGCACGTCCCGAGCGCGCGACGGACGCCCTGCACCTCGCCGGAGCGCTGGGCTGGTTCTGGCACCTCGGGCGGCACGTCGAGGGCCGACAGGTGCTGCGCCGGCTCGCCGCGGTCGACTGCGACGACCGCGCTGCCCGTGCCCGGATGCTGCAGGCCGTGTCGCTGGTCGAGCGGCCGCGGGCCTGCCTGGTCCACCCCGCGCCGATCTGCGCACGGACCGCGCGGGAGAGCCTGGAGCTGTTCACCGCCGTCGGCGACGGCGGACGTGCCGCGCTGTCGCGGGTCCTGCTCGCCGTGGAGGGCGTCCGCGGCGTCGACACCCAGCAGTCGGCGCGGCTGCTGCGCGAGGCCGAGGAGCAGTTCAGCGCCGACGGTGACGCCTGGGGAGGCGCCGTCGTCGCGTTCGTCCGGCTCGAGACCCATCTCAAGGCCGGGCAGGAGGAGCAGGCGCTGGCGACCGGGCGCGCCGCCGTCGCGGCCTTCCGCTCGCTCGACGACCCGTGGGGCCTGTCCGCGGTCCTGTACCACCTCGGCTGGGGGCTGCGGCAGTTCGGCCGCTACGCCGAGGCGGTCCCGGTCCTCGCCGAGGCCGCAGCCGTCGCGGCATCCGCGGGCCTGCACAACACCGCGCAGTGGGCGCTGGCCGACCTGGGCATCACCCACCTGCACCTGGGCGACCCAGCAGCTGCCCGGGCGCACTTCGACCGGGCGCGGGCGGCGTCGGAGGAGGTCGGCGACGGCGCGGGTGAGGTGCTCGCGACCTACGGGCACGGCCTGCTGGCCCGGATCGGTGGGGACTGGGCGCAGGCCCGGATCCGCTTCACCGAAGCCGTCGGAGGCTTCGAGCACCTCGCCACCCCAGTCCACGTCGGTCTCGCACTGGCCGGTGTGGCTCGCTGCGACGAGCACGATGATCTGCTCGACGATGCCGCGGGCCGCTACGCGAAAGTCCTGCGCATCGGCGAGGACGACGGCGAACCCGAGCTGACGGCGAGCGGGCTGGAAGGCCTCGCCCGGCTCGCCGCTCGCAGCGGCGATGCGCAAGAGGCAGATCGGTTGCGGGCCAGGGCCGCGGCGGTTCGCGAGCGGTCCCACCGACCGTCTCCGCCGCACGAGCGGGACGATTCGACAGCGCGTTCCCGCGCCTGACGGAGCTGCCTCGGCTCAGGCGATCGGTCGACCGGGGAAACCGCACTCGGCCAGCGCCGACAGCACCTCCGCCAGCTCCATCGTCCCGACCAGCACCACCGTGGTGGTTGTGGCGTCGGCGGCGACGGTGAGCACTCCGCTGATGTCGCGCAGCCGGCTGCTGACCGTGCGCACGCAGTGCCGGCAGGTCATCGCCGGCACCGCGACCTGCAGCGTCTGCACGGGTCCCCTCCGTTCTGGCGGTGCTCGCAGCGTGCGGGCCCGCGCTGTCCAGATCCTGTCCGACCCGGACAGGGCCGCGAGCCCGCGGACACGGACGGGACAGCGCGCGCGCCGATGCTCGCCGCGACAAGTTCCTCACCTCGAACGGGAGACCTGCAATGGCCACCACTGCTTCCCAGCCGCGGACCCGGCGGGGCGTCGGGCTGCTGCTCATCGCCGCTGCCCAGTTCATGGTCATCATGGACACCTCGATCATCGGGGTCGCCCTGCCCCGGATGCAGCTCGACCTCGGCTTCACCCCGGAAGGCCTGTCGTGGGTGTTCAACGCCTACGTCGTGGCCTTCGGCGGGCTGCTGCTGCTCGGCGGACGGTTGTCGGACCTGTTCGGGGCCCGCCGCCTGTTCACCGCCGGCTGGGTCGTGCTGCTCGGCGGTTCCGTGCTCGCCGGCGCCGCCGGCAGCGCCGGTGTCGAGCTGGCCGGCCGGGCGATCCAGGGAGCGGGTGCCGCGCTCATCGCGCCGGCAGCGCTCACCCTGCTGATGGTGCTGTTCAGCCACGACCCCCGCGAGCTGACCAAGGCGCTGGCCCTCTACGGGGCCGCCGCCCCCGCCGGCGGAACCGCCGGGGTCTTCCTCGGCGGCCTGATCACCGAGTACCTGAGCTGGCCCTGGGTCTTCTACCTCAACGTGCCGATCGCCCTGGCCATCCTGATCGCGACGCCCGTGGTCATGCCGGCCGGAGCCCGGCGCCGGGGGTCGATCGACGTGGTCGGCGCGCTGACCGTCACCAGCGGTCTGGCCCTCGCGGTCTACGGCATCGTCCGCGCACCCGACGCCGGCTGGCTCGCCGGATCCACGATCGTCGCGCTCGCCGCCGCGGCCGTGCTGCTGGGCGTGTTCGTCGTGGTGCAGGCCAAGCGCCGCGAGCCGCTGATGCGCCTGGGCATCTTCCGGGCACCGAACCTGGCCGCGGCCAACCTCGCCCAGTTGCTGCTCGGCGCGGCCTGGATCCCGATGTGGTTCTTCCTGAACCTCTACCTGCAGCAGGTGCTGGGCTACACCGCGTTCCCCAGCGGCGCGGCGCTGCTGCCGATGACCATCGTGATCATGCTCGGCATGATCGTCCTGGCGCCCCGGCTCATCGCCCGCTTCGGGCCGAAGACCATGACGGTCACCGGTCTCACCCTGCTCGCCGGCGGAATGGCGTGGCTGGCGTTCGTCCGACCCGAGGGCTCGTTCTGGGTCGACGTCCTGCCCGCCTCCGTCGTGGCCGCGCTCGGCATGTCGATGGCGTTCATCCCGACCCTGGGCACCGCGCTCTCGGCGGCCCGCCCCGAGGAAGGTGGGCTCGCCTCCGGGATCGTCAACACCAGCTACCAGGTCGGTTCCGCGCTCGGCCTAGCCGCGATCACTGCGCTGGCCACGGTCAACGGGGCAGGCCGGCTGACCGACCCCGCCGCGCTGACCGGGGGCTACTCCGCGGCGTTCGTCGGAGCTGCCGTCGTGGCCGCGCTCGGGGCCGTGCTCGCCGCGGGCACCCTGCGCAGCCCGCGCCCGGCCGACCAGGACCACGCGGCCAGCGCGTCGGCCTGAGCGACACCAGCAGAACCCGCACGAACGACACCGGCCAGCAGCCGAGCTGCGGCCTCCCCCGGAAGGCGAAGGCGATGGACCACCACGCCCCGCACCTCGGCCCGACGAGCGTCACCGCCGGCGCCGCACAAGCACCACCACATCGACTGCGCACCCTCGTCGAGCGTCATCCGCTGCCGGCGTTCGTGGTCCTGGTCCTCGCGTTCGGCTGGCCGATCATGTCGGTGCCCGCCCTGGCCCAGCTCGGGCGGGCCACCGACAGCCCGCTGCCGACCGAACCGTTCGCACTGGCCACGACCCTCCTCGTGCTGCTGCCGGCAGCCCTGGGGATCACCGCGATCAGCGAGGGCCGGGCGGCCGCACGACATCTGCTCCGCCGCGCGCTGCGCTGGCGCTTCGGGGCGGGCTGGTGGGCGGTGGTGCTGGGCGGCCTCCCATCCCTGGCGCTGGTCGCCCACCTGCTCGTCGGCGCCAGGCCAGCCCTGAGCGAAGCCCCGTCGTTCGCCATGCGCGCAGCGGGGGCGAGCGTGCTGGCCGTCGCCGTCCTGCACGCAGTGATCAACCACGTCAACGCCACATCGCCCGCGCTGGGTCTTGCCGCTGCGGCCACGCTCGCGGGTCTGGTGGCGCTGGTGCTCCACCGCCGCACCCGCGGCGCAGACGCAGGGTGACGGCGGGCAGCATCGGCGGAGCCGTGCCAGTCCGGGGGCTCCCGGTGGCGGCTCCGCTCGATGCTGCCGCCACACGCTGGTGCGAGGTGGCAGACGCCCTACCTCCGGGCTGCGGACCGGCGGCTGTCTCCTCGGGCGGGCCTCGTCGCGAAGCGTGTGGTTCCGCGTGGTTTGTAGACCGCGAGCGCGGTCACGGCCAGCAGCACCACGGCGCCGCCGATCGCGTGCACGAGCATCGAGAGTCCGGCAGCCTCGGGCAGCGGTCCGCCTCCCGGCGCAGCAGACCGGTTCGCCGCGGCGCCGATGGGCTCGATCTGCTGCAGCAGCACGACCGTCGCCACGACGGTGAGGACCAGCTTGCTGATCACCCAGTAGTGGCACCAGCCCCCAGACGCTGACCAGCGAGGACAGCACGCCGGTGACCACCGAGCCCAGTGCCAGCGGCACGATCACGAACCGGACCAGTAGATCGGCCGCCAGGTAAGCGCCGCGGGCCATGCTGTCCTCGTTGGAGTTGACCGCAGCCACAGCGAGCGGACCGGTTGGTCGCCGTCGTGCTCGCCGGCTTCAAGCCGGTCTCGGCGTAACACGACCGTCGCTCACCGACTACGTCGAAGTCGGCCGGTTGAGCGTCAGGACCCAGCGATCGGTCCAGCCGACATCAGCGGCAGCAGCAGCCCGCCGAGCACTCCGATGAGGACGGCTGCAGCCGCGGCGACATAGGCGGCGACAGCCGACCACGTGCCTGCCGGCTGCAGGGCAGGACCTGGCCCGGTGTCGTCGAGGTGGCGGAAGGCCGGGGCGATCCAGCGCAGGTAGTAGAAGACGCTGGCGACGGTGTTGAGGATGGCCACCACCGCCAGCCACGCGAAGCCGCCGTCGACCGCAGCGGTGAACACCGTGAGCTTCCCGACGAACACTGCCGTCGGCGGGGTTCCGATCAGCCCGAACAGGCACACCACCAGCGCACCGATCAGCGCGGGGTGGCGGCGGGCGGCGCCGCGGAAGTCCTCGATCGTGCGGGCCTGCGGGAGCTCGGCGACCACCGCGAAGGCCCCGAGGTTGGTGACGGCGTAGGCGGCGACGTAGAACAGCAGGGCTGGTTGAGCGAGTTCGGCGCGCCCAGCGACCGCGACGGCCACGAGCAGGTACCCGACCTGGCTGATCGTGGAGTAGGCCAGCAGCCGCTGCACCGAGGTCTGGAAGAACGCGGCCAGGTTGCCCAGGGTCATCGACGCCGCGGCCAGCACGGCGATGAGCAGGGACCAGTCGACGGTCGCGGGCGGGATGGCGACCAGCAGCAGGCGGTACACCGCGACCAGCCCCCCGATCTTCGGGATGGTGGTGACGATGGCGGCGACTGCGGGCGGGGTGCCGGCGGTGACGTCCGGGACCCAGAAGTGCCCGGGGACGGCACCGATCTTGAAGGCCAGGCCGGCGAGCAGGGCGACGAGTCCGATCGCGACAGCGGCGCTCGACGCGGTGGCGAGCGCGTCGCGCAGCGGGTCGTAGGCGGTGGTGCCCCCGACGCCGTAGAGGACGGTCGTGCCGGTGAGCATGGTGACGCCGAGGAACGCACCGGACAGGTAGTACTTCATCGCGGCCTCGACGCCCAGGGGCTGGGCGTCCCAGCCGGCGAGGGCGTAGAAGGGGACGCTGGCCAGCAGGAACGCGGCGAACAGCAGCAGCAGGTCGTTGGCCCCGCCGAGCAGGACCGTGCCCAGCGCGCCGAGCTGGAGCAGGACGAGGAACTCCGTCTCGCGGGGGTGCCCGCGGGTGGCGTCGACCGACAGGGCGAGGGTCAGCAGCACGGCGACCAGGACGATCGCCCGGGTGGCCGAGGTGAGGGTGTCCACGGCGTAGCTGGTGCCGAACACGACCTGGTCAGGCTGCGTCGCCGCCACGGCGGTGGCGATCAGCCCAGCCACCGCCGCAGCGGTGGCAAGCAACCGCACCAGGTACTGGCGCTCTCGCGGTAGCCACGCCCCGAGCAGCAGCCCGATCACCGCGCTGCCCAGCAGCAGCAGCTCCGGCACCAGGGCGCCCGGGTTCTCGTTCATCATCATCTGGCCGGTCATCGGGCCACCAGCTCGACGAGGGCGCGCGAGGCCGGCTCGATGACGTCGAGCAGCACCCGGGGCAGCAGACCGATCACCGTGACCAGGACCAGCAGCGGCGCGATCGACCAGACCTCGGTCGGACGCAGGTCGCGGAACGGCTGCGGGGTGCCGGGGGCGTCGGGCACCCGTAGCGGGCCGAGGAACAGTCGCTGCAGCGCGACCAGGAACAGCGCAGCGGTCAGCAGGACGCCGGTGACGGACAGGGCCGTCGCCAGTGGAGCGGCGCCCAGGGCTCCGGTGAAGATCTGGAACTCGGCGATGAACCCGGAGAAGCCGGGCAGGCCGAGCGAGGCGAACGCGGCGACCGCGAACACCCCGGCGAACGCGGGCGTGCGGGCGGCGAGCCCGGAGTAGACGCCCATGTCGTAGCTGCGCCCACGGTCGTAGAGGACCCCGGCGAGCAGGAACAGCGCGCCGGTGATCAGGCCGTGGCTGACCATCTGCGTGACCGCTCCCGTGGTGGCCAGCTGGCGCGCCTGGTCGTCGGTGCCCGAAAGCACGCCGGCCGCCCCGACGCCGAGCAGCACGTAGCCCATGTGGTTGATCGAGGTGTAGGCGATCATCCGCTTGAGGTTCTGCTGGGCGAGCGCGACCAGCGCCCCGTAGATCACCGAAACGACGCCGACGACGATCACGACGACCGCGTACTGGCGCCACGTGTCGGGCAGGATCGGCATGGCGATGCGGACGAAGCCGTAGGTGCCCATCTTCAGCAGCACCCCGGCCAGGATCGCCGACCCGGTCGCGGGGGCTTCGGTGTGCGCGGGGGGCAGCCAGGTGTGGAACGGCACCGTCGGGGTCTTCACCGCCAGCCCGACACCGATGGCCAGCAGGGTGAGCGCGGCGTAGGGGCCGCCGCCGGCGAGCGGGTCCGCGGTGATCAGCTCGACGATGTCGAAGGTGTGCGGCTCGGCGGCGAGGAACAGCAGGATGAAGCCCAGCAGCAGGACCAGCGAGCCCAGGAACGTGTAGAGGAAGAACTTCAGGGCGGCAGCTCTGGCCCGCTCGCCGTGGCCCCAGCCGGCGATCAGGAAGTACATGAACACGATCGACAGGTCGAAGAACAGGAAGAACAGGATCAGGTCGAGCGCCACGAACAACCCCAGGCACACCGCCTGCAACCCGAGGAACAGCGTCACGTAGGCCTTCGGGCGCCGCTGCTCGCGCAGCCCGAACACCGAGACGGCCAGGAAAAGCACCGCGGTCAGCGCGACCAACGGCAGCGACAGCCCGTCCACCCCGACGTGGTAGGAGATCCCCGCGCTCGGGATCCAGGGCACACGCTCCTGGAACGCAAACCCGCTGCCCGGGTCCACACCGTTGACCCCACCGCCGACCCACACCGCCAGGACGAGGGCCAGCTCGACCGCGCTGACCGCGACCCACGACACCGTGAACCACCGGCGGGGCGCGCGGGCGGGGACCAGCAGCAGCACGGCGGCGACCACCGCGGGCAGGAACACGATCACCGACAGCACTGGGCTCACCTCACCACGATCAGGAACAGGGCCAGCACCGCGAGGACGGCGGCAGCTTGGGCGTAGTACTGGTGGAGCTGCCCGGTCTGCGGGCGCCGCGCCTGTCGCCCCAGGGCCCGAGCACCAGCCCCGATCGCGCGCACCACGCCGTCGACCGACAGCTCGCCGCGGCGGTCCAGTACCCGGGCGGCTGCGCTCACCTGACGCGCGGTCCCGTCGACGGCGCGGTCCAGCACGCGATCGTCGAAGCGCGCCAGGGCGGCGGCGAGCGCCCGGACCGGGCGCACGAGCAGCGCGTGGGCCACCGCCTCCAGGCCCAACCAGCTCTGCAGCAGGGCGGGCCGGGGAAGGCTCCCGGCGCGGCGCCAGGTGAGCCCCACAGCAGCCAACGCGAGGAACCCGGACACGGCGAGCTCCCATGCAGCGGGGCCGGGTTCGACGGCCAGGGACCCGGTCAGCAGCAGCACCAGCACGCCCAGCGACGCGGCGAGCGCCGCCAGCACGAGCAGCGGTGGCCGCATCGGCGCGGAGACGCGACCGGTGGCCGCCTCCTCCGGCGCCTCGGGTGCTGGGCCGGGGGCGGGTTGCCAGACGTACCAGACGGCCTTCGCGCTGTAGACCGCCGACACCGCAGCTGCGGCCAGACCGACGACGTACAGGGCCGGGCTGCGCTCGAGTGCGGCGGCGAGCACGGCATCCTTGCTCACCCACAACGACAGCGGCGGCAGACCGGCCAGCGAGGCGGCACCCACCGTGAAGGTCGCACCGACCAGCGGGAAGCGTCGTGCGGCGCCGCGCAGGCCGTCGAGCTGCTTGGTGCCCAGCGCGACCAGCCACGCCCCCGCGGCCAGGAACAGCAGGCTCTTCGTCGCCGCGTGCGCCACGAGCTGCAACGCCCCGCCCGCGGTCGCGCCGGCGCCGGCGGCGAGGACCATGAACCCGATCTGTGCGCAGGTCGACGCGGCCAGCAGCTGCTTCAGATCGGCCTGCGCGACCGCGACCGCCCCGAGCAGCAGCGCGGTCGCCGCGCCGACCCAGGCCACGGTGTCGTCGCCCCACCCGGACGCGGCCAGCACCGGCCCGGTGCGCAGCAGCAGGTACGCCCCGGCGGCGACCATCGTCGCCGAGTGCAGCAGCGCCGACACCGGACTGGGTCCGCGCATCGCCCCGGCCAGCCAGAAGGAGAACGGCAGCTGCGCGGACTTGCCCAGCGCCGCGGCCATCACGCCGGCGGCGACCACGTGCAGCCACGCGCCCTCGGCGACGGGGAGGTCGGCGATCACGAGGGAGCCGACACCACCCGCGACCGCGGCCCCGCCGGCCAGGTAGAGCCCGAGGTCGGCCAGGCGGGTGGTGAGGAAGGCCGTGTGGGCTGCGGTCACCGCGTCCGGGTCGCGCCAGTGGTAGCCGATCAGCGCCCAGCTCGTCGCGCCCATGACCTCCCACGCCATGAGCAGCGGAACCAGTGTGGTCGCCGTGACCGTCACCAGCATCGCCCCGGCGAACAGCAGCACGAACCCGACGAATCGTCCCGTGCGCAGCGAGGGCTCACCCGCGGCGAACGCCAGCACCGCCAGGGTCACGGCCGCGACGGTGACCACCATCAGCGCCGACAGCCCGTCGACCCCGAGTCCCCAGCGGATGCCGACCAGCAGCGGCGCGTCGACGGCCGGCCGGACCATGGCGGCGGCCACGGCCAACCCCGTCACCACGACAGCGACCAGCATTCCCAGCGGAACCGACCAGCGATCGACCCGCCGCCCGATCACCGCGAGCAGCGCCCCGGCCAGCAGGGGCAGCAGGACCAGCCACCACAGCAGCAGCGACTCCGGCACCGGTGTCAGCACAGCGCTCAGCCCCGCAGATCGGCCGCGTCGTCGGTCATGTCGACCTGACGGCGACGGTAGATGGCCGTGACCACGGCGAACCCCATGGCCATCTCGATGGCCATCGCGGTGATCACCACGACGATCAGGACCTGGCCGTCCGTACCGCCGGGTGCGACGAAGTACCAGAAGCCCGCGGCGGCCAGGGTGACTCCGTTGAGCATCAGCTCCAGGCCCATCATCAGCATCACGATCGACTGCTGCGACAGCGCCCCGTAGAGGCCGATGCTGAACAGCGCCGCCGCGACCAGCAGGACCATCTGCAGGGTCATGATCCGACACCCCCGCCCGCCGGGTCGTCGGCCGGGCGACGGCGCAGGTCGTCGCCGAACCGGTCGTAGCGGCCCCGGGCGGTCGAGAGCACCACCGAGGCCACGATCGTGGCGAACAGCCCCACGCCGAGCGTCATCATGGTCAGCATCTGGCCACCCATCAGCGCCTCGCCGAGCGCGAACGTGGGGTCGGGCGGCGGGGAGCCCTGCCGTGGCGGCCACTCGACCAGCAGGATGCCGGCGGCGAGCACACCGAACGTGCCGACCGCGATCGCCGTCGATCCGCCCCGGTTGTGCACCATCGTCATCGGCATCAGCCCACCGGGGTTCATCATGAACATGATCATGAAGACGGCCATGAGCACCATCTCGATGATCATCATCAGCACGATGACCGCACCCAGGTAGCTCAGCCCGACCATCAGCACGATCCCGGCGACCGCGAGGAACGACGCCAGCAGCGCGAACGTCGCCCGCGCCATCGAGTCCACCCGGAACACCAGCGCTCCGCAGACCACCGCGGCCGCCGCCAGCGCCCAGAACAGCACCTGCTCCAGCACCTACACCCCTCCTCGCTGGACGACGACGAGCGCGACGACCAGCGCCTGCGCGATCGTCAGCGGGACCAGCACCACCCAGGCGAACTCGACGTAGCGGTCCATCCGCACGGTCGGGAAGCGGTGACGCAGCCAGACCAGCAGCGCCAGGACCGCCGCCGTCTTCACCGCCACCCACGCCCACGCCGGCAGGACCGGGCCGAGCCCGCCGCCGAGGAAAAGCGGCACCGCCATCGCCGCGGCCACCACCAGCAGCAGCCACCGGCCGGCTGCGAACACGAGCCGGTCGACCCCGGACAGCTCGGCGGCGGCGCCACCGGCGATGTCGCGGGAGATCGGGGCGTCGAACGGCCCCCAGAACGCCATCGCCGCCGCGGACAGCAGGTACGCCACGAACGCCGCCGGCATGAGCAGCGCGAACCACAGATCGCGCTGCGCCTCGACGATGTCGGTGACCCGCAGGCTCTCCGCGGCCAGCGCCGCGGTGATGATCGCGAACATGTGCGGCAGCTCGTAGGCCAGGCCCTGCGCGACGAAGCGGTAGCCGCCGACCAGCGCCAGCGCGCTGTTGGCGCTCCACCCGACCAGCCACACCGCGGCCCACGCCACGACCTCCATGGCGTTGAACCACACGACGCCGATCGCGAGATCGGCGACCGGGCGCTCGCCGAGCGGCAGCACGACGGCCGCCAGCAACGCCGCCACCGGCAGGGCGGCGCCACCGATCCGGCTCAGAAACCCGTCGGCGGCGATGGTCTGGCGGCGTTGACCGACCAGCAGCCGAGCCGTCTCCCGCAGCGGGGCGGTCAGTGCCTTCGTACCGCTGCCGGTGCCGGGTCGGCGAGTGGCGAGCGCGCTGTCCCAGGCGAGCGTCAGCCACGTGACGATCGCCAGGATGATCGGGAGCAGCAGAACGGACCAGAGCGGAAGTGCCGCTGTAGCCGGAGCCACCGGCTGCATCTCATCCACGCCGGCCCTCCTCATCGCGGGTCGCGGCGTCCACGGCGGCTTCGGTATCGGGATCGAGCGCCGCGACGATCAGGCGAGCGACGGCCAGCTCGGCGCCGACCACGAGATCAGGCAGTTCCGCCGCAGACGGGCGGGCGGCGGACACCATCGACGGGTCGGACAGGGCAGCCTCGATCGCGCCGAGCCGGTGCTCCACCGCGGCGAGGAGGTCGATCGGCCCTGCTCTCAGCCCGCGGACCGACCAGCGCAGAGTGCGGGACCTCCGTACTCGACGCACGAGGTCCTGAGCACCGGCCGCGTAGTCGGCGGCAAGGTCATCGACCACATTGCCCAGCAAGCCGTCCCGCAGCCATCGAGCTCGGGCCGCGACCCGGGCCCAGCCGGCCACCCCGAGGAAGCGGGCCAGCGCGTCCAACTCGCGGGCCGCTGCCCGCTGCGGTCGATCCCAGAACGCCGAGCCGAGAGATCCGTCGACGACCTCGGCAGCAGCCTCCTGGATGACGTCACCCTGCATCGTCGTCCGCAGGACCAACCCCGTCGGCCAGTCGGGCAGCACCGGGCCCAACCGGACGTGCAGCCGGTCCAGAGCCAAGCCGTCGCGGTCCTCGCCCAGGTCGGCCATCGTCAACCCACCCGGTAGCTCCATTCCTCCACCGTGATGGCCGCCGTGACCCCCATGCCCACCGCCCTGACCGCTATGTCCACCGTGGCCGGCATGGCCGCCCTCGTGGTGGGCGTCGTGACCGCACTCGTCGTGGGCGTCGCGATGAACGTCGTGGTCAAGCGCGTGCTCGCCGCCGCGATCGTCGGTGTTCGTCGGAGGGTGATTGCTCTGGTCGGCGTGCATCGCCTGGTGGTCGCGCTCGCCGGACAGGTTCCCCTCGGTTCCCTGCTGGTCACCGTGCTCGTGGCGATGCCCGCCCGGCTCGTCGTGTTGAGCAGGTGCTGAACCGTGCTGATGGGCGAGATCGGCCAGCCGGCCCCGGGCGTCATCCAGCGATGGCGCCACGGTCTCGGGATCGTCCAGGTCGATCCGGGCACGAGGGACGGGAACCTGCCGCCAGAGGTCCTCGACGATCGGAGCCAGGGAGGGCCCGACAGGACCGGTGACCACGAGAAGGTCGGCGTCGGCAACGGACGCGGCCAGGGGCCATCCTCGCCGGGCCAGTTCGGCTTCGAGCGCCAGGCGCGTGGCGGTGGACCCCACCGCAGGCACCATCAGGACGTGCGGCCGGCCGGCACCGGCTCGTAGCAGCAGTGTGGTCAGGTCCATCGCAGCGCCCCTTCCCGCCAGGCGTAGACCACACCGGCGAGCAGGATGCCGAGGAACAGGAACATCTCGATCACGGCGGCGGCACCGACCTCGGCGACGACCAGCGTCCACGGGTACATGAACAGCATTTCCATGTCGAAAGCCAGGAAGACCATCGTCACCGGGTACCAGCGGACGTGGAACCGGGAGTAGGCGTGCTCGACCGGGGCGAAGCCCCCCGAGAACGGGGTCAGATCCGTCGCCGGCGGGGCCACGGCCAGCAGCCGGGCAAGTCCCCAGGCGACCGCGACCAGCGCGGCCCCGATCCCGAGCGTCGCCAGCACGGGCACGAACTCGGTCATCGTCCCTCCCTGATCTCGACCACGCTCTTGCTCATTACCCCCAGGGGGTGTACATCTGGGTTCCGCACGGTACCCCCCCAGGGTAAGTAGCGGAAGAGGGAGGCAATCATGGCACGGCTGCAGCCACTCAGCCCCGAACAGACCTCAGGCACCGCCCGGTCCCTGCTGGCCGGGATCATCGATCGCCACGGCGACGCCGGCCCGATGGTGCGGACCATGGCCCACTCGCCCGCACTGCTGCAGGGCTACCTCGACCTGTCCCGGGCGATGAAGCGCTCGGCGGTACCGCGGCCGCTGAGCGAGAAGATCTCCCTGGCCGTCCAGGAGTGGATCGGCTGCGCACTGTGCCTCGCGGCGCACGCGCAGGCCGGCCGGGCGGTGGGCCTGAGCGAGGCCGACATCGACCTGGCCCGACAGGGCACCGCGACGGACGCGCGGGACGCGGCCCTGCTGACCTTCGCAGTCCGGGTGCTGACCGAGCCGAGTTCGCTGACCGACTCCGACGTCGTGGAGCTGCAGGGCCACGGATGGACCGACCGCGTCCTCGCCGATGTCGTCGGCCTGGTTGCGCTCAACCAGCTGACCGGTTCGTTCAACCTCGTCGCCGGCATCGAGCCGGCAGGCGAGCGGGCCACCGCAGGGGCCGCATAGGCCGGGATCCGGCAGGCCGGAGCGCCGTCAGAGCCGCCGATGCCATACCCCCCTATGGTATATTGGGTCCATGGCAGGGAGGGACACATGAACGGCTACACCCAGGACAAGGACGCCTACCTCAAGCGGATGCGCCGCGTCGAAGGCCAGGTCCGCGGCGTCGCGAAGATGATCGAGGACGACCAGTACTGCATCGACGTGCTCACCCAGGTCTCGGCCGCGACGAAGGCCCTGGAGGCCGTCGCGCTCGGCCTGCTCGACGAGCACCTGCGCCACTGCGTGGCCGAGGCGGTCGCGGAGGGCGGCGACGTCGCCGACAAGAAGGTCGCCGAGGCAAGCGCGGCCGTCGCGCGACTGGTCAAGTCCTGAAACCCCACGGCCACACGTCACGCCCGCCCATCCGGGGGCCAGCACAACCAGAGGAGATCCGATGAGCCAGAGCACCTACACCGTCACCGGGATGACCTGCGGGCACTGCGTCGCCTCGGTCACCGAGGAGATCAGCGAGATCGACGGCGTCACCGACGTGGCCGTGGACCTGCCGACCGGCGCCGTGACCGTGACCAGCGAGCAGGCCCTCGACCAGGCGCGGGTGCGCGCCGCGGTCGAGGAGGCCGGCTACCGACTCGCGAGCTGACCACCCGGGCCGCCCGCCGTCCCCGGCGGTCGGCCCGCTCAGACGGGATGTGACATGAACACCATCGCGAAGCTCTCCGCCTACGGTGCGGCGCTCGCCCTGATCGTCACCGGGGCGTACGCCGTCGGCACCGCTGTCGGTCCCCTGTCCACCGCGACCGCCGACAGCGGTCACGGCGCGATGTCCGGCGAGGCGCCCGCGGGCGCCGGGGCCGCCGGGCACGGGGACTCCCACAGCGGCACCGTCGCGGAGACCGCGGACCTGCCCGCGGGGCTGGCGTCGAGCAGGGGCGGCTACACCCTGGCGCCCACCGACCCAACGCTCACCCCGGGCACCACCGACACCTTCTCCTTCCGGATCACCGGGCCCGACGGCGCTGCGGTCACCGCGTTCGACGTCGAGCACGACAAGCGGATGCACCTGATCGTGGTGCGCCGCGACACCGCCGGCTTCCAGCACGTGCACCCGGAGATGGCGCCCGACGGCACCTGGTCGGTGCCGCTGGCCGTGCCCGCCGCCGGGTCCTACCGCGCCTTCGCCGACTTCGCCCCGACCGGTGGCGACCCCACCACGCTCGGGGTCGACCTCTCCGCACCCGGTGACTACCAGCCGACCACCCACGCGGAGAGCCGCACCGCGCAGGTCGACGGGTACACCGTCGAGCTCACCGGCGACCTCGTGCCCGGGCGGGCCTCGGCGCTGGCGCTCACGGTCAGCCGGGACGGCGCGCCGGTGACCGACCTGCAGCCCTACCTCGGCGCCTACGGCCACCTGGTGGCGCTGCGCCAGGGCGATCTCGCCTACCTGCACGTCCACCCCGACGGCACGCCCGGCGACGGGGTGACGCCCGCGGGCCCGGCGGTCGAGTTCGTGGCCGAGGTCCCCAGCGCCGGCACCTACCGGCTGTTCCTGGACTTCCAGCACGGCGGCGTGGTGCGCACGGCGGAGTTCACCGTCACCACCGCGGGCAGCCCGGCCCCGTCGGCTCCGGCGGAAGCTCCGGACGCCGGCCACGTCGATGCACCCGGCGCCCCGGCGCACGGGCACTGACCACGGGAGGAGGACGACATGAGCACCGACACCAGGTCCACCGACCCGAGCGCGGTCACCGAGATCGAACTCATCATCGGCGGGATGACCTGCGCCTCGTGCGCCAACCGCATCGAGCGCAAGCTGAACAAGCTCGACGGGGTCAGCGCCACCGTCAACTACGCCACCGAGAAGGCGCGCGTCGCCGCCCCCGCCGGGGTCGCCCCCGCGGTGCTGGTCGAGCAGGTCGAGGCGGCCGGCTACACCGCCGAGCTGCCCCGCCCGCCGGCCACCGCCGACACCGGTTCCGCCGCCGGCGACGAGGAACCGGACCCGACGCGCGCGCTGCGCCAGCGCCTGCTCGTCAGCATCGCGCTCGCCGTGCCGGTGATCGGGATGGCGATGGCGCCGGCGCTGCAGTTCACCTACTGGCAGTGGATCTCGCTCACCCTCGCCGCTCCGGTCGTCACCTGGGGCGCGTGGCCGTTCCACCGGGCGGCCTGGACCAACCTGCGCCACGGCGCGGCCACCATGGACACCCTGGTCTCGATGGGCGTGCTGGCGGCCTTCGCGTGGTCGCTGTGGGCGCTGCTGCTCGGCACCGCCGGCGTGCCCGGCATGACCCACCCCTTCGAGCTGACCATCGCCCCGTCCGACGGGGCCGGGAACATCTACCTCGAGGTCGCCGCCGGGGTCACCACGTTCATCCTCGCCGGCCGCTACTTCGAGGCGCGGTCCAAGCGCCGGGCGGGCGCCGCGCTGCGCGCACTCCTCGAACTCGGCGCGAAGGACGTGGCCGTGCTGCGCGACGGCACCGAGGTCCGCATCTCCGTCGCGCAGCTGGCCGTCGGCGACCGGTTCGTCGTGCGACCCGGGGAGAAGATCGCCACCGACGGCGTCGTCGAGGAAGGCTCGTCCGCCGTCGACGCCTCGATGCTCACCGGCGAGTCCGTGCCCGTCGAAGTCGGCCCCGGCGACGCTGTCACCGGCGCGACCGTCAACGCCGGCGGGCGGCTCGTCGTGCGCGCCACCCGCGTCGGCGCTGACACACAGCTCGCGCAGATGGCCAAGCTGGTCGAGGACGCCCAGAGCGGCAAGGCCGAGGTGCAGCGCCTCGCCGACCGGATCTCCGGGGTGTTCGTGCCGATCGTGATCGCGCTCGCCGCGGGCACGCTCGCCTTCTGGCTCGGCACCGGCGCTGGCCCCGCCGCCGCGTTCACCGCCGCGGTGGCCGTGCTGATCATCGCCTGCCCGTGCGCGCTCGGGCTCGCCACACCCACCGCCCTGCTCGTGGGCACCGGTCGCGGCGCCCAGCTCGGCATCCTGATCAAGGGCCCGGAGGTGCTGGAGTCCACCCGCCGCGTGGACACCGTCGTGCTCGACAAGACCGGCACCGTCACCACCGGGCGGATGGCCCTGGTCGGCGTGCACACCGCCGACGGCGTGGACGCCGACGAGGCCCTGCGCCTGGCCGGAGCGCTCGAGGACGCCTCGGAGCACCCCATCGCCGCAGCCATCGCCCGCGGTGCCCGCGAGCAGCTCGGCGATCTGCCCGCCGTGGAGGAGTTCACCAACGTCGAGGGCCTGGGCGTGCAGGGCGTTGTCGACGGGCACGCCATGCTCGCCGGTCGGCAGGCCCTGCTCGAGCAGTGGAGCCAGCCGCTGCCGCCCGACCTCGCCGCGGCCAAGGCCGACGAGGAGGCGATGGGCCGCACCGCCATCGCCGTGGCGTGGGACGGCGAGGCCCGCGCGGTGCTCGTCGTGGCGGACACCGTCAAGCCCACCTCGGCGCAGGCGATCACCCAGCTCCGCGCGCTCGGCCTGACCCCCGTGCTGCTCACCGGCGACAACACCGCGGTCGCCCGCAGCGTCGCCGCCCAGGTCGGCATCGACCCCGGCCCCGACACCGTCATCGCCGAGGTCCTGCCCGCCGACAAGGTCGAGGTGGTGAAGCGGCTGCAGGCCCAGGGCAAGGTCGTGGCCATGGTCGGCGACGGCGTCAACGACGCCGCCGCCCTCGCGCAGGCCGACCTCGGGCTCGCCATGGGGACCGGCACCGACGTCGCCATCGAGGCCAGCGACATCACCCTCGTCCGCGGCGACCTGCGCGCCGCCGCAGACGCGATCCGGCTGGCGCGGCGAACCCTGGGCACGATCAAGGGAAACCTGTTCTGGGCGTTCGCCTACAACGTCGCCGCCCTGCCACTCGCCGCGGCCGGACTGCTCAACCCGATGATCGCCGGCGCGGCGATGGCGTTCTCCTCGGTGTTCGTCGTCGCCAACAGCCTGCGGCTGCGGCGGTTCAGTAGCCGCGCCGACGACGCGGCCACCCCGCTCCGGGGTGTCGCCGCTACCGAACCCGCGCGGGCGGCTGACGTGAAGGCCTGAAGCACGCGATCGCCAGCGCTGGCCGCCGACCCACAGGTCGGCGGCCCGCGCGGTCGTCTGGCACCAGCAGGCCCCGGGATCCATCAAGATGGTTGTATCGCTGAACCAACTAGTTGTATCGTCGAACCATGCCAGGTGATGACGTCGAGCAGGCGATGCTGCTACAGGGCCGGATCGCTGCGTTCGTGCGCGCGTTCGGACTGCACCAGCCGGACCGCACCCCCTGCGGACAGCCGGTGCCGGCTTCCGAGGCCCACGCGGTGGGTGAGCTGGACCGGGACGGGCCGATGACGCAGACCGCCCTGGCTGGACGGCTGCGGTTGGAGAAGAGCACGGTCAGCCGCCTGGTGACGTTGCTGATCGGTCGAGGGTGGGTACGACGCACCGAGCGCGACGGCGACGCGCGGCTGGTGTGGCTGGAGCTGACCCCGGAAGGCAGCCGGGCCGCCGGCGAGCTCGCGGCCGCCCGCGCCGCCCGGTTCTCAGAACTGCTGCGCAACATCCCTGCCGAGAAGCGCCCGGCGGTCATCGACGCGCTCACGACGCTGATCGAGGCGTCCGCCGACCAGCCGAAACCGGCCGACCCGGCCCGAGCGACCCGTGGTTGAGCACCAGAGCGTGTCCCGCACCACGGATCCAGCAGCCAGGTTGCGCCATGAGGTCGCCACGTTCTTCGACCCGCAGAGGTGGCGCTCGCCGCTGCCGGACTTCGAGCACAGCGGCTACGCCCTGATCGAGCAGGTCCGCGGCTGGCGACCCCGGTTCGTGGTCGACGTGGGCTGCGGCGACAACCCGTTCAAGGGCGAGATCCCCAACCTGCTCGGGATCGACCTGGTCAACCCGGGCGCCGACCTGGTCTGCGATCTGCTCGACGCACCGATCCGGCACGGTTCCATCGACGTGGTCCTCGCCCTGGGCTGCATCAACTTCGGCACCCGGGACGTCATCGAGCAGCAGCTGCGGCACATCGCCTCCTGGCTCGCCCCGGACGGGCGGATCGTCATGCGGGCCAACCCGGGTCTGCCCACCGGGCCCGGCCTGGAGTTCTTCCCGTGGTCACCGACCCACGTCGACACGATCGGCTCCACCGCCGGGCTGCGCCGCGACGGCCCGATCCGCTACGACACCTACCGCAACAACCGCGGCGAGCACGAACCCCGTCTGGTCTGGACGTACCGACCGGTCACTGCGCCCCACGACCCGGCGGCGACGCGATGACCGGTGCACCTGCCACCGGCGCCGGAGCCACCCCCCGCCGTGGTCGATGGAGCGTCGGCGCGGTGCTCGGCACCGCGATGGGCCTCGCCCCACATCTTCTGCATCATGTCGGCCTGCTCGCCGGTACGGCGCTCCTGGCCGGAGTCGGCGGCACCGCGCTCTTCGGCGTGCTCGGCCTGGTCGCGATGCTGCCCATGCTGGTACGGCTGCGCCGCCGGTTCAGAAACTGGTGGGCACCGGGTATCGCGGTGGCCGTGTTCGCCGCCATGTTCGCGGTCTCGACCTTCCTCATCGGTCCCGCGCTGCGAACCGACGTCGGCCCGCACGAGCCCGGCCCGGTCCCTTCCACACCGTCCACCGAGGAACACACCCGCCACCACGGCTGACCACGGCCTGCTTCAGCACGCAAGGCGCCAACCCGGCTCTGTCGGAGGCCAAATTCATCATTGCCCAGCAGTTGCGCGCGAACCTGGCCATCAAGCACGCCGCCCAGCGCACCGGCGCCACCCTGCTCAACATCTCCCGCGACAGCCGCGGGCACGACGCGTGCTCGGCGCAACCCTGGGTGAACGGCTACCAGTTCGGCGACTTCACTGTCGTGGGGCTCGACGTCTATCACGCCCGGCTCGTGGCCCACGAAGCCATCGCCGCCCGCGCCGGCGACCTGCTCGCGAAGGCAGCGGACTCAGACGAAGCCCGATGAAGATCGCGATCGCCCTCGACGGGACGTGGAGCGACAAGGACTTCGCTCGGCGCCTGGACGACAAGATCGGCGAGGGCTGCGCGCTGTCGCGCTGAGTTGGACGGCTCGTACCCACGCCGGCCCGTTGACGCTGGCCGTTGCCTCGATGCAGGCCGGGCGGGACGATGTCCGCATCCTGAACGTCGCGGTTCCGGGCTGGAGGAACCATGCGAACCGAAGATCTCGTGGTGGCGAATCGGCCGGCGCGTCCCGTCGCCGTGGCCTGGCGGGCCGCCAGATGATGTGGCTGTTGCCCGTGCTCCTGCTCGCCCTCACGCTGGTGGCGATCGGCGTGCAACGCCGGGCCGTCACCCGGTACGGCGAGGTTGCGTGCTTGCGCGGCAGACACGGTCATTCGCTATCCCCGCACCTGGCCGTCAGGCGGAGCCGGGCTTCGTTCCGACGCCGCCTCTTCGGGCTGAGCGCGGCCGGCGTCCCCCGGTCAGGGGCGCGAGTCGGGTAACGTCCCCGATCGACTCGCCCTCGGCCAGCTCACCGGCGCACCGAGCCGTCCACCGCGACCGAGTCCGCCGCGCCTCACCGGAGCGCCCACCCGCCACGACGGGAAACGACACGGCGATGGACCGACACAGTCCACCCATTACCGGCGACGATGCCACCACAGGCGGACCGGTCAGATGCGCCGGGGTGGACTGGTCGCGGTCCGAGCGAACACCCGCAGCCGCCAAGGCCATCTCTGGGCCCAGGACGTCTACGCCGGAGCCGGAGCCCGCTCGGCCACGCCCACGCCGTCCGGGTCCTGGCCCGCGCGTGGCTGCGGATCATCTGGCGCTGCTGGACCGACCACACCCCCTACGACCCTGTCCGGCACATGGCCGCGGTTTCGAGCCGACACCAGCAGACCGGCGCCCCCGAGCCCGCACCCATGGCGTCCTGACCAGGGCTGGCTCGTTCCCGACAGCGGCCAGCAGCAGCCGCCCGCACGTAGTGTCCAGGCTGGCCGAAGGCCACCCGGAGGGCCCCGGCCTGGACACCGACGAGGACGGCAGCACAATCCCAGCGCCGGGAACGACCCACCGAGATCGACATCGGGTTGTCAAGGGCAGCCCGCAGGGCTGTCGGCGGCGATCTGGCCGCTCGCGGCAGCCCGACCCACGACCTGACTGGATCTGGCGTCCGCTGCTTCACGCTGCTCCACTGGCGCTCGCGGCGGTCATCTGTGCTGGTCACTCGGCACGTCGATGTTCCGGTGCGATCAGCGGTCAGGTGCCGTCGTTTGCGATGCAGCGCTGCCTGCAGCGTGCGCTCTCGACGGATCCGGTCGTCGCGGCGCGTCCTCGTCGTGGTCGGCGAGGTCCCGACGGCGTCTGGGGGCGCGACGAGTCCGGGATCGGCGAGATGCGGACCTCCAACTCCGTGATCGCCTGGGTCCTCGCGCGGAGCGGGTCGGTGCCGGATCGATCCAGGCCCCCCGCTGGGGGCGCGCCCCCGGCTGGGCGGCTGGCCTCGTGTGGTGGCAAGGCGGTGAAGGTCCGGCAGTAGCATCGCCGCAGCGGGTGTGACCCGCCCGCCCAGGCGGTGAATTCTCAGGCCAGGGCGACGAGGGCGCACAAGATCCGGTTCTGGTCCAGCTCATGCAGGGGGCAGGTTGCGCAGCCCGGTGTCCTTCGCGGCGCGGATGCGGTCCTCCCCGCGGGCCCAGCGCGGTTCACCTACCGTCTCGGCCCGCAGTAGTACCCGGGCAGGCGCGCGAGGCCGTGCCGCTCGATCTTGCCCACGCGAGCGTGCTGAGGAATCGCGCGGCTCGGGCGGGTTGACCCGTGTCCTGCGCGAGGCCACGATGATCAGGACCACCACGGCTCTGGCCGACCCGCCCGTCAGTGACAACGGTAGAGCTCATGAGCAACGCAGAGACGATCACGGTTCCGCATCTCCGCACCTCGACCATCGGCTACAAGCTCGGCAAGGCCTACGACGCCTCGCTCCCGACGGTGGTCATGGTCAACTCGTTCAGCACCTCCGTCGAGCTGTACCGGCCCCAGTTCGCCGACGAGAAGCTCATGGCCACCGCCAACCTGCTCGCTCTCGAGCCGTACGGCCACGGCCAGACCCGCGCCTCGTACGAGCAGTTCACCTACTGGGACTCGGCCATCGCCAACTTGCAGGTCCTCGACGCGCTCGGCATCCCCGAGGCGTTCGTCCTGGGCACGTCGCAAGGCGGATGGATAGCGGCCCGCATGGCGGTGCTCGCCCCCCACACGGTCAAGGGCATCCTCCCGCTCGGCACCTCGATGGACTATGAGAGCCAGCGCAGCCGCGAGTTGGGGTGCTGGGACGGGATCAGCTTCTGCACCCCCGCCATCGAGGCGCTCGCCGAGAGCGTCGACGACGACTGGGTCATCCCGGTCGAGCTGGTCGACGCCGTACTCAAGGAGGGCTTCGGAGACGACGTGCCGCCCGAGGAGCGTACGTTCTGGCACGCGACGCACCAGAGGAACTACGTCGGCGATGCGGGGCGTGAGCGTCTGCGGATCTGCTCGATCAACCTCCGGGACCGCGACGGCTTGCACGGCCGTCTGGACAGGGTGCGGTGCCCGGTCCTGTGGATGCACGGCACTGCAGACCCGGTCTACTCGGTCGCCAATGCCGAGGATGAGATCCAACTCTTCGTCAACAGCGCCGATGCCCAGCTCCGCGTTGTCGAGGGCGGCCGGCACTTCCTGAGCGCCTCCGATCCCGGAGAGGTCAACACCGCGACGGCCGAGTTCGTCACCCGCTGGAAATAGCGGCAGTGCCTGGTATCAGCCGCGTTACGGGCAGACCTGCTTCGCACGCCCGCATCTCCGTGCCAGATCTCACGAGGTCGGGCCAATCATGTAGCCGGTCGGCCGTGGCGCAGGGGTTCCGGACCAGTGACCCTGCTTGCCGTTGACCCGCACGGTGCCGATGGCGAGGGGGGCGTGGGCGTGCTCGGGTGAGAACCCGGCGGCCAGCAGGCGCTCACCGATCGTTATCGGCGGCGGGTGGCGGCGTCGGCTGGTGCGGCTGCGCCGGGAGGCTGCGCCCGGTACGGCGGCGGCCGGAACGGCCCGGTTACTGCCAGCGTTTGCGAACGTCCGCGCCGAACGCTGTGTACTCCCGCACGGGAATGATCTCTTCCCACTCCAACACGTGCGACATCGGCAGGCCGGCCATGATGATCGCGTCCAGCTCGTCGTGAGACTCCGCGTCGATCACCCCGAGGACCCGGCGCTGACCACTCACCTTGTACAGGTTCTTGATCTTCCCGGCGTTCAGTGCGCCCTCGGCGGCATCGACCTCCTTCTCCCAGAGGTCCCACAACTCATCCGCACTCATGTTGCTGTGGTCGACTCGCACCTTGAAGAAGTACAACACGATGACACCTCCGCTGGGGTCGCGCTCAGCCCTGAAGACGCTTTCCGGCAGGCTCGATGAGCGTTCCGCAGCTCCCACCGCAGTGCAAGGGTCAACGCTGGTTGTGTAGCCATCGGGACAGCATGTGCGTGCTGGCCGCGCCGCCACGGGTACTCAGGCGCGCGTCGACACGCCGCCACCTGGGGCCGAGCGTCGACTGCCCGAGCCACCGTGGTCGCGCACCGCGGCTGCCGCCCCGGTGTCCTTCTGCTGATCTCTGAGCAGTGTCCCGTCCGGCGGAGCCCGTCCGCCGCAGGCAGCGGACGGGGTCGGCAGGGCTTCTCGACGACTCCCGTCCCCGATCCGCTGTACGCGGAAGGCTGCCCCATGACGTTCCTGCGCTGGCTGGCATGCACCGAGGCGACTGGAACTCGCAGTCATCCCGCCAGTCATCTCGTCCAATGTGGATGTCGCGCCCTGCCGAGTGATCGTGTCGGTGGTGCTGGCAAGGGTAACGATCTGGGCGTGCACCGCGACCGGAAGCAGCCGGCTCGCCTGCGGGTGGTGGACTTCCGGCCGGGGCAGGGCTCCGGGCACAAGTTGCACGCATCGATCAAGCAGCTCCATCGCGACGGTTACACCGACGACGACGGCACCAAGGACTTCTGGCGACGCCCCGTTGCCCTCAGCGACCGCCGTCGACCCGCCCCAGGCCACAGCCTGCCAGGTCGCCGGACTCGCACTGCTGAGGTCGCAGCGCGCTTCTCG
>JASLAP010000394.1 GCA_030147065.1 Pseudonocardia sp. | reverse complement strand
TCGATCGGGCGCGGGATGGACCTGCCGCCCGGGCCGCGGCGGCGGCAGGCTCGGGCCGCCGCACCGCCCGCGACGCGGGCCGAACAGGGACGGGAGAGCATGCACTTCCAGCACGCCGACAAGCTCCGGGCCGACTTCCCGGACCTGGTGGTCGGGGTGGTCGCGGCCGCCGGCGTCGGCCCCGACGCCGACAGCACCGGCCACGTCGCCGCGCACACCGCCACCGCCCTCGCCCGGCTGGCCGAGACCGGGTCGGCCGCCGGCTTCGCCGAGGTGCAGGCGTGGCGGCGGGCCTTCGCCCGGATGGGCCTCAAGCCGACCCAGTACCGGTGCGCGTCCGAGGCGCTGCTGCGCCGGTTGGCCAAGGACGGCGCGCTGCCGCGGATCCACCCGCTGGTCGACCTGTGCAACGCGGTGTCGGCGGCGTGGGCCGTGCCGGTGGCCGCGGTCGACCTGGCCCGGGTGCACGGCGACCTGGAGGTCCGCTACGCCGACGGGGACGAGCTCTACGAGACCTTCGGCGGTGACGTCGAGCACCCGCAGCCGGGCGAGGTGTCCTACGTCGACGACGCTCGGCGGGCGCACGCCCGGCGCTGGACCAACCGGCAGAGCGGCCACTCCGCGGTGCGCGACTCGACCACCTCGGTGCTGATCGTGGTGGAGGGCCTGCACGCGACGGCCGGTACCGACGTGCCCGCGGCCACTGCCGCCCTCGCCGAGGCGGTGGCCGCGTTGTGGCCCGTCGCTCCGGTCACCGCGGTGCTGCGCGACGGCGACGGGTTCGCGGTGCCCTTCGGCGGTGGCTGAGCACGCTCACCTGTCGCCGGGGTCCTCGCGCAGTTTGAGCACGACCCGCAGCACGTACTCCACCGCCGACTCGAACGCGCCGCCGCGCAACTCACCGCGGACGGCGAGGTTCTGCGCGGCGAGGTCGAGCATCCGGTCCGGGCCGTCGCGGCGCACCATCAGTGCGGCGACCTCCTCCAGCTCCAGACCCGGGTTGTTCAGCCGGGTCAGGGCGAACTCGACGACCAGTTCCTCGTCGGTCACCTCGGCGCGCCCCCGGATCCGGCGCCGCCTCGCTGCGGAGCACCGGCAGATCGTCCCAGCACCGCGCCGGTACCGGAAGGACGTGCCACGATGCGATGAGCCGGGCACGCCCGGGCCGAGCCAGGAGGCGCTGTGGGATCCCGCGACCAGTTGTTCGCCGACATCGACACCATGGAACCGGACGCGTTCGCCCGGTACCTCGCCGAGGACGTGGTCATGCGGTTCGGCAACGCCGAGCCCATCCACGGCCGCGACGCCGCCCGGGAGACCTGGGCCTCGTTCTGCACGATGGTCGCCGCGGTGCGGCACGAGGTGCGCAACCTGTGGGAGGTCGGCGCCACCACGATCGCCGAGACCGACGTGACCTACACCCGCCCCGACGGGCGGACGGTGACCGTGCCGGTGGTGACGATCTACGAGGTGGGCGCGGACGACCTGATCAGCAGCTACCGGGTCTTCCTCGACCTCGCCCCGGTGTTCGCCCCCACCTGACCCGGTCAGCGACGCCGGCGCAGCACGGCGACCAGCACCGCGACCACCGCCGGGACCAGGACCGCGACCACCCGGGCGGCCGGGGTGCCGAGCACCAGGCGGGCGGCGGCCCGCGGCACCGGCGCGACGTTGCGGCTGCCGGTCGCGGCTAGCCCGAGCCGGCTCGACGCCCCGGCCCCGACGGTGGCCGCGGGGCCGTGCGGCCCGACCACCCGCAGGGTGACCCCGGCGGCGTCGAGCAGGTCGGCGACCCGCCCCACGTCGCGCGGGTCGACGGCCTCGAACAGCACGTCCGGCCGCTCGACGTCGACCCGCAGCTGCCCGCCGTGCCCGGTCAGGTGGGCCGTGGTCGTGTCCCCGCGCGGCGAGGTGACCCGCATCCGCAGGTCGGCCGAGACCTCCAGCGGGACCCCGGCGGCGATCCCGGCGAGGTCGACACCGACCCCGCCGGCACCCCGGCGAGCCCGGCGCGGGGTCCGGTCAGGCACTCGCCGAACCGGCGCTGTCCCGGTCGGTGGTCTTGATCTTCAGCGTGCCGTCCAGCTTCCAGATCGCCCGCGGCGAGTCCGGACCGGTCGTCTTGGGCACCTCGACCTGCATGTCCTCGAAGGTGTACTCGACCGTGGCGCCCTTGCCGGTCAGGTACGCCCACATCTCCTTGCCGATGTCGGTGATGTCGGTCGTGCCCTTGTCCGCAGCGGTGGTCATGCCAGCTCCTGTTCGTGTGCTGTCGTGCCGGGCCGGTCGTCCGGCCCGCCTTCCCACTATCGGCGCCGCGGCCGGGGAGCGCCTGTCGACGGGACCCGTTCGGGGCACCTGTCCCCGTGGCGGGGTGGGGCGCGAAGGAGCAGGGTGCGCCGGGGAGCGGTTGTGCTGCCGCACGACGTTCACGGCACCTGTGTGACGGTGATCTCCAGGGGGTGCGGCACGGTCCCGGGGTGCCGCGGATCGCTGAGCGCGGCCAGGTGCGCGAGCAGGTGCCGGCGGGCGTCCGCGGACAGCGCCGCGCTGCCCGCGCCGACCAGGAAGTCCAGCGTCGCCTCGCCGCGGCCGAGCGGGTCGGCCAGCACGTCGCGCACGTCGAGGCGGCCGACCAACGTCTCGCTGCGCCCGCGCAGTCCGCGCCGGTCGAGCTCGGCGCGCACGTCGTCGGCGAACCACATCCGGTGCCCCGCCCACGGGCAGAGCAGCCGGGTGAGCACGCACAGCGGCTCGAGCGGGGCCGTCGCGGTGACCAGCCACCCGCCCGGACGCAGCACGGCATTGCCTGGTCGAGGGCCACGCCGAGGTCGGCGACGTAGTAGAGCGAGTGCACGAAGTGCACGAGGTCCGCGTGGCGGCCCGGGTCGTGGTCGGCGAAGTCCCCGATCACCACCGCGGGCACCAGCGCGGCGGCGTCGAGCGCGGCCAGCCGGGCGGCGAACGCGACCGCCGAGGCCGGGTGCGGCTCCACCCCGTGTAGTGCACCCGGCGCCCGCCCGCGGACAGCGCGGCGGCCAGCGGGGCGTCCACGCTGCCGTCGCCCACGCCGACGCCGACCACCCGGACGGGGTCGATCCCGGCGACCAGCGGGGGCAGCTCGCGGGCCAGCCAGGCCTGCAGCCGGGGCGCTGGTCGCTGGCCGCCTCGTAGGCGGCGTGGGTGCGCGCGTACCGCTCGCCGGACAGCGCCGGGAGCGCCGGTGCCTGCGTCACCTCCTCCCGGAGCAGGTCCAGCGGGGTGGTCGAGCGGAGGATGGGCACTGCCCTGACGCTAGGTGCGCCTCCCGTTCGCGGCGCGCCGGAACCCCCCGGCTGTGGTTCAGTCGGTCGGTGCCCCCACCCGACACCGCCCGCCGCAGCCTGGACCACTGGAGCGAAGCGGGGCGGGCCGGCATGGAGGCCTTCTACGCCCTCGCCGTCGAGGACTACCGCCAACTCGCCATGGCCCGGGCCTGGGCCGCCGACCTGCGCCGGCACGCCGTCGACGACCGGGTCCGGCTGCTGGACGTGGCCTGCGGCAGCGGGAAGTTCCCGGCCGCCCTGCTGGCCGCCGGGCTGCCCGCGCGGCCCGCGGTGCACGTCGACCTGCTGGACCCGTCGGCGTTCAGCATCGCCGAGGCCCGCTCGGTGCTCGCGCCGCCGTTCGTCGCGGCCGCCGAGCACGAGACGACGCTGCAGGACTTCGACGCCCCCGGCGCGTACGACGTCGCGTGGGCCACCCACGCGCTCTACGCGCTGCCGCCCGCCGAGCTGGGCGCCGGGGTCGCGGTGATGGCCCGGGCGCTGCGGCCCGGCGGGTTCGGGGTCGTCGCCCAGGCCTCGGCCCGCTCCCACTACCTGGCGTTCTACCAGGCCTATCGGGCCACCTACGCCCCCGAGGTGACGCCCTACACCGACGCCGAGGGCGTCGCCGCGGCCCTGCGCACCGCCGGGGCCGACGTCGAGGTCCAGGTGCTGCCCTACCGCACCACCAGCGCCGACCGGGCGGTGGTGGAGGGGTTCCTGCAGCGCTGCGCGTTCGACGACACCGTCCCGCTGGAGCGGATGGAGACCGACGGCCCGCTGGCCGAGTACCTGGCCGGGTGCCGCGGCCCGGGTGGGGTCTGGACGTTCACCCACGAGGCCCACCTGATCACCTGGACCCGGCCGTGACCAACCCGCACCTGTCCACCCGGACCGCCGCCGGGGACGCCGCCGACGTCGCCGCCGAGTGGGACCAGGGCAACGACCAGTGGTGGAACTGGTACATGTCGCTGGCCGCGGGCGATGCCCCGCAGGGTCCGCCGGTCACCGTGCCCGACCACGACCCGGGCCCGCTGCCCTCCGACGACGAGGTGGCCGCCGAGCTGGCCGAGCCCTACCCGGTCACCGCCGAGCAGGTCGCGGCCTTCCGCGCGGACTCGTTCGTCAAGCTCCCCGGCGTGCTCACCCCGGGTGCGGTCGCCTGGCTGCGGGCCCGGCTGCGCGACCTGCTCGACGCCGCCGTCGGCGAGGGGGTCGGGTTCCAGAGCCTGGAGATGATGTGGTTGACCGACCCGCTGGTGCGGGCCGCGGTGCTCTCGCCGCGCGTCGGCGCGATCTGCGCGGCGCTGCTCGGCGCGGACCGGGTGCGGCTCTACCACGACAACGCGCTGTCCAAGGAGCCCGGCGCCGGGCGGACGCCGTGGCACTTCGACGCCCACCACTTCCCGCTGGACTCCGCCGACGTGCTCACCGCGTGGATCCCGCTGCAGCCGACACCGCGCGAGATGGGCCCGCTGGCCTTCGCCCGCGGCGCGCGGACCTGGCAACTGGTCGACGGCGTG
>JASLAP010000244.1 GCA_030147065.1 Pseudonocardia sp. | reverse complement strand
GGCCGAGTCCCGGGCTTGATGCGCTGTCGCAGCCCGTGTGGTGGTCGCGCAGCGTGTCGGCGGGCTGCGACGGCATCCGCGGGCTGCGCCACCCACCACGGTCTGCGAGAGCGCCGCCAGCGCCAGGGCCAGGGAGTCGGCAGGGACCTGGTGTTGTCGCAGCGCAAGTGGCGTCGCGCAACGCGGGTGGTGCCGTCGCAGCCGGCCGACGCGCTGCGACCGCACCAGACGGGCTGCGCCACCCGCGACGGACTGCGAGAGCCTCCGGCCTCACCCAGACGGTTGGCGAGGGCGCACAGCTTTGCCGAGGGGCAGGAGCCGTCGTCGCAGCACGAATGGTGTCGCGCAGCGCGGGTGGTGTCGTCACAGCCTGCCGGCGCACTGCGCGCACACCACACGGGCTGCGCCACTCACGATGGTCTGCAAGAACGCCGCCATCGCCAGGCCCTTGGGGCGGCCGAGACCTGATGTCATCGCAGCGCAGGTGGTGTCGCGCAGCACGAGTAGTGCCTCGCAGCCCGCCGGCGCGCTGCGAGCGCACCACACGGGCTGCGCCACCCGCGACGGACTGCGAGAGCGTCCAGGTTCACCTGCAACGGTGGGCGAGGGTGCACAGCATCGCCGGGGTCGCCGGAGGCAGGGACTGGGCCGGCGTCGCAGCACGAATGGCCTCGCGCAGCAGAAGTGATGCCGTCGCAGCGCCCCGGCGAGCTGCGAGCACGCCACGCGGGCTGCGCCACCCACGACGCCCTGCGAGGGCCGCATCAGCTGACAGGGCGAGCCACGACCGGGCCTGCGCAGCACGGAATGGCATACGACGGCCGATGAGACCCGTGTCAACTTCGGACTGCCGCACGGAGCACCAGTGATCCGGCCCGGCGGCAGCGGCCGTTGAGCCGCTGGGCGAGGTGGTGGCGGACCGGTCGCAGCGGGTCGAACAGCGTGGCTGGGTATCAGCGGGGGTGGTGGCGGGTCCTCGTCATGAGGTCGGCGGCTACCCGCCACGAAAAGTGACGGAGGGTCACCGGTCGGGTGGACTGCCGCGCGAACGGGTGCCCCGGCTCAAGGGGGTCCGGCCCGGTGTCGACACCCATGGCGAGCAGGGAGGTGCCGATGGTCGCGGTCAACACCATGGGAGGGGCCGGGCTCCGCTCCGCGGCGGCCGTCCAGCAGCAGGTCACGCTGGCCGACGACCTCGCGGCCGCCGGCCGCTACGAGGAGGCCTACCGGCACCTGCGGATGGCCGTGCGGGCCCTGGAGGGCGCCCCCGCCCCGGCCGACGAGCTGGACCGGCTGCGCCGCGAGCACGCCGAGGCGCGCGAGCAGAGCCGCCGGGACAGCCTCACCGCCAGTTACAACCGCCGCTACCTCGACGAGCGGCTGGTTGCGATGCTGGCCGACCCGGCGTCGCGGGGTACGGCCGGGATCGCCGTCGCGCTGGTCGACGTCGACCACTTCAAGCTGGTCAACGACACGTACGGGCACCTGTTCGGCGACCGGGTGCTGCAGCGCATCGCCGACCAGCTCGCCTCGGCGCTGCCCCCGCACGGGTTCTGCGCCCGCTACGGCGGCGAGGAGTTCGCCCTGGTGCTCCCCCGCCACGAGCTGGCCGACGCCGTGCGGGTGTGCGAGGCCGCCCGCGACCGCATCGCCGGCCACCGGTGGGCGGCGATGCACCCCGCGCTGCGGGTGACGGTCAGCGCCGGGGTCACCCACACCACGGGGCCGGTCACCGACCCCGGCGGGCTGATCGGGACGGCTGACGCGCTGCTCTACGCGGCCAAGGAGTCCGGGCGCAACGCGGTCGCCTTCCGGGACCAGCGGACCGGGCTCGTCCGGCTGGCCGGACCGGCAGGCGGTCGGCGGGCGATCCCGCAGGCGACGCGCGTGCCGACACCCGGCCGTGACCGAAATGGGTCACCTCCGTAAGCTCACGCTCCGTCAGGAGGGGGCGGGCCGAGCGGGTGATGACCCGCGTGTCCGTCCCCTACTTGTTCGGGTCCGCGGGAGGTGGCGTGGAGGACGGCCAGGACCGTGCCCGCCGCCGCGGCGGAACCGAGGTCCGCGGTGAGTCGGTGAACGACATCCTGGCCCGCCACGGCCTGGCCGCCGGCGGGTCCGAGGGCGCACCGCCGAACGGGCGCCGGTCCCGGCGGGCCCGTCCGGAGGACGACGAGGCCCCGGACCGGACGGCCCCCGCGCGCCCCGGCGGGGCGGACAACGGCGCCCCCGAACGGCGTTCGCGCGGTTACCTGGTGGACGGTCGGCCTCCCGACGAACCCGCGGGGCACCGCGGCCCGATCAACCCCGGGCCGGCCACCGCTGGCCGGGCCGGAGGCGGCCCGGCGTACGGCGGGCCGATCAACGGCGACGCAGCCCACGGCTCCCCGGTCGCCCACGCCCGGGCTGGTCACGGCGGCGCCAACGGCACGCCGCCCAACGGCAGCCCGCTCAACCACAGCCCAGCCACCAACAGTCCTACCGACGGCGGACCCCTCGACCGCGGCCCCATCAACGGCAGCCCACCCGGTCGCCGCGCCGCCAACGGCGGTCCGGTCGATCGCGGCTCGGCCACCAACGGCCCTACCGATGGCGGACCCGTTGACCGCGGCCCGATCAACGGCAGCGCGCCCGGTCGTCGCGCCGCCAATGGCGGGCAGGACGGTCATGCCCTGGTCAACGGCAGCCCCGCGGGTCGTGGCGCCGCCGTCAGCGGTCCGGTCGATCACGTCCCAGACACCGACGGCCCGGCCACGCGCTCGCCGCGCCACCCCGCACCGCGTCTCGACGGCGATCCCCGCAACGGGGCCTACAACGGGTACGCCCCGGCCCCTCCGAACGGCGCTCCGCGCA
>JASLAP010000216.1 GCA_030147065.1 Pseudonocardia sp. | reverse complement strand
ACGCTACCTCCGGACCCAGATGACCCGACTCACCGGAGACACCCGGGAAACCCCGGACGGCACCGGACCGAGCGGTTCCGCGACCGGCCGTGGGCGAAGCGTGGCACCCGAACGCTGACCACCACGACGGTCCCGACTAGGTAGCCGACAAAGGGGAGCAAGGTCATTCGGGCTGTCGTCCCAGGTGATGCTGGATGTCAGGAAGTTGGACAGGTAGCGACTAGCTGGACGGGCCGGGTCCCGTGGGCGTGTCTTGGTACGGGACCGACGTGCGCTTGCCCGGGACCTACTTCGTTAGTCGGACGCGCGTGCCGCTGTTGTCACTGTCCCCGCGCGCGCCGTGTCGTAGCCGCCCAGCGCCGCTACAGCCGTGCGGACGACCGGGTCGTGCAGCGCCGCGACCAGCGGCGCGGCGGCGTCGAGGGCCCGCCCTGGCAGGGCGAGGTCGTAGGACTCCCACGTCACGTGGACGAACGCGAGGTCCAGGTCGGCGGCGGCGCTACGGACACCGAGCCCGGCGTCGACCGCCCCGGTCGCGACGGCGAGCGCCACCTCCAGGTGCGAGCCCACCTCTGGCCCGCGGACGGCGTCGGGGTCGCGGCCGGCCGCGCGTAGTAGCCGGTCCTGCAGGACCCGCGTGCCAGTGCCGGGCTGGCGGACAGCCAAGCGCAGGTCGGCGAGATCGGCGGCGGCGCGTACGCCGGCGGGGTTGCCGGGCGGCACGATCACCCCCTGCTCGCGGCGCCACAGGTGCACCAGGTGCGGGTCAAGCCCGCGGAGCAGCGCGGCGGCGAAGGGCGCGTTGTAGGCACCGCTGTGGTGCAGCAGGTGGATCGCGGCGCCGTCGGCGCGGCCCCGCCGGACGGCCACCAGCCCGGCCGAGCTGCCGTCGGACCGCACCGTCGTGATCCGCGGCCCGGCGGCGCGCAGCACCAGGTCGAGGGCCGGGTCGTCGCTGCCGACGAGGACGAACCCGCCGTCGCCGTGCAGGAACGCGCGCGCCGCGACCGCCGCCCCGGGCATGACGCGGGCCCGGCGGCGGTCAGCCAGCTCCAAGACGCCGTGCTCGGCCAGCTCCCGCTGCGCCCGGCTCACGGTGGTGGCCGTGGTGTCCCACTCCTGCGCCAGGTCGCGGACGCCGGGCAGCTCGGCGCCGGGCGCGAGGTCACCGTCCGCCACCCGGCGGGCGAGGTCGGCGCGCGGCCATCGTGATCGCCCACGTGCTCGGCATCGCGCTCGTCCACAGCGCAGGCCCAGCACCAGGGCGACCGCGCACCGGGCGCTGCAACTCGCACAGCGCCCGCACCGCGTTGCACGCTCCCAGTACGCCATGCTGGTGCTGGTGGTCGCGCTGACCATGGGCGGTCTGTGGTTCCTGTCCGAGGGTATGACCCCGGCCGGCGTCTGATCGCCCGCGGCCGCCCGGCCGGGCAGTACCCGTGGTCGATCGCCGGACCTCACCACGACTGCCTGATCGCGATCGCCTCCGCGATCCAACTCCTGAGGTTGCGTGCGATGTGATGGTGGACGTTCGAACTGGTGATGAACGGCGGGTCGTAGCACTTGACGATGGAGTCGAGGGCGACATTCCCCGTCGTGAGTCCGCGGAAGGGATTGTCGCCCCGGGGGAGGGTGCCGTTCCAGTGGCTTTCGATGTTGTGGATGTACACGCCGAGAACCCCCTTACCGTCCTGCCAGGACTTCTGGATCTCGTAGTCGATCCACTTGCGCCCGGCGGTTCCAGGGCCGATCAGCACGACGGTGCAATCGCGACCGGCGAGCTGTCCGTCGATCCAGCGGCGGATCGCTGCGTCGCCGCATCGCGTGATCTCCTCCCACTCGTCGTCGCTCGTCGGGCAGTTGCCGTCGACCACGCCGATGTTCCGGACACGTTCGGCGCGGTGGCGGTCCAGCCCGTGGTGGAAGCTGTAGAACACATCTGGCACCGTTCGATCCCGCCACGGATGGAGATCCCGGGGACGGAGGATCCGATCGGAACGGGCGTGCACAGCGGCGTCCATCCACCCTTCCTCTCCGTGTCGGGGCCGCGGAACTGCCGGCCGGCAGCGAGACCGAGCCTACGGACGCCGGGTGAACCGAAGCCCGGACAACGGCAACACGACGGCAAATCAGAGCTGGCTGCCCGGATCGGTCGTGGTGATGATATCCGGCCAGGGCCTGTCGGGTCGCGTGACGAAGAACGTGTTTGAGAGGATCAACTTGCGGGCTGGAAGACCCGCCGTTGTTGACGGTGGAGGTCCTCGTCGCGCTTGGCTGCTGCCAAGTCTGAAGGTGTCCGGCCAGCAGGGGCCACTTCACAAGCGCCACCGCTCCCAACCCACCGCTGTCACGCGGGCAGAAGGCGGTCAACCGGGCTCACCGCAAGAAAACGGGCACTGCCAAGAAGTCTGACGCGCGACATTCACAACGCTCCAGGTGTGGTGGCGGTGATCGCCGTCCGACTACGGCTAAACGCTGGTTGCTACCGGCACTGTGCCGGTAGCAACCAGCGGGTCCACCAGATCGTCAAAGGCCTCCATGATCAGATCAGAGAAGGCCTATGCTGCCTCCTCGGCGCCCTGGTCGGGGTTCGAGTAGGGAGGGCGTCCGCCCGCAGCAGCAAGTGGTGTTCACACTCGGCGCCGGTAGCCCTCACGAGGCGGAACGTCTCCATTGCGGAACCCACGCGGTCATCATGCCCGGAGACCGTCCGCACTCTGAACGATCTCCGAGGATCACGAGAGCTGGCTGTTCTTGTCTCAAAATCACCGGGAGGGTACGGCACCTCGCCGGTCATCCACAGGTTTCAAGCATTGCTTGCCCGCCGCCGATCACCACGTCGGCGCCGTAGAGGTAGTAGCTCCTGACCGCCGCCGGACTGCGCCGGACGGCAGGTGCGGGCCGCCCGGCGCCGTCGAAGGGCCGGTCAGGTCCGCTGCTCGGTGGTCGGTGCGGTGCCGCCCCGCAGCAGCAGGTAGCCGATCATCCAGAACTCTCCGACGGTCGCCGGGGCAGCGAGGACCTCGGCCAGGGCGGGGAGGCCGGGGGCCAGCTGTGCGGCGAAGGCGCTGAGGAGGTAGCCGACCCCGCTGATCACGAGGATCCAGCCGAGGACGCGAGGCATGGTGCCGCTGCGCACCGTGAGCCACCCCATGGGGATCAGCCACAGGCCGAAGAACACGCTGCCGACGGCCCAGACGGAGCCGTGGAGGTCGTAGAGCAGCAGCGCGGTGGCGGCATCGCCGCCGATCGCCACCTGCAACGCGGTGGTGCTGAACGCCGCCCCGACGAGGATGACGACGGAGTTCACCAGGCCGAAGGCGGCCAGCGCACCTGCGGCGAAGCTGTCCACGGGGCGGAACAGCCGGAAGAACCACAGGGCGGTCAACGCCTGTGCGGTGACGAGGCCGAGTTCGAGGACGATGCCCAGGCGGGCGAGCAGTTCGTTGCCCACCAGGTTCGCGGCGGTGGCGGCGGCGTCGCCGGGGACGTAGAGCTGGGCGCGGATCAGCAGGAAGCTCAGCATCCCGGTGACGGCCAGCGCGAGGTAGGCCAGGCCGGTGGCGCGAGCGGCGTCGCGCGCGTGGCCGGGTGCTGTGGCCGCCCTGGCGTCAGGTGCGGTTGCGTCCGTTGTGGTCATGGCTCGTCCTCCGGTCGTGTTCGGGAGGCGCGTCGCAGTGCCGCCTTCCCGGACGCGGCGCGGGCCCGGCGTTCCGGCCGCACTGCGGGCACTCCTGCCACGCAACAGCGTCGTGCGCGGGGGACGGGCTGACATCCGGGAAGCCCCAGGAACATCCCCCATTCGTCGCCGAGGGGCGACGGCCGGACCGCTTCGGTCCGGCCGCCACCCGTCTCCAGCCGAGGGATCACCAACGACTGCGCAACCACATCGCCAGGAGCTCGACGATCACGACCGTGGCGAACACCATCCGCAGGACGGTTGTGACCAGGCCGAACTCCAGCAGACGGCCGGCATTGAGGAGGTAGAACGATTCAGCATCGGCGGTCACTCCAGCTCCACCTCATCACCCCGCTCGAGCAGCAGCGCGGCCCCGTCGCAGCCGATCTACAAGGGTCGCGCCCGTGGTGTCGTCGCGAATCTCCAGCCGGTCGTTGGGCGGGTCGGGGCCGTCGGCGTGGGGCGCCCGTGGTCCGGTCGTCAGCACCACCGAACGGTGGGAGGTGGTGCCGTGAGTCCACACGAGAACCCGTCTCGACGTCACCGGCCATGCGTACGGGGGCGTGACGAGGTGGTCACTGTGCCCGACCGACCTGGGCGTGGCCGCCGGGTGAACACATCCACACTCGGGATGGTTGTCGGGCGCCACGAACACGTTGCCGGCGCGCCGGACCGGCGTCACGCTGTGGCCGGCCGTGGGCCGAGTCCGCGGCGCAGGCTCGGCGCATGGCGAGATCAGGACGGAAGGCCAGGGGGACGATCGGTGGTCGGCGGGTCGGTGGTGGTCGCGGTGAACCTGCCCAGCAGGTGGGCGAGGGTGCGGACCTCGTCGGCGGACCATCCGGCGAGCCTGGCCTGCAGGTGGTTGCGGCGGCGGGCGGCCGCCCCGGCGAGCAGCCGGCGACCGCGGTCGGTCAGCTCCAGGTGCCGCTGCCGGGCGTCCCGGGACGGCACCCGCAGCACGACCAGTCCGTCGTCGATGAGGCCGTGGACCAGCCGGCTCGCCCGCGCCATGTCGCACATCAGCAGTTCGGCGACGTGGCCGATCGTCACCGGCCCGGTCGGCTGCGCCTCGACGTGGCGCAGCACCCGGTAGGTCCGCGCCGGCGCCGGGCCGACCCCGGTGCTCAGCTCGTGCAGCATGAGGTCGCGCCCGGGAGCGCCGAAGAAACCGTGGCGGTCATGGCGGAGCAGGCCCAGGACCAGGTCCAGCTCCTCGACGGACGGTCCCTCCGGCGCCGGCCGGAACCGGTCGACCGTGGCCGGGCTTGCGGTCGCGCGCGCAGAATCCACATCTCCAGCGCACCCGCCACAGCAGTCGACGTCAAGGGCGGCGTGACCGGAGGTGCGCGGTGAGCGGCTCGTGGCGGCTGCTCACCCGCCGCGACGCGCTCGACCGAACCCGGTGGGAGCCGGTGGCCGTGCCCGACCCGGCCGACGGCGCGGTACTGGTCGAGGTCGAGGCGGTCGCCTGCACCGCGAACACCTTCACTTACGGACTGCTCGGCGAGCGGCTGCGCTACTGGGACTTCTTCCCGGCCGGCCACCCGGAGTGGGGTTGCCTGCCCGCGTGGGGGACGGGCGTCGTCCGGGAGAGCGCCTGCGCGGACGTCGAGGTGGGCGCGCGGCTGTTCGGGATGCTGCCGCTGGCGTCGCACTGCACGCTCGCCCCAGCGCGCACCACCGCGGAGGACCTGCGCGACCGATCCCCGCACCGCCGTGGCCTGCCGGGGGCCTACCAGTACTACGAGCGACTCCCGGCCGGGCCGGGCCCTACCAGTGAGGAGCTGGTCCGGGCGCTGGTGCACCCGCTGTTCGTGCTGGCGTTCCTGCTCGCGGCGCAGCTGCGCGAGGACGCCGACGGGCCGACGACGGTGCTGCTGACCAGCGCGTCGAGCAGGACGGCCCAGGCCATCGCGCAGCAACTCGACGGTTCGGGCCTGACCGTCGTCGGGCTGACCTCACCACCCCGGGCCGCGGCGTGCGCGGCGACGGGACTGTTCACCGCGGTGGTCGCCTACCCCGATGTCGACGACCTTGCCCGACACCCCTGGCCCGGAGCCCGCGTCGTCGTCGACATCGCCGGTGACCCGGACCTCCGCCGCCGGATCCGGGCGACCGGGCCCGCCCGCACCGTCCTGGTCGGCGCCACCCACCGGGCTCCCGGTACTGCGCTGGTCGCCGCGGCCGATGGCGAGCGGGAGTTCTCGGCCGTCGAGCGGCTCCGGGTCCTCGCCGCCGCCGTCGGGACCGCGGAGCTCGCGTGGCGGCAGGAGCAGGCGTGGCGGTCCTACCTGCATCGCTGCGGCCACCTGGTGCACCCCCAGATCGCCCGCGACCGGGCGGGCATCGAGCGGGCCTACCGCGAGGTGTTGGACGGCCGGTGCCCACCCGCGCACGGCCACCTGCTCGACCTGCGGGCGGCGATGCCGTGACCGTGCCCGGCGAGTCGGCGCCGGGTCGCGGCGGGCGCGGCTGACACTGCCCGCCGGAGGCGGGGCGGCGGGGCCAGTTCCGGTGCGGGACGTCGGTGGCGTCGGAGATGGCGGCAGTGCGGTCGGCGGGTCCGGCCCGGGTCCCGGCGGGGGCAGGCGCGGGCAGAAGGATCCGAGCCATCGCTGCACGATGTGGCTGGCCCAGGTGCTGGGTCCTGGTCGGCCGCCGGCCGGGCGTTGTTCGCCTGGCTGCTCGACCGGTCCTGCGCCGACATCGGCGAGCTCGGCGCCGGCTGACTGCAGGAGTCCGCCCTACGACCGGTCATTCGTCGCAGTTCTCAGTGAGGAAGGTAGCGCTTCGGTGATCACACTGGTCGCTCAGCGACGGGGGCCCGCGCCAGCCGCCCGGCGCCCTCGCGGACCGGTCCTTGTAGGTCCTTCAGCGCCCGGGGCACCCGGAGCGTCCACGCCTTGTCCCGGAAGTGCCGGCGCATCTCCCCGGACGCGCTGCCGCTGGTGCTGCTGCACGGCTGGCCCAGCTCGTTCGTGTAGCTGCTGCTGCCGCTGCTGACCGACTTCCACGTGGTCGCGCTGTCCCTGCCCGGTCCACACATATGCAGGCCCGTCCCGGTACCACCCGACAAGATGGCCCCACGTGCGGCTCATGCTGGCGGCCCTACGCGCTCTGCTGATCGACCGCGGCCTCCAGGAAGCCGGCCGCTTCGATGAGCGCCCACCCGATAGCCCGGGCTTGGTCCGGAGGCAGCCGGGTCACAGTGCACCCGGTGATGGCGCGGGGGCTGCCGCTGATGGTGGTCATCAGCACCTCAAGACCGGTGTTGGCCACTGCGATGTTGCGGTCGAGGTGGTGCACGCCTCGGCGGCCGCACGATGGACCGGGGCCCGGACGAACTTCAGTCACAAGCGACGAATCCTGTGCCTGACAGCTTGATTGGTCAAGCATCTGATGACACACGTCTCTCGGATGTTCGCCCAGCTGTTGCTTGACTCCGCCGAAGGCGACTCAGACCGTCACCCGGACATCTTCGGTCGGCGGCGGCGTTCGAGCCGGCGTCCGGGCCGAGGGACAGCGATGAGGGCTCCGAGGCCGGTGGCTCCGGTGGCGCTCTGCTGGTGATGGCTCTGGTGGCGGCGGGACGGCGCTGGCATCTGAGTTGGCCCGGAGGGTCGCCGCACTGATCGTTCCTTGATCTGCTGCCTGCAGGTCATGTCGGCAACACCGGGTGGGAGCGCGGGTGGATGACGGTGTCGGCGTGACCGTGCAGCCTGCGCCGGCGCCTCTCCTCACCCCACCGTCCCGCGGCGTCCCGCCCCGTCCGATCCGGACCCTTGCGACGCTCGGTGACTCCACCCCGGCCGGGTTCGGTGATCCGCTGCCCGGCCGCGGCCGGCGCGGCTTTCCTGTGCTGTTGCGGGCCGCGCTCGGGCCCGGGATCCTGGTCAACCCGGCTCGCTCGGGGTCTCGGGTTGCCGGCGTGCGCCACGAGCAGCTCCCGGTCGCGGTGGCCGCCGCGCCGGATGCCGCGGTGGTGTTCGTCGGGATGAACGACACCCTGCGCTCGGACTTCGACCCGATCGGGCTCGCCGGGGACTACGGGGAGATCGTCGGCGGGATGCACCGGGCCGGGGCCCACGTGGTGCTGGTGCGCTACCACGACCACAGCCGGGTGTTCCGGCTGCCCGCGCCGCTGCGCCGGGCGTTGCGGCAGCGGATCGCCGAGTTGAACGCGGTGATCGACGCGGTGGCCGCGGACGATCCGGCGCGGACGGGGGTGCTCGACCTCGACGCGCTGCCCGGCGGCTACGAGCGCGCGGCCTGGTCGATCGACCGGCTGCACCCCTCCGAGCGCGGGCACCGCCTGCTCGCGGCGGGGATGGCCGACCTGCTGGCCGCGGCCGGGTTCGCGGTAGCGCACCCGGTCGGTCTCGACTGCGCGGGTGGTCGCCCGGTCACCGCCCTGGAACGGGGGGCGTGGTTGATGCTGAAGGGCACGCCGTGGGCGCTGCGCCGCGGCCGCGACCTCGGCCCGGTGGTGCTGCAGGGGCTCGTGGCGGGCCTGCTGCACCGGTGAACCCGCCCGTCCCCGCCCGGCCCGCCCCGGTCCGATGAGGATCGTGCAGGTCGCCAACTTCTACGGCCCGCGCTCCGGTGGGCTGCGCACGGCGCTGGTGCAGCTCGGCGCCGGGTACGCCACAGCCGGGCACGAGGTCGTGCGGGTCGTGCCCGGTCCCCGTCGGCAGTCCGAGGTCCTCCCCGACGGTGTGGTGCAGCTGACCGTGCCCGCACCCCGCGTCCCCTGGACCGGCGGGTACCGGGTGATCGATCCGGGGCGGGTCGAACGGGTTCTCGGCGGTCTGCGACCGGACGTGGTGGAGGTGTCGGACCGGCTCACCCTGCGCCGGCTGGGCGGCTGGGCCGCCCGACGGGGGATCCGCAGCGTCGCGATATCCCACGAACGCCTCGACCGGCTGCTCGGCCAGGTCGGGCTGGACCCGCGGACGGCGCGCCGGTGGGCCGACCGGCTCAATGCCCGGACCGCGGCCGGCCACGACGCCGTCGTGTGCACGACGCGGTTCGCCGAGGCCGAGTTCACCCGTACCGGCGCGGGCAACGTGGTGCGCGTGCCGCTCGGTGTCGACCTGAACGTCTTCGCCCCGGCGCGGCGCGACGAGCGCCTCCGGGCCCGGCTCGCCACGGCCGGCGAGCACCTGATCGTGCACTGCGGCCGGCTCTCCCCGGAGAAGCACGCGGAGCGCAGCATCGATGCTGTCGCGGGGTTGAACCGGGCCGGCGCCCGCGCCCGGCTGGTGTTCGCCGGGGACGGGCCCAGCCGACCGGCCCTGCAGCGCCGCGCCGAAGGCCTCCCAGTCACCTTCCTCGGGTTCATGCACGACCGGCGCCGGGTCGCCGGACTGCTGGCCACCGCCGACCTCAGCATCGCCCCCGGCCCGCACGAGACCTTCGGTCTGGCCGCGCTCGAAGCACTGGCCTGCGGGACGCCGGTGGTCGCGTCGGCGAGCTCGGCCCTCGCCGAGATCGTGCGTCCCGGCTGCGGTGCACTAGCTGCGGACACCGCGCAGGCCTTCACCGCCGCCGTGGGCGCGGTGCTGGACGCCGAGCGGGCACCGCAGCGCCGTGCGGCCCGAGTCGTCGCCGAGGAGTACCCGTGGTCGGTGTCGGTCGCCGGCATGCTCGCCGTGCTGAGCGCGTCGTAGCCGGCCGGGCGGGACTGCCGGGGAGTCGCCGCCCGAGAGGGTGACCGGTGTCGCGTCGTCCTTGCGCCGGCCGTTGGGGAAGGCAGGATGCGGTCGGTGCTGTTCACCGTTCCTGATCCGGCAGCGGTACTGACCGGGCACGCCGGCTACCTCGCCGGGCGGTACCGCGACCGTGCCTACAGCGACCTCTGGACCGACGCCTCGCGCTGCGCGGAGCAAACCTTCGTCGCCTACGCGCCCCGCCGCTCGTGCGGATGGCGTGGCACGGTCCGACCGGCCGATGAGGTCGGACGGCTCAGTTGCCAGCGGGAATGGCTGACCGTTCACGTCGCCGCCGTCCAGAGGTCCGCGCCGGAGCGCCCGGCGCCCCGGCGCCGTGACAAGTACGGCGTCGCGTCGCGAGCCGAGCTGCGCCAGGTCGGCGTCCGCAGCGCGAGCGGCTGATCCGCCGGTGTTCCGCCGGTGGCGCTGCGAACCCGTCGATCAGGAGGGATTGCCGTGTCGTCGGCGCAGTTCCTCGGTGAGGTCCTCGGCGCGCCGGACGTCGACGTCGGGTACGGCCGCGGCGAGGCGGTCGGTGGCCGCGGCGATGACGTCCAGCTGGACCGCCAACTCCGCGTGCGCCCGGTGGCAGGTCCTTGCGGCACGGCGCGCCTCCGTCGAGCAGGTCGGCCGCGTCGGTGCGCAGCGCGTCGTCGGTGAGCCGGTCCGCCTGCGGACGGGCATCGCTCGGTCCGACGAGTGCGCCGACCCTGTAGGGCTCGGTGAACGAGCAGCCACGATCGGACGGATCGCTGCTGGAGCGGCTGCGTCGACAGCGGGCGCTCCGGCTCGGGCCAGCCGCTCGGCGGGCTGGATCCGCCGCGCACAGGGGAGATGCGCTACGCGCCGCGCGGAGCGGCGTGCAGTCTCTGCCGGGCTCTGTCGAGCTGGCGGGCGACCTTGCCGGTGATCCGGTCAGCGTCGTGGCCGAGGTGGTCCATCCGCTCCGCCTCGGTCATCGCGGCGTACTCCAGGACGAGGTGCTGCATGGCGTCGAGCAGGTCGCGGACGGCGACCGCCCGCGGGGTTGTTGCCGGCCCGGTCGATGAGGACGTCACTGCCCCGACGCTACGACCGCGACGGGTGTGATCGGGGACGCCGGGGTGGCCGCAGGCGGAAGCTCCGCCGACGTCCGGGTGGGTCGGCTCACGGCGGGCCGGTCGCAGGCGGACCCGCCGACGTCCGGACCGCGTCCGACCGCTCGGCGCGCGGAACAGGCACGGGGAGGTCGTCCACATCGAGCAGCACTGAGTGGCCACCGATGAGGTGTCGGTGGGCCGAGCAGCGGACGGGTCATGCGGTGTGGGTCGACCCGCCGGACGAATCAGGGCAATGCGGTTCCGCGGGCGGCACCGAAGCCGGATGTCACGGCGATGGGCGGTAGAGCGGCCACCCGCTGATGCAGTTCCGGGGCCGGCTCGGTCAAGGCCGATCAGGTCGGTGCGCCCGTGCGACTGGATCCGCGGTCGCCCCGTCGTGGTGCCGGGCCTGGGCGCGGGTGCGCAGCGTCACGACCGGTCGGTGCGGGGGATTCCGTCGTCGGCGCCGCCGACCACGGCCCGATCGCGGAGCGTGGTGCTCGGCGGGGGTGGCACGTCCTGGGCGGTGCGGCCGGGACAGGTGTGCACGGTGCTGGGACTGTCGTCGATCGGGCTCGGGGCGTCGGGGTCCCAGGCGTCCCAGCCCTGCGCGGCGCGTCGTCGGGCTGCTCGCCGGTCGTGCAGGCGGGCGACCTGGATGGCGACCTCGAACAGCAGGACCAGCGCGATGGCGAGGGCGGTCATGGAGAGGGGGTCCTGGCCGGGCGTCGCGATCGCGGCGAAGACGAACAGCCCGAAGACGAGCCCGCGGCGGGAGGTGCTCAGCATGGTGTAGCTGACCACCCCGAGCCGGTTGAGCATGACCACGAGCAGCGGGATCTCGAAGCTGACCCCGAAGATCAGCAGTAGCGCGATGACGAAGGAGAAGTACGCCTCTCCCGACAGCGCGGTGGTCTGGATGGTGCTGCCGATGGTGAGCAGGAACCCCAGGCCCTGGCCGACCACGAGGAACGCGAGTGCCGCGCCGGCGAGGAAGAGCACGCTCGCGGCCGAGACGAAAACGACCGCGAACCTCCGTTCGCCGCGGTGCAGCGCGGGGGTGACGAACCGCCACAGCTGGTGGGAACCAGACGGGGCAGGCCAGGACCACTCCGGCGGTGGCGGCGACCTTGAGTCGCAGGTCGAACTGGTCGAACGGGCCGGTGCCCAGCAGGGTGCACGACCCGTCGGCGGTGAACACCGCGCGAGCGTGGTCGGGCAGCGCGCAGTACGGCTGCTTGAGCAGCTCGCCGAGGCTGGGAGTGCCGAAGAAGTGGGCCTCGAACCAGATGAAACCGGACACCGTCGTAACGGCCACCGCGGCCAGCGCGACCACGAGCCGGTTGCGCAGCTCGTAGAGGTGCTCGACGAGTCCCATCGAGCCGTCGGGGGCCTGCCCGCGACGGCTCCGGCGGCGCCGGGCCGAGGCCACCTCGTCCGACTGCCGGGTGCCGACGACAGCCGCCGGCGTCGTGCCGGTCTGCCCGATCGTGGTGCTGCCGGTCAGGCTCCGTTCGGCCGCGGCGGGTGCCGGCGGGGGCGGGTCGTCCGCGGCCGCCGGGTCGGCCGGGTCCTTCCTGAGGCCTTTCATCTCGCCCTTGAACACCCGCGCGGACTGGCCGACGGATCGGGCCGTATCGGGCAGTCTCTTCGCGCCGAAGACCAGGACGAGGACTCCGAGGAGGATGACGAGTTCCCAGCCACCGAGGTTCGGCATGACGTGGTCTTCCTGCAGGGAACGGAAATGGGAAGGGGCGGGCCGGCGCGGCCCAGGGGTCGCGCCGGCCCGCCCGTCGCGGGGTGTTGCTCAGGCGTTGTCGGCGCTGGTGTTGATCTCGCCGTTGACGCCGCGGGGGAAGAACCCGCCCTCGGTGACGGCGGCGGGGTTGAGGTAGGCGATGTTGAGCACCTGGCCGGCGGAGCGGGAGAACGCGATCCCGTTCACGTCGGTGGGGACCAGGTTGGCGTTGCC
>JASLAP010000175.1 GCA_030147065.1 Pseudonocardia sp. | reverse complement strand
CGGTGTCCCCGGCGGAACCCGTTCCACCGCCGGGGGCAGCGGTGCCGGAGTCCGCCGCCCGGCCGGGCGAGTGGACGACGGCGGTGCCCCCGCAGGACCGGCAGGTCCTGCTGCGCTCACCGGACGACCTGCTGCTCGCCCTCGACCCCGAGGGGGTGCTCACCACGACGACCGACCCCGCGGCGGCCACGCCGTTCGCCTTCCTGCCGCTGGCCCCGGGCAGCGACCGCTACCTGCTGCGGACCGGTCGGGTCGGGCCGTCGGGCGAACCCGACTGCCTCGCCGGCACCGGGCAGGGCGCCGAACCGGGGGGCGGGGTCGCGGCGGCGGCCTGCGACGCGTCCGCCGCCGAGCAGATCTTCTCCGTGCACCCGGGGCCCGACGGCATGGCGCTCGGGGTCGGGCGCGGCCAGGTGTGGGTCGACGGCGTGCTGATCAGCGTGACCCTGGACTACGCGGGCACCCCGCTGACGGCCGTCGACGCCGGGCCCGCGGCCCCCGGTCCGGGCTGACCGGCCACCCTCGCCCCGGCCGGTGCGGCATGATCTGCCGGTGTCCGAGCCGCTGCTGCACCTGGTGACCACCGAGCAGTGGCGGGCGGCCGTCGCCGGCGGGGTGGTGGCGCCGCCGTCGCTGGACGAGGTGGGGTTCGTGCACCTGTCGGCGCCGGCGCAGGTCCACCTGCCGGCCGACCGGCTGTTCCACGGGCGCTCGGACGTGTGGTTGCTGGTGCTGGACCCGGACCGGATCCGCGTCGAGGTCCGCTACGAGCCGGGCGTGCCGACCGACCCGGAGTCGATGCGGTTCCCGCACGCCTACGGCCGCGTCCCGCTGGCCGCGATCACCTCCGTGCTGCCCTACCGGCCGCGACCCGACGGCGGGTTCGCGCCGCCGCGGGTGCCGGCCCAGGACGCGGCCGCGCGGGTGGCCGCGTTCGAGCCGTCGCTGCTGCGCCGGGCGGCCACCGCGGAGGTCCCGGTGACCGGCGGGGTCGCCGTGCTCACCGAGCCGGTCCCGGCGTCCTACCAGCACAACCAGCTGCTGATCGATGAGCCGGTGGACGCCGGGGAGGTGGCCGCCGAGGCCGACCGGGTGCTGGGCGGGGCCGGGCTGGCCCACCGCAAGGTGCTGCTCGGTGTGGGGACGGCGGCCGCGGGACTGGCCGAGCGGGGGTGGTCCGTCGAGCCCCTGGTCGGGATGGCGGCCCCGGTCGTCGAGCCGGGCGAACCCGCGCCGGGCGCGCCGTGGGCCGAGCAGGTGGCGCGGCTGCGGCTGCGCGGGTTCTGGGCCGCGGGGTGGCGCCGCGAGCAGCCGGACATCACCCCGGACGAGATCGCCCAGCTGGCCGAGCGCTACGACCACGAGGAGCCGGTCACCGACCTGCGCTACCTGGCCGTGTTCGCCGACCGCCGGCCGGTCTCGACGGCCATCCTCAGGATCGACGGCGGGACCGCCCTGCTGGACGTGGTGGCGACCGCCCCGGAGTACCGCGGCAAGGGGTACGGCGACGCGCTCCTGCGCACCGCGCACACCCTCGCCGCCACCGCCGGGTGCGACCTGCTCGCGCTGTGGGCGGCGGAGCGGGACTGGCCGCGGCACTGGTACGCCCGGCGCGGGTTCACCGAGGTCACCCGGGCCTGGGAAGCCACCCTCGCCCCGCCCCGCAGCTGACCCCTCGCGGGTTCAGGAAAGCCACGTTCCTGCCCTCAGCGGACCGGAACGTGGCTTTCCTGAACCGGGCACCGGCAGCACGGCGACGACGGCGGACGCGGCGGAGCGGCGGAGCGGCGGAGCGGCGGAGGCGGCGGCACCCTCGTCCGGCCGGGCCGCCCCTGCCCGATCGGAGGGTTCGGGCCCCGTCGGCGCGACGGTCTTTCGGTGTCCGGTGCCACATCGGCCCTAGCGTCGGCCGGCGAGACGGACCACCGCTGCACCAGAAAGGGCCGCCATGCAGGTCGACGAGCTGCTCCAGCCGTTCCCGATCAAGGAGTTCCACCCGTTCCCGCGGGCCCTGCTCGGGCCGGGGTCGCACGAGCTGATCGGCCCGGAGGCGCTGAAGCTGGGCTTCAAGAAGACCCTGGTGATGACCTCGGGGCTGCGCGGGTCCGACATCGTGCACAAGATCGTCGAGTCGATGAAGTACCACGGCCTCGAGGTCGTCGTGTACGACAAGGTCGAGTCGAACCCCAAGGACTACAACGTCATGGACGCGGTGGGCCTCTACCAGCAGAACAACTGCGACAGCTTCGTCTCCATCGGCGGCGGCTCCTCGCACGACGCCTGCAAGGGCGCCCGGGTCTCGGTCGCCCACGACGGCCGCAACGTCAACGAGTTCGAGGGCTTCAACAAGTCCGAGAACCCGAAGAACCCGCCGCACATCGCGGTGTCCACCACCGCGGGCACCGGCTCGGAGACGTCCTGGGCCTACGTCATCACCGACACCACCACCGACCCGGACAACCCGCACAAGTACGTGGCCTTCGACGACGCCAGCGTCACCACGCTGGCGATCGACGACCCGGTCCTCTACTACTCCTGCCCGATCGACTACACCGCCCAGTGCGGGTTCGACGTGCTCGCGCACGCCTCCGAGCCCTACGTCTCCCGGCTCGACTTCGAGCCGTCGCTGGGCAACGCGCTGCACGCGATCAAGCTGACCGCGGAGAGCCTGCGCGAGGCGGTCTGGAACCCGACGTCGCTGCGCGGGCGCGAGGGGATGATGTACGCGCAGTACATCGCCGCGCAGGCGTTCAACTCCGGCGGGCTGGGCATCATCCACTCGATCTCGCACGCGGTGTCGGCGTTCTACGACACCCACCACGGGCTGAACAACGCGATCGCGCTGCCCCGGGTGTGGGCGTTCAACATGCCGGTCGCCTACAAGCGCTTCGCCGACATCGCCCGGCAGATGGGTGTGGACACCCACGGCATGACCGACGTGCAGGCCGCCGAGGCCGCGCTGGCCGCGGCCGTGCGGCTGCTGCGCGACGTGGGCATCCCGGAGAAGTTCGTCGACGTCACCCAGGACTCGTACTCGAAGAACCGCCTGGGCGTTGGCCCGACGAAGTACTACGAGAACTCGTCGGTGATCAAGGGCGACGGCGAGGACGTGGACCGGATCACCAACCACGTGCTGGGCGACGCCTGCACCCCGGGCAACCCCAAGGAGTGCACCTTCGAGACCGTCCGCCCGGTCGTGGAGCACTGCATGACCGGCGACCTGGACGACCTGCTCGGCTGAGTCCGGACCGGGAGTGGGGCGCCGGCCGGCCGGCCGGCGCCCCCGCTGAGTTCACGAACGGAGCTTCCGTGTCGCAGTACGAGACCGTCGACCAGGTCGTCGAGGCGCTGGCCGGGCAGGGTTACATCGCCGACACCCGGCTGGCCACCACCGTCTTCCTGGTCACCCGGCTGGACAAGCCGCTGCTCATCGAGGGCCCGGCCGGGGTGGGCAAGACCGAGCTGGCCAAGGCGCTGGCCGCGGCCACCGGCCGGAACCTGCTGCGCCTGCAGTGCTACGAGGGCCAGGACGAGACCAAGGCCCTCTACGAGTGGGACTACGGCAAGCAGCTGCTCTACACGCAGATCCTGCGCGAGAAGATCGGCCAGGTGGTGTCGGACGCACCCGACCTGACCACCGCGGTCGACCGGATCGGTGCCCAGGAGAGCGTGTTCTTCTCCGAGCGGTTCCTGGCCGCCCGGCCGCTGCTGGAGGCGATCCGCTCGCCGGAGCCCTCGGTGCTGCTGATCGACGAGGTGGACCGGGCCGACGAGGCGCTGGAGGCGGTGCTGCTGGAGACCCTGGCCGAGTGGCAGGTCTCGGTGCCCGAGGTCGGCACGTTCACCACCAAGCAGCCCCCGTACGTCGTCCTGACCAGCAACAACACCCGCGACCTCTCGGCCGCGCTGAAGCGCCGCTGCCTGCACCTGTTCCTGGACTACCCGACCGCCGAGCGCGAGCTGGAGATCATCCGGTCGAAGCGGACCGGGCTGCCGGACGCGCTGGCCGCGCAACTGGTGGAGATCGTCCGCGGGCTGCGCGAGCTGGAGCTGCGCAAGTCGCCGTCGATCTCGGAGACCATCGACTGGGCGCGCACGCTGGCCGTGCTCGGGGTGCAGGAGCTGACCTCGGCGGTGCTCGCCGACACCGCGTCGGTGGTCGTCAAGTACGAGAAGGACGTCCGCAAGGCGATCGGCGCGCTGCCCCGGCTGGTCGACCCGAACGCGAGCGTCCCGGAGCCGGGCCACGGGCACGGTCACGGCCACGGGCACGGCCACGGTCACGACGCCGACCAGCAGCACGACCCGGTCGAGCACGCCGAGGCCGCCGGGGACGACGAGGTGGACGGCCGGGCGGTGCGCGCGGCCAAGGACGCCGAGGGCCGCCACGACCCCGGCTACTACAAGACCCGCGACTCCACCCAGCCCGACCGCCCGCCGTCCCCGCCGCGCACGGTGACCGCCGACCGCGGCTCCCGCAGCTTCCTCGGCCGCAAACGCCCACTATGAGGTCGTGAGTGAGTTTCATGCCTATGGGCATGAAACTCACGCACGAGGACCGGAGGTGCCATGGAGAACGCGCTGCACCGGTTCGTGCGGTTGCTGCGGTTGCGGCAGGTGCGGATCTCGATCCCGGAGACGCTGGACGCGATGGCGTGCGCGCGGGAGCCGGGGATGCTGGCCGACAAGGAGCACCTGCGAGCCGCGCTGCGCGTCGCGCTGGTCAAGGACCGGCGCGACGAGGAGGTGTTCGACGACGTCTTCGACAAGTTCTTCGCGCTGGTCAAGGTGGGTCCGACGGAGACGGGGCAGGGCCACGGGCACGGGCACGAGGACCTGTCGGACACCGGCGGGCTGGAGGACTTCACGCTGTCGGAGGAGCCCAGCGAGACCCCGCAGCAGGGCCACAGCCACGGCAAGCCGGTCGACATCCGGGACTACTTCGACCCCGACGACCTGGCCCAGCAGTACAACCTGCACCAGGAGGCCAACAAGATCGACCTCGCGGCGATGACCGAGGAGATCGTGCTGTCCAAGGACAACCAGGGCGTCCAGGGCGAGGGCAACCGGGTGCAGATCGAGACCGACCGGTTGCACAACGCCGGCGCCCCCGGGCAGATCTCCCAGCAGCAGGGCACCAAGGTCGACGCCGACCTGTCCGTCGCCCAGCAGGAGGCCCTGCTGGGCTGGTTGAACCAGGTCGAGGACGAGGCCGCGCAGGACGGCGACGAGTCCGACGCGGCGGCGCTGCGCCGCCGGATGGCCGGGGTGCTGGAGGGCCTGCCCGCGGCGCTCAAGCACCACCTGGAAGCGCTGATGGCGCTGGAGCAGCGGATCGTCGAGACCCACGACCGGCAGGTCGCCGAGGTCGACCGGGTCGGCGAGCACGAGCGGATGGAGCTGGAGGAGTCGCTGCGCCGGCTGGCCCGCTCGCTGCACGGCGGGCTGACCCACAAGCGCGAGGTCTCCCCGCGCGGCCGGATCGACTCCGGCCGGACCATGCGCCGCAACATGCGCTTCGACGGCATCCCGTTCGCCCCGGTGACCGTGCGCCGGGCCGAGGACAAGCCGCGGCTGGTGATCCTCACCGACGTCTCGCTGTCGGTGCGGGCGACCGCCCGGTTCACCCTGCACCTGGTGCACGGCCTGCAGAACCTGTTCGGCCAGGTCCGCACGTTCGCCTTCGTGGCCGACCTGGTGGAGATCACCGACCTGTTCGCCGACCACCCCGTCGAGCACGCGCTGGGCCTGGTGTTCGGCGGCGACGTGCTGGACGTGGACGCCAACTCCGACTACGGCACCGCCTTCGGCACGTTCCACGAGGACTACGGCTCCGCGGTCACCCGGCGGACGACGGTGATCGTGCTCGGCGACGGCCGGGGCAACGGCAACGACCCGAACCTGGCCGCGTTCGAGGAGATCACCCGCCGGGCCCGGGAGACGATCTGGCTCACCCCGGAGCCCCGGTACTCCTGGGGCCTGGGCGCCTGCGACCTGCCCGACTACGCGGAGTACTGCAGCCGGGTGCGGGTGGTGCGCGACCTGACCGGTCTGGAGAGCGCCGCGCACGACATGGCCACCGAGCTGGTCGGGCGCTGATGCCCGTCGAGAACGACGTCGTCGCGATCGTGGACCGGTCCACCGGACAGCAACGTCGTTCTCGACGGGAGGGGCGGTTGTGGGTGGGGCCGGACGGGGCCGTGGGGCACCGGATCGACGCGGCCACGGTCAGCAACGACCTGGCCGGCTGGATCGCCGCGGACCTGGTCGGGCCGGGGCACCTGGCCGCCGCCGGGTTCGAGACGGCGTTCGTCGAGGTGGTGGAGTCCGTCGACCCCGGCTGGACGGCGTTCTACCGCAACACGCTGGCCGCGCTGGCCGGCGCCGCCGAGCCCGGCGGGACGAACGCCGGGATGGCTCCGGTGCACGCCCGCGCGGCCGCGCTGGCGATCGGGCCGGACGTCGTCGAGCTGGGGTGCTGCTTCGGGTTCCTGTCGCTGCGGCTGGCCGCGGCCGGGCACGCGGTGACCGCGGTGGACCTCTCCCCCGGCGCCGTCGCGCTGCTGGCCTCGGTCGCCCCGGCGCTCGGGACCCCGCTGCGCGCGCTCGCCGGGGACGCGCTGCGGATCCCGCTCGCCACCGGGTCCGCGGACACCGTCCACGCGGTGCACCTGCTGGAGCACCTGCCCGTCGAGCTGGCGCCGGTGGTGCTGGCCGGGATGCTGCGGGTGGCGCGCCGCCGGGTGGTCGTCGCGGTGCCGTTCGAGGACGTGCCCGAGCCGGCCTGGGGCCACGTCCGCACGTTCGACCTCGCCGACCTGGCCGCCCTCGGGGCCGCCACCGGACGCCCGCACAGCGTGGCCGAGCACCACGGCGGGTGGCTGGTCGTCGAGGCCGGCGGGGAGTAGCTTCCGGGGCGGCGCGCAGGTCGCCGCCGGTCCGCGGGAAGGGCGCAGCCCACCTGAGCGGGACCTCGCGCGCACCGGCACCTCCCGTCCGGCCCGAGCATGCGGACACCGGGCTCACCGGACCGGAGGCCCTCCTTGCCGACGCTGTACCTCCCCGACAACCCGAGCCTCGACCACCTCCGCGGGCAGGCCCGCACCCTGCTGAAGAAGCTGCGGTCCGGCGACGAGCAGGCCGTCGCCCTGGTGGCCGAGCACCACCCGCGCCCACCGGCGGCTCCCCGGTTGGCCGACGCCCAGCTCGCGCTGGCCCGGGCCTACGGCTTCACCAGCTGGCCCGACCTGCGCCGACACCTCGACGTCGTCGCCCGGCTCACCCGCAACCCGCACCGGGTGGCGGCCCCGGACGACCCGGTGGACGAGCTGCTGCGGCTGGGCTGCCTGCGCTACGGCGACGACGACCTGCTCGACCAGGCCCGGGCGACCGCGATGCTGGCCGCCGACCCGGCGCTGGGCGCCGCGACCGTGCACGCGGCCGCCGCCACCGGGAACCTGCCCGCGGCCGAACGGCTGTTGGCTGCTGATCCGGCGGCCGCATCGCGCCCAGGCGGGCCGTTCGGCTGGGCGCCGCTGCTGTACCTGGCCTACTCCCGCATCGACGCCCCGGCCGCCGACTCCCCCGGCGTCGCCCGCCTGCTGCTGCGCCACGGCGCCGACCCGGACGCCGGCTACCTGTGGGGCGGGATCTGCGTGTTCACCGTGCTGACCGGGGTGTTCGGCGGCGGCGAGAACGGCGCCAACCAGCCGCCGCACCGCGACAGCACCGCCCTGGCCCGGCTGCTGCTGGCGGCCGGGGCCGACCCCAACGACAGCCAGGCCCTCTACAACCGGCAGTTCGAGCCGGACGACGGGCACCTGCGGCTGCTGATCGAGTTCGGGCTGGGCCGCGGCGACGGCGGACCGTGGCGGGCGTTGCTGCGCTCGGCGCACCCGACCCCGCAGCAGCTGCTGGAGGACCAGCTGTCGGTCGCGGCCGAGCGCGACCGGCCGGAGTGGGCCCGGCTGGCGCTGGCCGCCGGCGCCGATCCCGACGGCCGGGGCACCCGCCACCCGATCCGGCACGGCCGCACCCCCTACGAGCTGGCCGTGGCCCGGGGCAACCGGGAGGTCGCCGAGCTGCTGCGGGCCGCGGGGGCCACCGTCCCCGAGACCGACCCGGTCGAGGAGCTGATCACCGCCTGCCTGGCCGGCGACCGCGCCGCGGCGCTCGCCGCCGACCCGGCCCTGCTGGCGCAGGCGAAGGCGCGCCGCCCGAACGCGGTGCGGGTGGCCACCGACGTCGGCCGCGCCGAGGCCGTCCGGCTGCTGGTCGAGCTCGGCTTCGACCTGCACCCGGCCGGCGACGCCACCCCGCTGCACCAGGCGGCGCACGCCGGCGACGCGGCACTCGTCGCGCTGCTGCTGGAGCTGGGCGCCGACCCCACCCGCCGCGACGCCCGGTTCGACGCCACCCCGCTCGACTGGGCCGAGCACAACCACCGGGCCGTCACCGCCGCCCTCCTCCGCGACCTCTGACTCCGTCGAGAACGACGTCGTTGTCGACGGGTTGCGGTGGGGCGTAGAGTGAGAAATGACCAGATGGAAGTTTCTGGTCATCTTGGTTGGAGGAGCTGTGTCACCGAGGGGACGGGCGGACGCCGACGGCGGGCGGGTCCTGGACGCGGCCACCGACCTGCTGCTGCGCTACGGCTACGACCGCACCACCCTCGACGACGTCGCCCGCGCGGCCGGGGTCTCCAAGAGCACCGTCTACCAGCGCTGGGGCGGCCGGGAGGCGCTGTTCGTCGCCGTGCTGCGCCGCGAGCGCGCGGTGCTGCACCGGCGGGTGCACGAGGAGATCGCCGCCGTCGACGGGCCGGTCGACCTGCGCCACCTGGTCGCCGCGCAGGTCCGGGCCTACCAGCAGCGGCCGCTGATGGCCGCGGTGCTGCTGCTGGACCGCGAGGTGCTCGGCAGGCTCGCCGCGACCGCCGAGCGCGACCCGCAGCCGCGCGACGGCACCGTCGCCCTGATCGCCCGGCTGCGCGAGGCCGGCCTGCTCCGCGCCGACCGGACGCTGCCCGAGCTGGTCGCCGTGTTCAGCGCGATCTTCCACGGCCACTTCGTGACCGCGCCGCTGATCCCCGAGCCCCTGCGCCTCCCGAACGGCGCGGCCCCGGAGCTGCTCGCCGACACCGTGCACCGGGCCTTCGCCCGCGCCGAACCGCTCGCCCCCGCCGAGACCGCCGCGCTGGACGCGGCGATCCGCGCCCACGTGAGCACCGCCGATGCCCCGTCCGACGACCGGAAGGCTCCGCCATGACCGCGCCCGTCACCGCACCGGTGGTGCTGGACCTCGCCGACCCGGCGGCCGACCTGGCCACCGCGGGCGGGAAGGGCGAGTCGCTGGGCAGGCTGGCCCGCGCCGGGCTGCCGGTGCCGCCGGGCTTCCACGTCACCACCGCCGCCTACCGCCGGTTCGTCGCCGAGCACGACCTGCGCTCCCGCATCCGGGACGCCGACGAGGCCGCGGTGGCCGCGCTGTTCGCCGCGCACCCGGTGCCCGGGGAGATCGCCGAACCGATCCGGGCCGCCTACGCCGCGCTGGGCGGGCCCGCGGTCGCGGTCCGGTCCTCGGCGACCGCGGAGGACCTGCCCGGGGCGTCGTTCGCCGGGCAGCAGGACACCTTCCTCGACGTCCGGGGCGCGGACGCCGTCGTCGACGCGGTCCGGCGCTGCTGGGCGTCGCTGTGGACCGACCGCGCGGTGGCCTACCGGCGCCGGGCCGGCATCGCCGACGGCGACGTGGCGCTGGCCGTCGTCGTCCAGGAGCTGGTGGACGCCGAGGCGTCCGGGGTGCTGTTCACCGCCGACCCGGTGTCCGGCGCGGCCGACCGGATGGTCGTCGACGCCACCTGGGGGCTCGGCGAGTCGCTGGTCGGCGGCGCGGTGACCCCCGACCACCTGGTCCTGGACGCGGCCACCGGCGCCGTGCGCGAGCGGCGCACCGGGGAGAAGGCGGTGCGGACCGTGCGCACCCCGGACGGACCCGCCGAGCAGCCGGTGCCCGAGGCCGAGCGCACCGCCCCGGTCCTGGACGACGCCGGCGCGGCCGAACTGGCCGGGCTGGGGCGGCGGATCGCGGCCGAGTACGACCGCCCGATGGACGTCGAGTGGACCCGGGCCGGCGGCGCGTTCGCGGTCGTGCAGGCCCGCCCGGTGACCGGGCTGCGCGACCCGTGGAACGACAGCCTCGCCGTCGATCACCTGTGGACCAACACCAACCTCGGGGAGGCCTTCCCCGACGTGCTCACCCCGGCCACCTGGTCGCTGGCGCACCTGTTCATGAGCCGGGCGATGCCGACCCTGTCGATGCCCGGCCACCGCGGCTACGGTCGCATCGGCGGCCGGTTCTACCTGGACCTGAGCCAGGCCGCGGCGCTGTCGGCGGTGGTCGGGGTGTCGGAGCGGCGGTTCCGCTCGCTGACCGAGAGCACCTTCGGCCGGCTGCCCGACGGGGTGTCGATCCCGCCGGTGGCGGTGCCCCGGCTGCAGATGCTGCGGCGGATGCTGCCGCTGATCGTCCGGTTCCTGAGCCGGGTCGTGGCGAACCTGAAGCGGCTGCCCGGGTTCGTCGCGGAGAACCCGGCCCGGTGCGCGGAGCTGCGGGCCCGGGTCGAGGGCGTCGACGACCCGGCGGTGCTGGCCGCGCTGTGGGACGACGAGGTGCGCCCGCTGGTGGAGCTGGGCGCGGACATGCTGGCCACGGCCGGGCGGGCCGATCCGGTCGCGCTGCTGACCGCGCAGAAGCGGCTGCGCGAGCTGGTCGGCGACGCCGACGCCGCCGCGCTGACCTCCGGCCTGACCGTGGACGGCGACGTGCTGGCCAGCCTGGGCCCGGTGGTCGGGCTGGCCCGGCTGGAACGCGGCGAGATCGACGCCGCCACCTACACCGAGCGGTACGGCCACCGCACCCCGCACGAGTTCGAGGTGTCGCTGCCCCGGCCGGTGGAGCGGCCGGGGTGGATCGACGAGCAGGTCGCGGCGATGCGCGCGGCCGGCACCGACCCGCTGGCGATGCTGGAGCGGGTGGAGGCGGCGAACCGGGCGGCGTGGGACCGGCTGGTCGCCGCGCACCCGCGGCGCGTCGGCTCGGTGCGCAAGCGGCTGGACCGCTGGGCGCGCACCGAGCGCGGCCGCGAGCAGGCCCGCACCGAGGCCGTCCGGACGTTCACCGTGGTCCGGGCGCTGTTCCTGCGGGCGGGCGAGCTGACGGGGCTCGGCGACGAGGTGTTCATGCTGACCGTCGACGAGCTGGTCGACGTGCTGCGGGGTGCCCCGGCCCGCCGGCCCGAGGCAGTGACAGCTCCGGACACCACCGAGCGGCGGGCCGCGTTCGAGCGCTACGCCGCGTTGCCGCCGTACCCGATGCTGATCCGCGGCCGGTTCGACCCGTTCGCCTGGGCCGCCGACCCGGACCGGCGCGGCGACCTGTTCGACGAGGGCGCCGCCCCGACCCCGGCCGACGCCACGATCAGCGGCTTCCCCGGCGCGTCCGGGGTGGTCGAGGGGACGGTGCGGGTGCTGCGGTCGGTCGACGAGGGCGCCGACCTGCGCGGCGGCGAGGTGCTGGTGACCACGGTGACCAACGTGGGCTGGACGCCGCTGTTCCCCCGCGCCGCGGCCATCGTCACCGACGTGGGGGCGCCCCTGTCGCACGCCGCGATCGTCGCCCGCGAGCTCGGCATCCCGGCCGTCGTGGGTTGCGGCAACGCCACCACCGTGCTGCGCACCGGCGACCGGGTCCGCGTCGACGGCACCCGCGGCACCGTCGACCGCGTCTGACCACGGCGCAAGTCGGTGGTCGCGGCGGGCGGGCGTCACTACCGTCCCGGCGGTGATCTACGAGCACCCGCTGGCCTACCTGCTCGGGCTCGAGGGCATCGCGCTGTTGCGGGGCTTCACCGGGGAGTACGACCGCGAGTTCGTGCAGGCGCGGCTCGCCGAGGTCCGCGACCTGCTGGCCGACGAGTCGCTGGCCGATGCCGCCGTGGAGGTCGAGCGCGTGGGCGCGGTCGAGGGGTACCGGCTGTGGTCGGCGACCTACGACGACGGCCGCAACGCCGCGTTCGACATCGACGAGCCGCTGGTCGTGGAGATCGTGGACGCGCTACCGGCCGGGGTAGCGGTGGACGCCGCCTGCGGCACCGGCCGGTGGGCGGCGCTGCTGGCCGACCGCGGCCACCGGGTCGTCGGCGTGGACAACTCGCCGGACATGCTCGCCCGCGCCCGCCCGCGCGTCCCGGACGCCGAGTTCCGGACCGGCGACCTGCACCGGCTGCCGGTCGCCGACGGGGCCGCCGACCTGGTCGTGTGCGCGCTGGCGCTGACCCACGTCCCCGAGCTCCCGCCGGTGTTCGCCGAGTTCGCCCGGGTGCTGCGGCCCGGCGGCCACCTGGTGGTCTCCGACGTGCACCCCGAGCGGGTCCGGCGCGGTGCCGTCCCGACGCTGCGGGGGCCCGGCGGCCGGCCCGGCCGGTTGGTCGCCCAGCACCACCCGGTCGGTGACTTCCTGCGCGCCGCGCTGCCGGTGGGGCTGCAGCCGCGCCGCCTCGAGGAGCCGTCCGTCCCGATCGCCGCCGGGACGCCGCCCGCGGCCACCGCCCCGCGGGCGGGCGAGCTGGGGCCGTGGGAGGTGTGGCCGTGGTCGCTGGCCGCGGTCGTGCCCGACGCCGCCCGGGCGGCCGGGGCCGGGGTGCCCGCCGGGATCATCTGGCACTTCCAGCTCGCCGGGTGACCCCGGACGGGCGCAGGAGGCGGTGGGTGAGCAGTTCCAGGGGGCCGCGGTCGAAGCGGCGCAACCACAGCGACGCCAGGGCGACCAGCAGCGCGCTGATCACCGCCCAGAGCCCGACGACCCACCACGGGCGGGCACCGTCGAGGCGGGTGGCCAGGCCGAACCCCCAGTCGAAGCAGAGCACCGCGGCCAGCACGTTCTGCAGCACGTAGCAGGACAGCGCGGTCCGCCCGACCGCCGACAGCCCGCGGCGCAGCGCTCCACCGCGGGTGCGCAGGACGACGTGGGTGACCAGCGCCAGCAGCCCGAACGCGACGGTCGGCGCCACCAGGTAGCGGTCCAGGAGCACGAACGCGCCACCGGCGAAGGTGGTGACGACGTTCAGCGGGGCGGCGATGCCGAGTCCGAGGACCATCAGCCGTCGCCGGAGCCGCGCGCCGCGCTCGGTGTCGGTGAACACCCCGGCCCGCATCAGCCGCGACCCGGCCAGGAACAGCACGACCGCCGACGGCACGATCATCAGCAGCTCGACCCGGTACAGCCCGAAGTTCTGCACCCGCTCGACGACCTGGGCCGGCCAGCTCGCCGTCGACAGCGGCGCCGGGGCCGGCCCGGCCGGGGCCTCCGGCGGCAGCACCACCAGCAGCGCGGTGACGCCGAGCAGCAGCAGCACGTACAGCCCGCCGACGACGCCGATCACCGCGCGCACCACCCGGTCGCTGCGCCCGATCACGTACGCCACCACCAGCGACGCGATCGCGTAGCCCATCAGCACGTCGAACTCGAAGACCAGCACGTAGTGCAGCAGGCCCTCGACGAACAGGATCGCCGCGCGCACCGGGTACCGGCCGGGCCAGGGGTTCCCGCGGCGCAGCGCGGCCCGGTACTGCACCTCCACGCCGATCCCGAACAGCAGCGTGAGCAGCGCCAGGAACTTGCCGTTGGACAGCACCAGCAGCCCGGCCTGCACCGGGTCGTCGACGTAGACGCCGCCGCCGGACAGCAGCGCGGCCGGGCCGCCGGGCTGGGCGAACAGCCAGGCGTTGGAGGCGAACGTGCCCAGGATCGCGATCCCGCGCAGCACGTCCAGGGCGGCGATCCGGCCGCCGGTCACCACCTCAGCGCTCGACATCGGCGTGCTCCCGGTCCGGTCGGGGCGGGAAGAGGGTCGCCAACAGCGGCCAGAAGACCAGCCAGATCAGCGCGACCATCCCGGTCCGGGCGGCCCAGCTCCACATCGGATGCCCGCCCCACTCCAGGACGGGCGGGACCGGCGTGCCGGCCACCGCCGTGACGACCAGCATCACCGCGACCGCGATCCCGACCAGCAGGGCCATCTTCGACCACTCGCGCCACTCGTAGGCGACCTTCTCCGGGCCGTAGCGGGGTGGTCGTGGTGGTGGCGGGCCGCCAGCGAAGCGGTGCGCGAACCGGGCGTCGGCCCACCGGATGATCGAGTGCCCGAAGGCGATCGTCCCACCGAGGTAGACCGCGGCCAGGCCGTGCACCTGGCCCGGCGGCGACCCGGACGCCACGTCGGCCAGCGAGGCCCCGATCAGCACCAGGTCCAGCACCGGGACCAGCAGCAGGAGCACCGCGCTGGTCCGGCGCAGCTGCAGCAGGTAGCGGGCGAGCAGCCCGGCCCCGAGCAGCACCCAGAAGCCGATCTCGGACGCGCCGATCAGCCAGACGATGGGGTTGGCGAGCAGTTCGGCCATGGCCCGAGCCTGCGCGGGGGCGGGCGCGGGCGCGTCGGGCGGAGGATCGATCTCGCCGGTGCCTGGCGTACCACTTTCGATCGACGCACCGCGGCGCGCCGGGTGGTGCAATGGCGGGCGTGAGCCGACGGGAGCGGGCCGACGACGCGCTGCGCGCGGGCGTCTACCTGGCGATCGGGGTGCTGCTGATCGCCGTCGTGCCCGACGTGTCCAACGGGTGGGGCGAGCCCGGCCCGCGGCCGGCGCCTCCGCAGGCCTGGCAGGAGCTGCTGGTGCTGGGGCTGGGCTGCGCCGGGCTGGTGCTGCGGCGGGCGCGGCCGCTGGGCTGCCTGCTGGTCGTCGCGCTGGCGATGGCGCTCGGCGTGGGGTGGCTGGGCAGCACGCACATCGGCCTGACGCTGGTGGTCGCCGAGGCGCTCTACAGCGCGGTGCTCTACTCGTCGCGGCGAGCCAGCACGGTGCTCACCGCGGTGACCGCGGTGCTGGTCGGCGGGCTCGCGCTGAGCAGCCTGGCCGCGTACGGCACCCGGGAGGCGGTGCTGTCGTTGCTGGGGCTGTCGCTGCTGCTGGTCCCGGTGGCCTGGGCCCGCGAGGTGCGCCACCACCGCGAGGTCGCCGCGGCGGCCCAGGAACACGCCGAGCAAGCCCGCCGGATGGCCGAGCTGGACCGGGCCGCCGCGGTGGCCGCCGAGCGCGCCCGGATGGCCCGCGACTTGCACGACGTGGTGGCCGGGCAGCTGTCGGCGATCGCCATCCAGTCCGAGGCCGCGCTGACCCTGCCCGACCCCGAGCCGGCGACCCTGCGCCGGCTGCTGGAGGCCGTGCGCAGCGGCAGCGTCGCCGCCCTCGCCGAGA
>JASLAP010000145.1 GCA_030147065.1 Pseudonocardia sp. | reverse complement strand
TCGCCTTCGCCGAGTCCGACCTGGGCCGGCGCTACCCGGCCGCGGTCGCGACCTGGGAGAACGCGTGGGAGCGGTTCATCCCGTTCCTGGCGTTCCCACCCGAACTCCGCAAGATCATCTATACGACCAACAGCATCGAGTCGTTGAACTTCCAACTTCGGAAGATCATCAATAACCGTGGTCACATCCCCAACGACGACGCCGCGATCAAGCTCCTCTGGCTGGCCATCCGCGACATTGAAGATAAACGCGCACGTCAGCGAGCCAAGGAGAAGGGCCTCAAGGCCAACGAGCGCCGCGCACCCGGCCGGCTCGTCGAGGGCGCCACCGTGATCGGCTGGAAAGCCGCGCTCGGCGCCCTCGCGCTGGCCTATCCCGACCGACTCAAGCCCTACCTGACCTGACCAACCGAGATCGACTTACACAGACAACTTGGCTCTGGCGCAGAAGAGGTGGTCGGCCCGGCGTGTCCCGTTCGGGTGACGAGCGCTGGTCTGGGAGCGTCACCGCCCGTGCGTTCGTGATCTTGCAGTGGTTCTCTTCCCGGGGCTGTCCGGGCTGGTCCTCGAGGAGGTCGACGGGGCCGGGCAGGTCGTGCGCCTGCGTGCCCGGGCCGCTGCACCTGAGGGAAGGTGCCCGCGGTGCGACAGCACGTCGCGGCGGATTCATGCCTGGCAGGTGCGGCGACTGGCCGATCTTCCGGTGGCCGGGCGCAGTGTCGTGATCGAACTGGGTGTGCGGCGCCTGATCTGCATGAATGGCACCTGCCCGCAACAGACCTTCCGTCAGCAGGTCCTCGAGCTGACCCGGCGCTACGCCCGCCGCACTCTGCGGCTGACCGCCGCGGTCGGCCGGCTGGCGGTCACCTTGGCCGGCCGGGCCGGTGCCGCGGTGCTGGCCGGGTTGGGCGTCGCGATCTCCCGCTCGACGGTGTTGCGGGTGCTGATGGCGTTGCCGCTGCCCGTGACGGCGACGCCGCGGGTGCTCAGCGTCGACGATGTCGCGCTGCGCCGAGGGCACAACTACGCCACGGTGCTGATCGACGCGCTCACCCATAGACGGGTCGACATGCTGCCCGACCGCAAAGCCGCCACCCTGGCCCAGTGGCTGCGCGAGCACCCCGGCGCCGAGATCGGTGTGCCGGGACGGCTCCGCGGCCTACGCCGAAGCGATCCGCCAGGGCGCACCGGGCGCGGTGCAGGTCAGTGACCGCTGGCACCTGTGGCACGGACTCGGTGCTGCGGTGGAGAAGACCGTCATCGCCCACAGCAGCTGCTGGCGCTCGCCTGCGTCTGGCCCGGCCCGGTCGATGGACGAGCGGACCCGGGCCCGGCACGCAGCCGTGCACGAGTTGCTCGGCCAGGGCGTGGGCCTGCTGGAGTGCGCCCGTCGCCTGGGCTGGTCGCTGAACACGATCAAGCGCTACGCCCGCGCCACGGCCGCCGACCAGCTGCAACGCCCACCCCGCTACGGGCGCACCCTGGTCGACCCCTACCGCGACCACCTGCGCCGACGGTTGGTCGCCGAACCCCAGGTGGCGGGGACCACGCTGCTGGCCGAGATCCGCGAGCTGGGCTACAGCGGCAGCGCGAACCTGCTCATGCGCTACCTCAACCAGGGCCGCGCCGACACCGAACGAGCCGTCCCGGCGCCGCGGCGGCTGGTGTCATGGATCATGACCCGACCGGCGGACCTGCCCGACCACGACCGCGCGCACCTCGACGAGCTGCTGGCTACCTGCCCACACCTGACGGCGCTCACCGACCGCGTCCGCGCGTTCGCACGGCTGCTCGCCAACCGGCAGGGAGCCGGGCTGGAGGGATGGATGAGCACAGTCGACGTCGACGAACTGCCCGCTCTGCACGGCTTCGTCCGCGGACTGCGCAAGGACCTGCCCGCCGTGACCGCCGGGCTGACCCTGCCCTACAGCAATGGCCCGGCCGAGGGCGCCAACACCAAGGTCAAGCTGCTGAAGCGACAGATGTACGGACGAGCCGGCTTCGCCCTGCTCCGCCGACGGATCCTGCTCAGCTGACCTGACCACCTCTTCTGCGCCAGAGCCGTTCAGTTGACAGTCCCTCGCGGGGCTCAGTGGCCCCGGAACGCCTCGGCGAGCCACCACGCCGGCTCGTCCGCGGTGACCTTGGCGTCGAGCAGCAGCGGGCGGTCCCGCGGGCCGGCCAGCCACTCGGTGACCACGTCCAGGTCGGCGGGGGTGCGGACGGTGGCGGCGGCGCAGCCGAAGCCGGCGGCCAGCGCGGCCAGGTCGGTGTCGGGGAACCGGACCGTGGCGTGGTCGGCGCCGGCGAAGTGGTGGAACTCGGCGCCGTAGCCGGCGTCGTCGTAGACCACGACCAGCATGCCGATGCCCAGCCGCACCACCGTCTCCAGCTCGGCCACGCCCATCAGGAACCCGCCGTCGCCGAGCGCGGCCACCGGCAGCCGGTCCGGCCGCGCCAGGGCGGCGCCGATCGCGGTGGCCAGGCCCAGCCCGATCGACTGGAAGCCCTGGGTGAAGCAGAACCCGGCGGCGTCGGGCACCGCGAGGTAGGCGCTGGGGTAGCCCATGAAGTTGCCGGAGTCGACCGCGACCGTGCGCTCGGCCGGGAGCAGGGCGTCCAGCCGGGCGGACAGCACCCGCGGGTCGATCCGGGCTCCACCACCACCCTGGTCGACCTCGTCGGGCAGGGGCAGCGCCGCCCAGCGGCCCTCGGTCGCGATCCGCTCGGCGAGGGCCGCGGTGCGCTGCCCGGGACCGCCGGCGACGACTGCGCCGACGTCGCGCGCCACCGCGGCGACGTCGCCGAGCACGCCCAGCGCCACCGGCTGGTTCGCCCCGATCGCGGCCGGGTCGTCGTCGACCTGGACGACCACGGCGTCCGCGCCGATCAGCGCGCCGTGCCGGGTGGTCCACATGGTCAGCGACGCGCCCCAGGCCACCACCAGGTCCGCGCCGGAGATCAGCTCGGCGGCCAGCGGGGTGGCGAAGCCGCCGGAGATGCCCAGGTCCCACCGCTGCCCCGCGAACAGCCCGTTCGCCACGGCCGAGGTGGCCAGCAGGGCGCCGGTCCTGGCGGCCAGCGCGGCCAGGTCGGGGCCGGCGTGCCGGGCGCCGCGGCCGGCCACGAACACCGGGCGCTGCGCCCGGTCGAGCAACCCGGCCAGTGCGGCCACCGAGGCCGGGTCGGGGCGGGGCGCGCCCCACGGGGCCACCGCGGGCAACGTCGACGGCAGGACGCCCGGCTGGGCCTGGACGTCCAGCGGCAGGTTCAGCACGACCGTGCGCCGCTGCCGCACGCAGGTGCCGTAGGCCCGCAGCACGTCGGCGACCGCGGACCCGGCCGAGTGCACGCGCTCGGCGACCGCGCCGACCGCCCGGACCGCGGCGTCCTGGTCGATGCGGAAGTTGGACCGCACCGCCGCACCCGCGGTGTCGGCCGCCAGGACCAGCAGCGGGGTGCGGCTCTTGGCGGCCTCGGCGATCCCGGTCAGCGCGTTGGTCAGGCCCGGGCCCTGGTGCACGGTGAGCACCCCGACCCGGCCGGTCGTGCGCGCGTACGCGTCGGCCATGGTGGCGGCGCCGACCTCGTGTCGGGCCGCGACGAACGGAACCCCGCCGGCCCGCAGGGCGTTGGTGACGTGGAAGTTGCCGCTGCCCACCACGCCGAACGCGTGCCCGACGCCCAACCGGGCCAGTACCGCACCGACGACCTCGGCGGTGCTGACCGTGCCCGAGCCGCCGGCCGGGTCGCCGGGACCGCCGGTGCTCACCGCTCCACCAGCGCCAGCACGCGCGCCGGGCTGCCCGACCCGCCGACGATCGGCAGCGGCGACACGACCAGCACGCTGCCGGTCGGTGGCAACCGGTCCAGGTTGCGCAGGCTGGTCAGGCCCCACTTGTGCGCGCCCATCAGGGCGTTGTGGCACGGGAAGGGCGGGTCGAACCCGGCCGCCGCGCCGGCGTCGGTGCCCACGGTCTCCACCCCGAACCCGGCGATCGGCGACTCCTCGGCCAGCCAGCGCGCGCACTCCGGGGACACCCCGGGGGTGTGCGGACCCTGCTCGTCGGCGTTGGCGAAGGCCTCGGCGTCGTCGCCGCGGGCGGCCCAGCCGGTGCGGTAGAGCAGCCAGCCGCCGTCGGGCAGCGGGCCGTGCTCGGCCTCCCACGCCCGGACGTGCCCGACCTCCAGCAGGAAGTCCGGGTCGGCCCCGACCCGGTCGCTCATGTCGATCACCGCGGCCGCGCTGACCAGCGTGGACAGCGGCGCCTGCGAGACGTCCGGGCCGTCCTTGCCGGTGATCCAGTGCACCGGGGCGTCGAGGTGGGTGCCGGTGTGCTCACCGGTGTGGATGTCGTTCCAGTACCAGGCCGGGCCGCGGTCGTCGTAGCGGGAGAGCTCCTCGAGCTCGAAGCGGCGGGTGTTGGCGAACGGCGGGGGCAGCTCCAGGATCGGGGTCGAGGACCGCAGCGGGGTGGTCAGGTCGACGATCTGGACCGCACCGGAGCGGGCCGCGTCGAGCACGGCGGTGAGGACGGACATCGCGGGTGCTCCTCGGGGAGGGGGACGGTGCGCCGAAGCATGCCGCGCGCCCCCGCTCCAAGACCATCCCCGCGGTCGGTCAGCGCTCCAGGCCGACGGTCAGCAGCACCACCGAGTCCTCGACCGCGTCCAGGGAGTGCCGGCTGTCGGGCACCACGAGCAGGTCGCCGCGGGACCCGTCCCACGCGTCGGCGCCGGCGCGCAGCCGGACCCGGCCCTGCAGGACGTGCACCGTCGCCTGGCCGGGGTTCTCGTGCTCGCCCAGGCCGTGCCCCTCCTTCATGGCGATCAGCGTCTGGCGCAGCGAGTGCTCGTGGCCGCCGTAGACGGTGTGCGCGCTGCGCCCGCTCGGCGCGGCCACCGCCAGCTCCAACTGCTCGCGGGCCAGGGCGGTCAAGGACGTCTTGGTCATCGCGCTCCCTCCGATCGGGCGCCGGGAGCGGCCCGATCGCCAGGAGCCTAGTGACCGGCACCCGCGATCCCGGCCCCCGGCGGCGCGCGCCGGGCCCAGCGGTCGGCGACACCGGCGCGGCCCAGGGCAGGATGGGCGGGCACCCGTCGGGAGGACTCCGCGCATGGCCAGGCCGAACAGCAGGCGTCAACTGGTGTCGAACGAGCTGCTCGACCACGCTGCCCGGCTGTTCACCGAGCGCGGGTTCGCCGGCACCAGCCTGCAGGACATCGCCGACGCGATGGGCGTCAGCCGGCCGGCGATCTACACCTACGTGCGCAACAAGGAGGAGCTGCTCGCCGCGCTCGTGCACGACGTGCTCGACCCGACGGTGCGGATCCTGGAGGACGCGCACGAGCACCCCGACCAGCCCGCCGAGCAGCGGCTGACCGCGGCGCTGCGCGCGGTGGCCGTGCAGAACTGCCGCAACACCCGGCGGTTCCGGCTGCTCGACCGCAGCGAGCCGCACCTGTCCCCGGAGCTGGCCGCCCAGCACCGCGACTCCCGGCGCCGGGTGCTCGCCCTGCTCACCGGGCTGATCGAGCAGGCGGTCACCGAGGGCGCGGTCCGCCCGCTGCCGGCGCGCACGACCGCGCTGTCGCTGCTCGGGATGATCAACTGGATCGCCTGGTGGTACCGCGCCGACGTGGACGCCCCGGCCGAGGAGGTGGCCGACACCATGGTCGAGGTGGCCATGGGCGGGCTGCGCCGCAGCGCCGAGCGCAGCCTGGGGGCCGGGCCGTGGGCGGCGGTCGCGCTGCTCAAGGAGGACCTGGCGCAGCTGGAGCGCACCATGACCGCGGTCCTCCCCCCCGACGACCCCGCCTGAGCCCACCGCTCCTCCCCACCCGGACGGCTCACCCGTTCGGGCGATTGTGACATCAACGTCAGAGAACTGACAGTGGTGTCGCCCGCGCTCGAGGAGGAGCCCATGTCCGCACCACCGGTGTCCCGCCCCCGCTCACCCTGGGTCGTCGTGACCCTCGGCTTCGCCGCGATCGTCTTCGACGGCTACGACCTGATCGTCTACGGCTCGGCCGTGCCCGCCCTGCTCGCCGACCCGACCTGGGCGCTGACCCCGCCCCAGGTCGGCGCGATCGGCAGCTACGCGCTGCTGGGGATGTTCGTCGGGGCGATCGCGGCCGGGGCGCTCACCGACCGGTTCGGCCGGCGGCGGATGTTCCTGGTCACGCTGGCCTGGTTCTCGGTGATGATGCTGGCCGTCGCGGCCGCGCCGACCCCGGAGCTGCTCGGGGTGGCCCGGTTCCTGGCCGGGTTGGGCTTCGGCGGCATCGCCCCGATCGCGATCGCGCTGGTCGTGGAGTCGGCCCCGCCGGCCCGGCGCAACCTGCTCAACGCGGTGATGCTGTGCGGCTTCCCGATCGGCGGGGTGCTGGCCGCGCTGGCCGGCATCGCCCTGCTGGAGCCGGCCGGGTTCCGGACGCTGTTCGCGCTCGGCGCGCTGCCGCTGGTCACCCTGCTCCCGCTGGCCGCCTGGCTGCTGCCGGAGTCGCCCGGGTTCACCCCGCGCGCCGCCGGGCGCACCGCCGCGCGGCCGGCCCGGGACACCGGGATCCTGCGCGGGCGGGCCGCGGTCGCGCTGGCCCTGTTCGCGCTGGCCAACGTGGCCGGGTTCCTGCTGGTGTACGGGCTGAACACGTGGCTGCCCCAGCTGATGCGCCAGGCCGGCTACGAGCTGGGCTCGGCGATCGCGTTCCTGCTGGTGTTCAACGTCGGGGCGGTGGCCGGCGGGCTGGCCGGGTCGGCGCTGGCCGACCGGTACGGCAGCCGGCCGGTGGCCACCGCGGCCTTCGCCGTCGGCGTGGTGTCGATCGGGCTGCTGTCCCAGCCGCTGCCCACCGCGCTGCTCTACCTGCTGATCGCGGTGGCCGGAGCGGCCTCGGTCGGCACCCAGATCGTCGTGTTCGGCTACGTCGCCCTGTACTACGACGACGGCAACCGGGCCACCGCGCTGGGCATCAGCACCGGCCTCGGCCGGCTCGGCGCGGTGGCCGGCCCGCTGGTCGGCGGCTACCTGATCGCCTCCGGGCTGGGCCTGGGCTGGAACTTCGCCGCGTTCGCCGGCGTGGCGCTGGTCGGCGCGCTCGCCGCGGTCGC
>JASLAP010000122.1 GCA_030147065.1 Pseudonocardia sp. | reverse complement strand
CGGCGTAGAGCACCGTCAGCCCGCGCATCTCCAGCGCGCTGGTCAGGGCGAACACGTTGCGGACGTCGTCGTCCACGATGAGCACGGTGGTCCCGGCCAGCTCCGGGACCGGGCGCGCCCGGCGCCGGGGGCGAGCGGGGCGCGCCCGATCCCGGAACTGGCCGGGGCCACCGTGCTCATCGTGGACGACGACGTCCGCAACGTGTTCGCCCTGACCAGCGCGCTGGAGCTGCGCGGGCTGACGGTGCTCTACGCCGACAACGGCGCCGAGGGCATCCGGCTGCTGTCCGAACACCCCGAGGTGGACGTCGTACTGATGGACGCGATGATGCCCGACCTGGACGGCAACGAGACCACCCGGCGGATCCGGGCCCTGCCCCAGGGGCGCGACCTGCCGGTGGTGTTCCTGACCGCCAAGGCGATGCCCGGCGACCGGGAGTCCAGCCTGGCCGCCGGGGCGACCGAGTACGTGACCAAACCGGTGGACCTGGACGACCTGCTCGCCCTGATGGCGTCCTGGGTGACCCCCGCCGGGGTGGTCTCGTGAGCACCCGGCACCTGGCCCGGGTGCTGGCCGTGGACGACCGCCGGGAGAACCTGCTGGCCCTGCAGGCGATCCTGGAGGGCATGCCGATCGAGCTGGTCGCGGTGACCAGCGGCGAGGACGCGCTCAAGCGGCTGCTGGTCGAGGACTACGCGGTGATCCTGCTCGACGCGCACATGCCCGGCATGGACGGCTTCGAGACCGCCGGGCACATCAAGCAGCGCGAGCGCACCCGGCACATCCCGATCCTGTTCCTCACCGCCGTGGACTACGACCCGCACCTGGCCTTCCGCGGCTACCAGGCCGGCGCGGTGGACTACATCACCAAGCCGTTCGACCCGTGGGTGCTGCGGTCGAAGATCTCGGTGTTCGTCGACCTGTGGACCACCCACGCCCGGCTGACCGAGCAGGCGGCCGAGTACGCCGCGCTGCGCTCCGCGGTCGACGACGCCGTCGCCCTGCTGGGCGAGGCCGACCCGGCCGGCGTCGGCCGGGCCCGCATGCGGCTGGAGGCCGTGCTGGCCGACCCGGCACGTCGGGCCCGCTGACCGGGCGGCCCGACCGGGAGGTCCCGGCCGGGTGATCGTCGGCGCGTCCGGTTGCCGGCTGCGGAGCCCGGTCGCTCCAGTCCGGCCGCCGACGTAGAACAGCGGCCCCGACCGGATGGTCGGGGCCGCTGTCGTCCGTGCGGGCGGCGTACTACTAGCCGCGGAACACGTCCTTGACCTTCTCGCCGGCCTGCTTGATGTTGCCGCTGGTCTTGTCGGCCTTGCCCTCGGCGCGCAGGTCCTCGTCGCCGGTGGCGTCACCGACGCTCTCCTTGGCCCGGCCCTTGAGCTCCTCGGTCTTGTTCTCGAACTTGTCCTCGGTCGCCATGAGCGCCTCCAGATCGTCGCGGCGGCGGTAGTGCCCCGCCGTCTGTTCTCCACAGGGTTACCCCGGCTCCGGACCCCGCCACACATATCGGGGTCTGCGCCACACCGCCGGGGGGCCGGGGGAACGATCAGCCCTGGCAGAGGCAGAACGGGTGGCCGGCCGGGTCGAGGTAGACCCGGAAGGTGGTGCCCGGCTGGTGCTCGTGGCGGCGGGCGCCCAGCGCGAGCACCGCCCGCTCGCCCTCGTCGAGGTCGGGGACGTCGAAGTCGAGGTGGATCTGCTGGGGGCGCCCGCCGGTCGGCCACGTCGGCGGGACGTGGTCGGGAGCGAGCTGGAACGCCAGCGCCGGGCCGCCGTCGTCGGCGAGCTGCCACCAGTCGTCGTCCCGGCGGGCGATCGGCTGCCCGGTGAGCGCGCTGTAGAACTCGGCCAGCGCCTGCGGGTCCGGGCAGTCGAGGGCCACCGCGCTGAACTTCGCGACACCTGTCATGGCCGGCAGGCTAGCGACCGGCCCCGACAGCCCGGTCCGCTCGCGGCCGCAGCACGTAGCCGGTGTAGCCGTACTCGTCGCCGTACCGGTGGCGGACCTCGATCTCCCGGGCGATCCCGTCCAGCACGGACGGGTCGACGCACTGCCCGCGCAGCACGGCGATCCGCTCCACCAGGGGGTCGTAGTAGGCGGCCCAGTCGGAGTCGGGCAGCAGGTAGGTCGCCGCCACCGTCCACCCGGCCGCCGCGGCGGCCGCCACGTTGCCCGCGGTGGTGCGCATCCCCGGATAGCCGGCGTCCCAGAAGGCGCGCGCCCCGGCCGAGGGCTCCGGGACGGTCCACTCGGCCTCGGTGAGCACCAGCAGCCCGCCGGGCGCGAGCAGCCGCCGCCACCCGCGCAGCGCCGCGTCGAACCCCATCAGGTAGGCCGATCCCTCGGCCCAGACCACGTCGAACCCGCCGGCCGGCAGCGGCAGGTCGGTCATCGACGCCTCCAGCGCGTGCACCCGGTCGGCGAGGCCGGCCGTTCGCGCGTCGGCGACCAGCCGGTCCAGGAACGGCCGGTGGGTGTCCACGCCGGTCACCGCGCCCCCGGTGGCGGAGGCCAGGACGAGCGTCGCCGCGCCGGCCCCGCAGCCGATGTCGAGCACCCGGGGGCGGTCCGGGACCGGCCCGGCGAGCTGCAGCAGCAGCCGGGTGGTCTCCGGGGACCCCGGGGCCTCGCGCGGCAGGCCCTCGTGGGCCAGCCAGAACGCCTGCGCGGCGTCCGGGTCGTCGGTCACGGCGGCATCCTGCCCGGGCTACCGGCCGGGCGCCGCCCGATTTCCGGTGGCGGTCAGGAGCGCGAGAGCCAGCGTCGGAACCAGGGGCGCCGATCCGCAGCCGGGTGGTCGAGCCGCGGCGGGGACGGCCTGGCGGCGGGTGGCCGGGAGGGGGCGACCGAGCGGTGGATGAACAGCGGCCCGACCGCCCCCGCCGCGCTGGGGGACACCGCGATCGAGGCCTCGGTCATCCGCACCTCCGCCACCGCGGCCCGTGCCGCTGTGCCGATCGGCGGACGCGACGCCCGGTCGCTGCCCGCCGTGCGCGCGCCGGCACCGTTCGTGGTCGTGCCGAGCCACACCCGTCCCATTCGACACCCCCATGTCTGGAGTCCCGGATGTTTGTGGAGCGTTGCGCGACTCGTCTGCCCCGTTTCCGGTGGGCGGAAAGCTGAATTGCCGATAGCTGCGTCACAGGTCGTCCCGGCGTACCGCGAGTCGGGCGATCAGCGGAGCGACCAGCAGCATGACGACCACCCGCAGCACCTGCACGGCCACCACGAAGGTGACGTCGGCGCCCGCGGAGATCGCCGTGGCCAGCACCGCGTAGACCCCGCCCGGGGTGGTGGCCAGGTACCCGGCCAGCAGCGGGGCGCCGGTGAGCGCGGACAGCAGCAGGCCGAGCCCGGCACAGGCCGCGATCACCGCCACGATCAGCCCGGCCGCCGCCGGCAGCACCCCGAGCACCATGCGCAGGCTCTGCCGGGTGAACCGCACCCCGGCCTGCCAGCCGATCACCGCGTACGCCGGCTCGACCAGCAGGGCGGGCACGTCGGCGCCGAACGACCAGCCGGTCAGGTTCAGCGCGAGCGCCACCGCCATCGGCCCGAGCAGCCCGCCGGCCGGCAGCCGCAGCAGCCGCGCCAGGACGATCCCGGCGACCCCGCACACCACCACGAAGCCCAGGTCGACGAACCAGGCGGCGCCACCCCCCGGCGCCGCAGCCGGCGGTCCGCCCGCGGTGGCCCCGAACCCGACCGCGGCCACCACCGGCATCGCCGCGGTGACCATCCCGACCCGCAGGTACTGCACGACGGCCACGACCCGCTCGTCGCCGCCCAGGTCGCGGCTGATCGCCACCAGCCCGGAGGCGCCGCCCGCGGTGAGCGCCAGCAGCCCGGTCAGCGGGGACACCCCGCGGCGCAGCCCGAGCAGCAGCCCGGCCGCCATGCTCACCGCGAGCGTGCCGACCGTCACCAGCAGCACCGGGAGCCACTGCGGGGCCAGTCCGGCCAGCGTGCCCGGCTGCGCCAGCAGCCCGATGACCACCCCGATCACCGCTTGGGCCGCGGTGGTCGCCGGGCGCGGCACGGCGGCCGGGGCCCGCCCGGCCAGCGCGACCACCGTGGCCACCAGCAGTCCGGCGAACAGCGCCGGGGAGGGCACGGCCAGCGCGGCGAGGACGACGGTCAGGCCGGCGGTCGGCACGGCGAGCCAGAGCCACCCCGCCAACCGCGCCACCCCACCATCCTCGGTCACCGCCGGCCGGGATCCGGACGGCGGTGAGCGGGGTTACCCGGGCCTACTCGACGGCGGCACCGCCGGAGGTCGGCGCGGCGATCCACACGGTCTTGGCGTTCACGAACGACAGCGGCCCGAACGCGGCCAGCTCCCGGCCGTAGCCGGAGTTCTTCGCCCCGCCGAAGGGCACCTCGGGGGTGGACTCGGTGAACTTGTTGATGTAGATCATCCCGGTCTCCACCTCGGAGACGAAGCGGCGCTGCTCGTCGGAGTCGGTGGTCCAGGCGCTGCCGCTGAGCCCGAACGGGGAGTCGTTGGCGATCCGGACGGCGTCGTCGAGGTCGCGGGCCCGCCACAGCGTGGCCACCGGCCCGAACAGCTCCTCGCGGTGGGCGGGGGAGCCCTCGGGCACGTCGGCCAGCAGGGTCGGCGGGTAGTAGTAGCCCGGTCCGCCCTGCGGCTTGCCGCCGGTGACCAGCCGGGCGCCGGCCGCGACCGTGTCGCGCACCTGCTGGTCGATGGTCTCCACCGCCTCGGCGTTGACCAGCGGGCCGATGTCGGTGCTC
>JASLAP010000109.1 GCA_030147065.1 Pseudonocardia sp. | reverse complement strand
GGGGTGAACTCGGCGGGCTTGAGCACGACGGTGCAGCCGGCGGCGATCGCCGGGGCGAGCTTCCAGGACTCGAGCATGAACGGGGTGTTCCAGGGCGTGATCAGCCCGGCCACCCCCACCGGCTTGCGGTTGACGTAGTTGATCTGGCGACCGGGGACCTTGTAGGCGTGGTCGGCCTGGGCGACGACCAGGTCGGCGAAGAACCGGAAGTTCTCGGCGGCGCGCTGGGCCTGCCCGAGCGCCTGGGTGATCGGCAGGCCGGTGTCGAAGGTCTCGATCTCGGCGAGCCGGGAGTCCCGGGACTCGACGAGGTCCGCGATCCGGTTGAGCACGCGGGCCCGCGCCCGGGGCGGCATGGTCGGCCACGGGCCGTCGACGAAGGCGCGCTGCGCGGCGGCGACGGCGGCGTCGACGTCCTCGGCCCGGCCCGCGGCGGCCGTGGCGTAGCTACGGTTGGACACCGGGTCGAGGACCTCGAAGGTGGCCCCGGAGACCGAGTCGCGCAGCTCGCCGTCGATGAAGTGCTGCAGGTGCCGCGGCACGCCCTCGGGGACCCGCGTGCCGGTGGGCCGGGCGTGGGTGCCGGTCATGCGGTCACCTCGACGGGCTGCTCGACGGGGGTCAGGAACTGCTGGGCCGACGCGGCGAGCGCGTCGACCTGCTGCCGGCCGGCCTCGCTCAGCGGGATCAGCGGTGGGCGGACGTGGTCGCTGGTGATCAGTCCGCGCTGCTTCATCAGCCACTTCGCCGGGGCCGGGTTGGTCTCGACGAACAGCAGGTCCACCAGCGGGTGCACGCCGTAGTGGATCCGCCGGGCGCGGTCGAGGTCGCCGGCGACGGCGGCCTCGTACATCCCGGCGACCGCGGCGGGGGCGATGTTGGCCAGCGCCGAGACGAACCCGACGCCGCCGAGGGACAGGACCGGCAGGCACAGCAGCTCGATGCCCGACCACACCAGGAGGTCGGGTCCGGCGGCGTGCAGCACCCGGGAGAAGTGCTCGAAGTCCTTGGTCGTCTCCTTGACCCCGACGAAGTTGTCGTGGTCGCGGAAGAGCCGGCCCACGGTGTCCGGGGCGATCTCGACGGCCGTGCGCGAGGGCACGTTGTAGGCCACGATCGGCAGGTCGGGGAACTCCCGGGCCACCGTGGAGTACCAGACGTGGAGCGCCTCCTGGGTGGGGCGGGCGTAGTACGGGGTGATGACCAGCGCGGCGTCCGCGCCGGCGTCCCGGGCGGCCGCGGTCAACTCGAGCGTCTCGTCGAGCTTGGCCGATCCGGTGCCGGGCAGGAACGGGACGCGGTCGTCGATCTCGGCGGCCACGGTGCGGATCGCCTCGGCGCGCTCCCCGATGGACTGGGCGGACGGCTCGCCGGTGGAGCCGCCGAGCGAGATGCCGTGGGTGCCCGCGGCGAGCTGCCACCGGACGAGGCGGCGGAGGCTGTCGTGGTCGACGTCGCCCGCCTCCGTGAACGGCGTGACCAGCGGGGCGATCGAGCCCTTGAGCCGGGCGGGTTCGGAGCGGAATCTCATGCGCGTCCTTCCGGGGAGGCGGCCTGGCTCTGCAGCACCGCGTCGAGGGTGGCTCGGCGATGGGCGCGGGCGGCGGCGTCGATCTCCGCTTCCGGGGCGCCCCGGGTGATCAGGTCGAGCAGGGCGTCGTGCTCGCCCACCGACTGCCGCGCCCGCTCGGGGACGAACGAGAACACCGAGGACCGCAGGGCGGACACCCGGGACCAGCCCCGTTGAACCAGCTCGCGCAAGTGCGGGTTCGGGCACGGATCGGCGAGGACCCGGTGGAACTGCTGGTTGAGCCGGGTGTGCCGGAGCGGGTCGAGGTCGTCGAGCCCGGACCGCATGGCGTCGTTGAGGCGGCGGGCCTCGGTGAGCGCGGCCGGCGGCAGGTGCGCGGCGGCCATGCCGGTCGCGGCGCCCTCGACGACCGCCAGCGTCTCGACCGTCCAGCGGTACTCGACGGGGTCGAGCCCGCGCACCGTGGCGCCGACGTTGCGCACCACCTCGACGTGGCCCTCGGCCTCCAGGCGCCGGACGGCCTCGCGCACCGGGACCGTGGAGATCCCGAGCTCCTTGGCCAGCGTGCCGAGCACCAGGCGGTAGCCGGGGGTGTAGGCGCCCTCGACGATCCGCCGGCGGATCAGCTCGTGGGCGAGGTCGACCTTGGACCCCGGCCAGACCCGGTCGTCGTGCGACGTCGTGCTCACGGGGAGACCTCCGCCGTCGGGCCGTGCTCCTCGTCGAAGCGCTCGCGCCACGTCCCGGACAGGGGGTACAGCCCGTCGAGGCCGGCGCCCTCGCCGACCCGCTGCGCGATCCAGGACTCCTCGCGCTCCTGCTGCTCGGCGTCGGCGAGGACCTCCTCGACGAGCGCGGGCGGGATGACGAGCGCGCCGTCGTCGTCGGCGACGACCACGTCCCCGACCTGCACGGTGGCCCCGCCGCAGGCGATCGTCGCGTCGGTCTCCCAGGGCACGTGCCGGCGACCGAGCACCGCGGGGTGCGCGCCGGACGAGTACACGGGCAACCCGAGCGCGGCCACGGCGGCCGCGTCCCGCACGGCCCCGTCGGTGATGATGCCGGCGGCGCCGCGCACCTGCGCGCGAAGGGCGAGGATGTCGCCGAGCGTGCCCGCGGAGGCGTCCCGGCGGGCCTCCATCACGAGGACCTCGCCCGGACCCAGGCTGTCCACCGCGCGCTTCTGGGCGTTGTAGCCGGCGCCGCGCTCGGTGAACAGATCGGGGCGGAACGGGACGTAGCGCAGGGTGCGGGCCGTCCCGACCAGGCGCCGCCCCGGCACCAGCGGGCGGACACCGTCGATGCTCGTGCCGTCGAAGCCCCGCTTGCGCAACTGGACCGACAGCGTGGCCACGGCGACCCGCTCCAGCCGCTCGCGCAGCCCCGCCGCCAACCCGGGCTCGCGCGCGGCCGCGGTGGCGGTGCCCCAGGCATCGGCCCGGACCGCGTCGTCGACGTGCGCGGGGGAGCCCCACGGGGCCAGCGGCGGACCCGCGACGACCTCGGTGCGCAGCCGTCCCGTGCTGCGGCTGCCGTCGAGGGTGCCGACCTCGACCTCGACCACCTGACCGGGCCGGGCGACGGAGGCACCGGCCGGGGTCCCGGTGAGCACGACATCGCCCTTCTCGAGGGTGAGCATCCGGGACAGGTCCGCGATCAGGTACCCGAAGTCGAACAGCAGGGTGTCGGTGGTGTCGTCCTGCACGAGCCGGCCGTCGAGCCAGGTGCGCACCCGCAGGCCGGCCGGGTCGAGCCCGGCGGCCGCCAGGAGCGTCGGGCCCACCGGGGTGAAGCCGTCGCCCCCCTTCGACCGCACGTTGGAACCGCGGTCGGCGGTGCGCAGGTCGTGCAGGCCCAGGTCGTTGGCGGCAGTCACCCAGCCGACGTGCTCCCAGCCCTGCTCCGGGCGCACGTGGCGGGCCGGGCGACCGATCACCAGGGCGACCTCGCCCTCGAAGGCGAGCAGCTCGGTACCCCCGGGTCGCTCCACCGCACCGCTGCCGGCCAGCGAGCTCGGCGGCTTGAGGAAGTACGACGCCGCCGCCGGCGTGCGCCCGCGCTGGGCCGCCCGCGAGGGGTAGTTCAGGTGCACCGCGATCACCTTGCCGGGACGGGCGCCCAGCGCCTCGGTCACCGCGTCCGCGGCGGTGCCGCTGCTCGGGGAGTGCTGCATGCCGACCTCCACCTCGTTGCCGGGCCAGATCGTATATCAGAAAATATATGATCGCCGGGCTCAGACGGATGTGGGGCTCCTGCGGGCCGCCGCCGGGGCGAACACGGTGGCGCCCTGCTCCTGCTCGGCCTGGTTGTCCGGGCCCAGGTCGATGCCGCGCCGGTCGCGCAGGAGCGCGCACGCGACGATCGAGATCGCGAACATGCCCAGCAGGTAGGCCGCGACCGACAGCACGCTCCCGGTCGCCTGCACGAGCGCGGTGGCGATGGTCGGCGCGAACGCGCCGCCGATGACCGCGCCCAGCGCGTAGGAGATCGCGACACCGGAGAAGCGCACCGAGGCGGGGAAGATCTCCGAGTACCAGGCGGCCTGCGGGCCGTAGGCGAGGCCGAGCCCGACGGTGAACAGCGCCAGCCCGAGGAACAGCAGCCCGATCCGGCCGCTGTTGACCAGCAGGAACATCGGGAAGACGGTGAGGGCGAGCGAGGCGTAGCCGATCAGGAAGGTGCGCTTGCGGCCGATCCGGTCGGCGAGCACGCCCGACAGGTAGGTCGTGCACGCCCAGAGCGCGGCGGCACCGGTGATCGCCAGCAGCACCGGGGTCCGCTCCAGCCCGACGGGGCCGTCCGGGTTGGTGGCGTAGCTGGTGATGAAGCCGCCGGTGGTCATGTAGCCGGCCGCGTTGTTGCCCGCGAAGACCAGGGCGGCGAGCACGACGAGCAGCCAGTGCCGGCGGAACAGCTCCACCACGGGCACCTTCGTGCGCTGCTTCTTCTCGGCCATCTCGGCGAAGACGGGGCTCTCGTCGATGGACCGGCGGACGAAGTAGCCGACCCCGATCAGCACGATGCTGAGCAGGAACGGCACCCGCCAGCCCCACTCGACGAACGCCTGCCCCGGGGAGACGACGCCGGTCATCAGCGCGGTGACCCCGGAGGCGAGCAGCATGCCCAGCGGAACCCCGAGCTGGGGGAAGGCGCCGGCCCGGCCGCGCCGGTCCGGCGGGGCGTGCTCGACGGCCATGAGGACCGCGCCGCCCCACTCCCCGCCGGCCGACACGCCCTGCAGGATGCGCAGCACCAGCAGCAGCACCGGGGCGAGCAGGCCGACGTCGGCGTAGGTGGGCAGCAGGCCGATGAGACTGGTCGCGGCGCCCATCAGGACCAGCGTCAGGACCAGCATGGCGCGCCGGCCGATCCGGTCGCCGAAGTGCCCGGCGAGGAACGCGCCGAGCGGCCGGAACACGAAGCTGATGCCGACCGTGGCGAAGGCCAGCAACAGGCCGATCTCGGAGCCGGCCGGGGTGAAGAACAGCTGCGAGAACACCAGTCCCGCAGCGGTGGCGTAGATGAAGAAGTCGTACCACTCGATGGTGGTGCCGATCATCGTCGCCAGGGCGACCCGGCGGGAGGTCGACCGGGTCATGGCCGTGGATGCGGTCATCGTCGTTCCTCTTCGGTGAGGTGGGCGCCGTCGGTGCGCCGGTCGGATGGACGTGCGGGACTGCGATGCAGCGGTGGTGAGGTGCGTGGCGCGCCACCCCGCGGGGGTGCCGGGGACGGGTGGCGGCAGGGACTACCGGTCCCAGGTGACCGGCAGGGTGGTGAGGCCCCGGAACACCCAGCCGTCCCACGCCTCGGGGCGGCGTGGGTCCGTGCGCAGTCCGGGCAGCTCGGCGTGGAGCAGCGGTACCGCGATCTCGCCGATGGAGACCCGGGCTGCCCAGTGTCCGGCGCACAGGTGGGTACCGGCGCCGAAGGCCAGGTGCGGCCGGCGCTCGCGATCGGTGTCGAAGGCGTCGGGTCGTTCGAAGGCGTGCGGGTCGCGGTTGGCCGCGGCCACGACCACGCCCACGGGGGCGCCCGCGGGCAGCCGCACGTCCTGCAGGACCACCTCCCGGGTCGTCTCCCGGGGGTACATGCCGATCGGGGACAGCCAGCGGACCGTCTCGTCGAAGACGGCGGTCCACCGGGCCGGGTCGGCGAGGACCCGGTCGCGCTGGTCGGGGTGGCGGCTCAGCGCCCACACCGCGTTGGTCGCGACGTGCTGCGGCTCGTTCATGCCGCCGGAGATGATGAGCTTCACGTTGGCCGCGACCTGCTCCACCGGCAGCCCGCCGTTGACCAGGGCCGAGGTGAGGGACCCGTCCGGCGCATCCCGGTAGCGGGGGACGAGCTCGTCGAGCAGGGAGTCCACTTCCTCCCGGGCGGTGTCGCAGCGGCGCCAGATCTCCGGGTCGTCGAGCAGGTTGCCGGTGCCGGCGATGAAGGCGTGCGACCACCGGCGCATGTCGTCGACGCCCACACCCGCCAACCCCAGCAGGTCGATCAGGTTCTGCGAGGCGACCGGGGCGGCGTAGTCGCGGTTGAGGTCGGCCTGGTCCGGGCCGTGTTCGCGGAGGACCTCGAGGTGGGTGCGGGCGTTGTGCTCGAAGACCGGTGCCCAGCGCTCGCGCAGGGTCTTCGGGCGCAGGGACGGGTTCACCGCACGCCGCTCCCGGGCGTGCTCAGGATCGTCCTTGCGCAGCATCGGCGTGGCCCCCAGGGCCCGGGCCATCGTGGCGCCACCGCCGCTCACCGCCGCGCTGAACGTCTCCTGGTCGTCCTCCACGGCTCGGCACGCCGCGAAGGACGTGACGAGGTAGCGGCCCAGCGCGGGCACCCAGGCGACGGGTGACTCGGCGAGCAGGCGCCGGTAGGCGGGGTACGGGTTGGCCACCAGCTCGCCGGGATCGACCCAGTCCGCGGAGGGCGCCGCAGGAGGGGACGTCGTCGTCATCGCAGCTCCTCGGGTAGTCCGTGGTCAGGTGGCCGGCGCGAGGGCCCGGGCGAACGCCTTCAGGCTGAAGCCGGGACCGACCAGCAGTGCGGGATCGGGGGAGCGGCCCTGCGCGAGCAGGCGCCGCGCGGCCATGTGGTCGGCCGGCCGGTTGAGCGACTCGACGGCCACGAGCCGGCCGTCGCGGTAGCAGCACACGGAGAAGCGCCCGTCGGCGGGCTCACCCAGCACGTGGTCCTCGTCGCCCGGCCGGCGGACGCCGGCGATCTGCAGCTTCAGCTCCCCCTGGTGGCTCCAGAACCACGGCACGTCAGCGTAGCCACCGCTCCCGCCGAGGATGGAGGCGGCGACGTGCCGTCCCTGGTCGGTGGCGTTCTGCACCGACTCCAGCCGCAGGCGCGTCCCGGTCCTGGCGTCGGGCCAGCTCGCGCAGTCCCCCACGGCGTGGACGGCCGGGTCCGCGGTCCGCAGCTCGGCGTCCACGACGATCCCGTCGTCGATCGCCAGGCCGGCGCGGGCGGCGAGCTCGACCCGCGGCACGACCCCGACCCCGACGAGCACGAGGTCGGCCTCGTACCGCCGTCCGGTGGTGCTGACGGCGCCGGTGACGCGCCCGTTCTCGCCGGTGAACCGGGCGACGCCCTCGTCGAGCCGGAGGTCGGTGCCCGCGCGGCGGTGCGCGGTGGCGAGGTGGTCGGCCATCGTCGCGGACAGGGCTCGGCTCAGCGGACGTCGAGCGGCTTCCAGGACCGTGACGGTCAGCCCGTGCGCGCGGGCCGCCACCGCGAACTCCAGTCCGATGAACCCGGCCCCGACGACGAGGGCGGAACGGCTCGCGGCCAGGGCCGCCCGCACGGCCTGCGCGTCGGAGAGGGTGCGCAGCGCGTGGATGCCGGCGAGGTCGGCTCCGGGCACCGGCAGCACGCGGTTCGCCGCGCCGCAGGCGAGCACCAGGGCGTCGTAGGCGAGCTCGTGCCCGTCGGAGAGCCGCACCCTGCGGGACGGGCGGTCGATCGACGTGGCCGTGACCCCGGTCCGGAGGTCGATCCCCCGTTCGGTGAAGAACTGCGCACCGCGCAGCGGGAGCGGTTCCGGGGTGGCGCCGCTGAGGTGCTCCTTGGACAGCGGCGGCCGCTGGTAGGGCAGGGTGGGCTCGTCCCCGACGAGCGTGACGGGCCCGGCGTGGCCGGCGCGGCGCAGCGCGTCGGCGACCTGGACACCGGCGTGCCCGGAGCCGACGACCACGACGCGCAGGGCCTGCGGCTCAGATCTGGCTGGCGGGTACATCGACCTCGACCTCCTCGAGGTCGGGCCCCAGCGCCAGCTGGCAGCCGAGCCGGCTGCGCTGCTCGTCGCGGGGATCGGCCGTGCAGTCGAGCATCTCCTCCTCGTCCTCGCCGATCTCGGGCAGCCGGTCGAGGTAGGCCGCGCGGACGTAGACGTGGCAGGTGGCGCACATGGCCTGTCCGCCGCACTCGCCGACGATGCCGGCCACGCCGTTCTGCACCGCGGCGCGCATCACCGACGAGCCGGCGGGGGCGTCGACCACGTCGGTGCCGCCCGAGGCGTGGTGGAAGATCACTTTGGGCACCGCAGGCTCCTTCTGAGGATCGGGGAGGAGGTCAGCCCCAGGCGACGGGGAGGGAGGTCACGCCGCGGAACACCCAGCCGCCCGAGACCGCGGGCCGGGTGGGGTCGAGGCGCAGTCCGGGCAGTTCGGCGAACAGCCGGGGCAGGGCGACCCCGACCACCGAGGCGCGGGCGACCCAGGTCCCCGCGCAGTAGTGCTGGCCCCCGCCGAAGGCCAGGTGCGGCTTCTTCGGCCGGTCGACGTCGTAGCGCTCCGGGTCGGCGAACACGGCGGGATCCCGGTTGGCGGCGCCCACGACGACGCCGAGCCGGGCGCCGCGCGGGACGCTCATGCCGGCCAGCTCGGTGTCGCGCGTCGCCTCCCGCGGGTACATGCTGATCGGCGCCACCCAGCGGACCGACTCCTCGAAGGCGTCCGACCAGCGCCCGGCGGCCAGGACGGCGGCCAGCTGATCGGGGTGGGCCAGCAGGGCCCAGGCGGTCGTCGCGATCGCGTCCCGCGGCTCGTTGAGCCCGCCGCCGATCGTCATCTTGAGGTTCGCCCGCAGCGACTCCAGCGGCATCGACGACGAGGCCAGCACCGCGAGCAGGCTGCCGTCCGGGTCGGCCCGCAGGGCCGGCAGCATCTCGTCGATCGCCTCGTCCACCTCGCGGGACGACCGTTCCGCGGCCGCCCACACGTCCGGGTCGTCGCCGTAGTTCCCGGTGCCGTCGATGAGGGTCTGGGACCAGCGCTGCAGGTCCTCCTGCGAGGCGTTGGAGAACCCGAGCACGATGCGCAGGTTCTCCGCGGCGTACGGGGCGGCGAACTCGGTGACCAGGTCGGCGCCGGGCCCCGCCGCGCGCAGCCGGTCCAGGTAGATGTCGAAGGTGCGGGCGAAGACGGCGTTCCACCGCTCCTTGATCGCCTTGGGCCGCAGGACGCCGCCGTACGCCTTGCGGTCGGCGTCGTGCTCCGGGTCGTCCTTGCGGAGCATGCTGTGCCCCATCGACCGCTTCATCAGCGAGCGGTTCTCGTCGGCGGTGAACCGCTCCGGGTCGAGCTCGATGGTGTGGCAGGCGTCGTAATCGATCACCAGGTACCGGTCGACCGCCGGGACCCAGTGGATCGGGGCCTCGGTCCGCAGCCTCCGGTAGATCGGGTAGGGGTCGGCGTGCAGATCCGGGATCGTGACCCAGTCCGCGGAGGGAATGGCCCGAGCCGGTGTCGTTCCCATGGTCATCGTCGACCTCGTCCCGTTGTGGCTCCTCGTGCCGAGAAGTGTGGGACGACGAAGACCGACAGGTAAAGTTCGAATTAAGTGCGATAGACACAAGCTGAGGTTCGGTTGCGCCCGCCGCACTTCGTGATCTCGACCCGGACCGGGTGAGCAGCGCGGGACCGCCGGTTTCACCCCGCGCTGGTCGCGCTCCGCAGCGTCCGCGGATCGAGGTCGTGCGCGTTGCGCTTCGCGAACTCCACGAGCGCCGCCGCCCGATCCGTCAGGCGCGTCGCCTGGGGCCAGATCATCCGCACGACCGCCGGGGTGATCTCGGGATCGATCTCCCGAACGGCCAGTGGGAGGCCTTCGTAGGACGCATCGAGGACCGGCCGCTGGATGAGGATCGTGTAGCCGAAACCGCGGCCCACGAGGGACCGGGTGAGTTCGAAGTCGGAGGTCCGCTGGGCGATGCAGGGGGTGACGCCGGCCCGGGTGAACAGCAGGAGCGTGTGCTCGGCGGCCGGTGGGAGGTCGAGGAGGATCAGGGGGTGCGCGGCGAGGTCCGCCAGCGACACCGACTCGCTCGCCGCTGTCGGATGTCCGGCCGGCAGCAGCGCGTAGGGGGGTGCGTGGTAGAGCTGGACGGACTCCAGGCCCTCGGGCAGCGCCAACTCGTAGACGATCGCGAGGTCGAGCGTCCCCGCGAGCAGGCGACGGGGCAGCTCGACCTGGCTCCCGGTGATGACGGTCAGCTCGACCTTCGGGTGCCGGGCGGCCATCCACTCCATCAGGGGTGGGACGATCGTCGGGGCGAGCGTGGAGTAGCAGCCGAGCACCAGCGGCCCGGCGAGCTCGCTGCCGCCGCTGGTCGTGGCCAGCTCCAGCTCGTCGGCGTCCCGCAGCAACACCGATGCGCGCTGGTACAGGAACGCGCCCGTCGGGGTCAGCGCCGCACCGTGCGCCTTCCGCCTCACCACCAGCTGGGTGCGCAGGATGCGCTCCAGCTCGTTCATCGCCGACGCGACCGCGGTCGGCGTCACGTGCAGCCGGGCGGCAGCGGCCGAGATCGAACCGGCATCGGCCACTGCGACGAAGTACTCGAGCTGGCGCAGGGTGTAACCCGGCATGTGGGGACCTCGGGTGTCGTGAGCCGCAGGTTGTGCCGACCGTACTGGTAGTCCGTTCCGGCAGCCCGTGGACCAGCCGGTACCCGGTGTTGTCGCCGAGGCCGTCACCGCCGGGCCCGAGCCGGCCGGTCGGGCCGGTCCGTGTCGAGGAGTACGTCGGACCCTGCGGCGCCACTGTCCTGAAGGCAGTGAGCGAAGCGGTCGGCGGGGACCATCTGGGGACCACACGAGTGGTCCTCCACCGAACGACCTGCACATCAATCACGGCCACCCGACGCGGTGGTCGTGTCTGACGTGCAGGAACGCGCGTCGGGGCGAACTGGGGGTCAAGGGGTCGCAGGTTCAAATCCTGTCGTCCCGACGGCACATGGGGCGGGGTTCTCTCGGCGGGGAACCCCGCCCTTTGTCATGTCCGACCTGCGTCTTCACCTGCGACCATGATCGCCTGAGTGGATCTTGCTGAACGGGGAGCCGATCTACCGCTCGGGGACGGTGCGGGCTGGCTCGGGATCTTCCCCGACCGCACCGCCCTGATCCGCCTCGTCGGCGCCGTGCTCGCCGAACAGCACGACGAGTGGACCGAAGGCCGGCGCTACCTCGGCCTCGACATCCTCGCCCGAGCACGGCTGAGCACCGTCACCGACTCCCCACCCAGCACCCTCGAGGAGGTGCCCACCAGCGACATCCCCGCGCTCAGCGCCTGA
>JASLAP010000092.1 GCA_030147065.1 Pseudonocardia sp. | reverse complement strand
GCGCTGCGGCGGCCCGCTCGGCGCGCTGCGCGACCAGTTCGGCCACCGTGCGCGGACCGGCGGGCTCGGCGGCGCGCCGGCGCGCCCGGCCGACCAGCAGCGCGGCCACGACCAGCACGACCAGCACCGCCAGCAGCGCGCCGATCAGGATCGGCGTGCTCATCGGGCGGCCAGGCTCGGGGCGACCGGGCCGCGGCGCCGGGCCGCGGGACCGCTCGCAAACTCGGGCACGTGCTCCCCCTCCGACCGGCCGACGGCAGCGTGTGATCAAACCTAGCACCCGGCGACTCCCCGTCCGGGTACCGGTCGGGGGTGTGTTCCCGCTGGTCAGCGGGCCCATTCCGGTAGGTTCGCGCGGCGGCCACCCGACCGGGGGCATGACGCGCGTGACGCGGGGAACGGAGTGGTGTGGACACCGACCTGGCCAGGCTGGCGGCCCTGCACGCAGTGGCGACCGAGTACCGCGACGGAGGGCGGCAGCGGGTCGTGGTGGACCCGGACGTGGTCGTCCGGGTGCTCGGCCTGCTCGACGTCGACGCGAGCAGCCCGGAGGCCGTCCGGACGGCGCTGGCTGCCGCCGACGAGCGGGCCCGCGCCGGCCGGCTGCCCGCCACGATCGCCGTCCGCACCGACCGCGCCCGGCCGCTGCCGGTGCCCGGCGTGCTCGTCGACGAGCAGGGCGACCGCCGGGAGGTCACCGAGGTGCCGGCCGGGCTGGCCCCCGGCTGGTACCGGCTGGAGACCGCCGACCAGGTGGTGACCGTGGTCGTCGCCCCGCCCGCGCTGCCCGAGCCCGCCCGCGGGTGGGGCTGGATGCTGCAGCTCTACGCGCTGCACTCGGCCGGCTCGTGGGGCATCGGCGACCTCGGCGACCTGCGCGCGTTCGCCACCTGGACGGGCGCGGAGCACGGCGCCGGCGCGGTGCTGCTCAACCCGCTGCACGCGATCACCCCCGTGCCGCCGGTGCAACCCTCGCCGTACACGCCCTCCAGCCGCCGGTTCGGCACCCCGCTGGCGCTGCGCGTCACCGACGTGCCCGCCTACCAGCGCGCCGACGAGACCACCCGGGCCGAGGTGGACGCGCTGCGCCCGGAGACCGTGCCCGCCGGGCCGGACGGCCGGATCGAGCACGACCGGGTGTGGGCGGCCAAGCGGGGCGCGCTGGAGCTGCTCTGGCGGGCCGACGGGCGCCCGGGACCCGACGACGCCGGCGACGACCTCTGGGAGTTCGCCACCTACTGCGCGCTGGCCGAGCGCTACGGCGGCCGGTGGAGCCGCTGGCCGGCCGACCTGCGCTCGCCGTCCGCGCCCGGGGTGGCCCGCGCCCGCGCCGAGCTGGCCCCGCGGGTGCGGTTCCACGCCTGGGTGCAGCAGCAGGTGCAGGCCCAGCTGGTCGAGGCGCAGGTGGAGGCCCGGGCCGTCGGCGTGCGGATCGTGCACGACCTGGCCGTGGGCTGCGACCCGGAGGGCGCCGACGGCTGGGCGCTGCAGGACGTGTTGGCGATGGGGGTGCGGATCGGTGCGCCGCCGGACGCGTTCAGCCAGCAGGGCCAGGACTGGGGGCTGCCGCCGTGGCGGCCCGACCGGCTCGCCGCCACCGGCTACGCCGCCTACCGCGACCTGCTGCGCGCCCTGCTTCGCCAGGCCGACGGGTTGCGCATCGACCACGTGGCCGGGCTGTGGCGGCTGTGGTGGGTGCCGCCGGGCGAGACCGCCGACCGCGGCACCTACGTGCACTACGACGCCGAGGTGATGCTGGCGGTGCTGACCCTGGAGGCGCACCGGGCCGGCGCGCTGGTGATCGGCGAGGACCTGGGCACGGTCGAGCCCGAGGTCACCGAGGGGCTGGCGGAGCGGCGGATGCTGGGCTCGTCGGTGCTGTGGTTCACCCGCGACATCGACGCCCCCGGTGAGCCCCTGCTGCCGCCGGCGCGCTGGCCGGAGGACTCGGTGGCCACCGTGTCCACCCACGACCTGCCCACCGCGGCCGGGTTCTGGTCCGGCGAGCACGTCCGCGCCCGCGCCGAGCTGGGTCTGCTCGACGACGTCGCCGCGGACGAGGCGAGGGCCGCCGCCGAGCGGGCCGAACTGCTCGCGCTGCTGCGGTCCGAGGGGCTGCTCGACAGCGACGATCCCCCCGTCGACCAGGTGGTCGTCGCGATGCACGCGCTGCTGGCCCGCAGCCGGTCGCGGCTGGTGCTCGTCTCGCCCTACGACGTCGTCGGCGAGGTCCGCCAGCCGAACCTGCCGGGCACCGTCGACGAGTACCCGAACTGGCGGATGCCGCTGCCGGAGTCGCTGGAGGAGTTGCGCGCCGACCCGCGGGTCCGGCAGGTGGTGGAGGTGCTGCGCCGGGAGCGCTGAGATCCGGGTCGCCGCCGGACGGCCCGGCGGGCCATCATCGCCTCCGTGGAGTCGACCCGACTGGACCGCTGGCTGTGGGCGGTCCGGCTGACCAAGACCCGCCCGGACGCCGCGGCGGCCTGCCGCGGCGGGCACGTCCGGGTCAACGACCGGCCGGCCAAGCCGGCGACGCCGGTGCAGCCCGGCGACCGGGTCCGCGCCCGGGTGCGCGACACCACCCGGATCGTCGAGGTGGTCCGGGTGATCCAGAAGCGGGTCGGCCCGGCCGACGCGGCGACCTGCTTCATCGACCACACCCCGCCCCCGCCGCCGGAGGCCGCGGTCCCGGTGGCCCGCCGCGAACGCGGGGCCGGCCGCCCGACCAAGCGCGACCGCCGCCTCCTCGACCGCCTCCGCCCCGACGACCCCCTCTGATTCCGCGCCCTCCCGACCCCGCCCCGCCCCCCGCCCAGTGTCAGGAAAGCCACTTTCAGGACCGAATCCGTCCTGAAAGTGGCTTTCCTGCCAACCGGTGGGCGGGGCGGCGACGCGGGGGTCAGCGGGTGGCGGGCTGGGTCGGGGCGGGGGTGAGGACGGTGGGAGTGGGGGTGCGTTCGCGCAGGCCCAGGGCGGTGACGGCGGCCATGACGACGACCAGGCCGATCCACTGGGTGATGCTCAGCTCCGAGCCGAGCAGCCCGACGCCGATCAGCGCGGCCGTCACCGGGAAGGCCAGCTCGGCCAGCGTGGCCCGGGACGCCGGGGTGGCCTTCAGGCCCAGGTAGTACAGGCTCAGCCCGAGCAGTCCCGGCACCAGCGCCAGCAGCGCGAGCGGGCCCAGCTGGGCCGGGGTGACCGCGATCGGGGCGCCCTGGGCGAGCAGCACCACCGCGCTGGCCGGCAAGCCGATCGCGAACCGCAGCACGGTGACGTCGCGGGTGCGCAGCCGCACGCTCACCATCCGACCGAGCACCGTGCCGATCGCCCACAGCGCGGCCGCGCCGACGGCCAGCAGCGCGGCGGCCAGGGCGGTCGGTGCGACCTGCAGCGGGTCGGGGAACGACACCAGCCAGGCCCCGGCCAGCGCCGGCACCGCGAACATCCAGTACCCGGGCCGGAACCGCTCCCCGAGCAGGGCCACCGCGGCGAGCACCGCGATCACCGGCTGGAGCTTCTGCAGGACCAGCGGGGTGACCGGGTCGCCGTACCGGAAGGCCTGGGTGAACAGCGCCGTCGCCACCGCGGACGCGCCCACCCCGATCACCACCAGGGCCAGCTTCTCCCGGCCGGTCGCCGACCGGAACGCGCGCACCGCCGAGGGCAGGAAGGGCAGCAGCACCGCGACGATCAGCAGGTGCTCCCAGAACACGATGGTGGCCGCCGGGAGCTGGCCGGCCAGCGGCAGCCGCAGCAGCCCGTCGGTCCCCCACAGCGCCGCGGCCACCGCGACCAGCCACGTCCGGTCCGCCACCGGCGCCCGTCGACCCGCATCTCGATCCACCTCGGGCCCAACGCCCGGGCCGCCCGATCCATGCCGGTCCCGGCCGGCGCAGACGATCGGCGCCGGATCAGCTGATGGTCAGGGTGTCGTCCAGCCGGGTGATCGCCAGCAGCCGGGCGCAGGCCGGGGTGGGCCGGACGAGCACCAGCCGGGCTGCGCATTCCTGGTAGTGGCGGTGGGCCTCGACCAGCGTCGCGAGCCCGGCCGCGGCCAGGAACCGGACGCCGGCCAGGTCGACCTCGACCTCCGAGCAGCGCTGCCCCAGCAGGTGCCGGAGCACCTCGGCGAGTTGCGGCGCGGAGACCATGTCGATCTCGCCGTGCAGTTCGACGACGGCCGTGGCACCGGACCGGCGGACCCGGACGTCGAGCAGGTCGGCGAGGCGGTCGGGGTGCGCCGGTCCGTGCATGCCGACCCGCCCCCTCCCGGAGGACGGGCCTTCGCGCCCGGCGGCTGACGGGTCCCACCTCGTCGCGCGACCCTAGACCAGCGGCCCGGCCCGGCGCGCCCTCCGGTTGGGTGCGCGCGGCTTCGGGTACCTCGCCGGTGATCGGCCTCGAACCGCGGGGCGGGCCCGGGTAGGGAGGTCGGACATGCGCGCCCCCGCCCGTCCGCCGCCCCCGCTGCGGCTGCAGATCTCCGGGGCGCCGCTCGCCGAGCAGCTGGCCGGGGTGCGCCGCGAGGTCGCCCGCTGGGCCGAGGCGCACGGCTTCGACGAGGTGCTGGTCGAGGACCTGGTGCTGGCCACCCACGAGGCCCTGGCCAACGTGGCCGACCACGCCTACCCCGGCGGCGCCGGCGAGGCCTGGCTGGACATGGAGTGCTCGGCGCAGGGCGTCGACGTGGCCGTGCGCGACCACGGCACCTGGCAGACGCCGGCGGCCGACACCGGGTGGCGCGGGCGGGGGCTGATGATCATCAGAGGGCTGGCCGACGAGGTCCGGGTGCTCCCCGACCGGGCCGGGACCACGGTCCGGATGCGCTGGCGCTTCGGCTGAGCGGCGCCCCGGTCGGGTTGCCGACGGACGGGGCCGGCCCTACCGTCGGGACGTCGACACCGCAGCCGCGCCGCCCGACGTCCGGAGCGCCGACGAACATGCCAGGACCGCGCGAACCGCACCCCGACCGGGCGTTCTCGGTCGCCGTCCGCTCGGACACCACCCCGCCGGGCGCGAGCAGCACGGCCGCGCTGTCCGGCGCCCTGGACGTCACCGGCGTCGAAGGGCTGTGGGCGGTGCTCGACGAGCTCCACCGCCACGGCCACCGGCACGTGGTGCTGGACCTCGGCGACCTGGACTTCCTGGACGCCGCCGGGCTGGCCGTGCTGGTCCGGGCGGACGAGCGGTTCCGCGCCACCGGCGCCCGGCTGGTGCTGACCGGGCTGCGGCCGGCCCAGCAGCGGCTGCTGGAGCTCACCGGCCTGGACCGCCGGCTGGACGTCGGGTGAGGGAGCCGTCGCGGGGGCGGGCGGCGGCGCTGGCCCGGGCCCGGGCCGAGGTCGCCGCGACCTGCCGGGCGCTGCGCGAGGGCGGCCTGGTCGTCGGCACCGCGGGCAACGTGTCGGTGCGGGTGGGCGACGAGGTGGCGGTGTCGCCGAGCGGGGTGGACTACGCCCACCTCACCGCCGACCTGGTCGGCGTGCACCGGCTCGACGGCAGCGCCGTCGACGCGCCGCTGGCCCCGTCCAGCGAGCTGCCCCTGCACCTGGCTGTGTACGCCGGCAGCACTGCGGCGGCGGTCGTGCACACCCACGCCCCGGCGTCCACAGCGCTGTCCACAGTGGTGGACGAGGTGCCTGCCTCGCACTACTACGTGGCGATGTTCGGGGGTCCGGTGCGGGTGGCGCCGTACGCGACGTTCGGCTCCGACGAGCTGGCCGCGAACGTGGCCGTGGCGTTGGTCGGGCGCACCGCGGCACTGCTGGGCAACCACGGCGCCGTCGTCGTCGCCGACGACCTGCCGGTCGCGCTGGAGCGGGCGGGCTACCTGGAGTACGTCTGCGACCAGTACCTGCGGGCACTGGCCACCGGGCGGCCGGTGCGGACGCTGCCGGCCGCGGAGGTCGACCGGGTGGCCGGGCTGCTCGCCGGGTACGGCCAGCAGCCGCCGGGCCGACCCACCGGGCGGGACGACGGGCGGGGCGGGAGCCCCCTCCCGGATCCCGCTCCGCCCGTCGCCCGGTGCGACCAGCGGACGCCGCCGCCGGCCACGGGCCGGTGATACCCGGTCGGGCCCGCGAGGCACCAACCACGACCCGATCGGGCCGGTCGGTATTCCGGTGACCTGCGTTCGGCACGGCGGCGCGTCCGGTTCGGCGGGCGGAGCACCGCGGTCAGGCCGCCCCGCGGGCGGCGGGCAGCTCGACCGAGCCGGCCAGGTTCAGCGGGTCGCGCAGCACGCGCACCACCGACATCCCGATGGCGTAGGTGACCAGCCGCCGGTTCGGGGTGATCCGCAGGTAGCAGCCGCCGGGCAGCTCCAGCTCGCCGTGCCCGGTGACGGACTTGATCCGGCCGGCCGCGGCCAGCTCGCGCAGCTCCGGGTCGTCCAGCGGCAGGACCTCGGCGGTCCCCTGGAACTGCACGGCGCCGGGCGGTCCGACCGGCAACCGCCGCACCGGCACGGTGACCGCGACCCGCGGGTTCTCCGCGACGTTGCGGGCCTTGCGGCTGTCGCGCAGCGTGCTCACGTAGAGCGTCGTGCCGACCGCGGCGTAGAGCACGCCGGCCGCGTGCGGGCGGCCCTGCGCGGAACTGGTGGCCAGGGTGCAGAACGAGCGCCGCTCGATGGCCCGGATGGCGGTGGCGAGCAGGGTGCCGGGTTCGGTGGTGGTCATGGGGACAAATCTGCCGATCAGCGGTGAGACGGTCCATCGTTCGGCGGCTCGACCGCATACGCGAGCGTCTAGGATGGCGTCGTGGACGAGCTGGTCGGGTTCCTGGACGGACCGCGGGCGCGCGGCGCGTTCCTGATGCGCTCGGTCTTCGACCCGCCGTGGGCGCTGCGCATCGCCGACGACTCCCCGCTCACCCTGACCGCAATCGTGCGCGGCCACGCCTGGGTGGTACCCGACGACGGCGACCCGATCCGGCTCGACGCCGGCGACATCGGCATCGCCCGCGGCCCCGGGCACTACACGGTGGGCGACGACCCGGCCACCGCCCCGCAGGTGATCGTGCTGCCGGGCCAGCAGTGCGTGCCGGCCGCCGACCCGGCGGGCTACCCGAGCCACATGGGCGTGCGCACCTGGGGCAACAACCCGGCCGGGTCGACGACCATGATCTGCGGGGTCTACGAGGTGCAGAGCGAGGTCAGCCGGCGGCTGCTGGACGCGCTGCCACCGCTGCTCACGGTGCCGGCGACCGAGCTGGACTCCCCGCTGGTCGGCCTGCTCGCCACCGAGGTCGCCCGGGACGAGCCCGGCCAGACCGCGGTGCTGGACCGGCTGCTCGACCTGCTGCTGATCACCGTGCTGCGCACCTGGTTCGACCGGTTCAACGCCCCGACCTGGTGGCAGGCCCACCGCGACCCGCTGGCCGGGGCCGCGCTGCGGCTGCTGCACGACGACCCGGCCCGGCCGTGGACGGTCGCCTCGCTGGCCGCCGCGGTCGGGGTGTCCCGGGCGACGCTGGCCCGGCGGTTCACCGAGGTGGTCGGCGAACCGCCGATGGCCTACCTGCTGAACTGGCGGTTGACGCTGGCCGCCGACCTGCTGCGGGAGCCGCAGGCCACGGTGGCCGAGGTGGCCCGCCGGGTCGGGTACGGCACCCCGTACGCGCTGAGCACGGCGTTCAAGCGGGTGCGCGGGGTCAGCCCGCGCCAGCACCGGGAGACCGCCGGGGTCTGAGGGCCGCGGGTCCGGCCGGCTGCCGCGCGTCCGGCCGGGTGGCTCGTCTCGTCCGCGCCGGGTCCGGCCAGGTAGGAAGGGTGTCCATGACCTCGCCCACCCCGCCGACCGCCACCCTGGAACCGGCCGTTCCGCCGTGGCTGGCCGACGAGATCGACTCGGTGCCGGACATCGCCGCCTTCGCCACCGCCGACGAACTGGCCGCGGAGTGCACCCGGCTGGCCGCGGCGCACCCCGGTGTGGTGGCGCTGCGCCGCGTCGGCACCTCCGCCCAGGGCGAGCCGCTGACCTGCCTGACCGTGCACGGCGGCCCGGACGCGCACGGCGAGGCGCTGGTCTTCGGGCTGCCACACCCCAACGAGCCGATCGGCGGGCTGACCGCGCTGCACCTGGCCGCCCGGCTGGCCGCCGACGCCGGGCTGCGCGCCCGGCTGCGGCACACCTGGCACATCGTGGCCTGCATCGACCCCGACGGGCTGCGGCTCAACGAGGGCTGGTTGAAGGGCCCGTTCACCCGCGAGCACTACGCCCGGCACTTCTACCGGCAGGCCGGGTCCGAGCAGATCGAGTGGACCTTCCCGCTGGAGCACAAGAACGCCTACTTCGACGCGGTGCTCCCGGAGACGCTCGCGCTGATGCGGCTGATCGACGCGCACCGCCCGGCGCTGATGGCCTCGCTGCACAACGCCGAGCTGGGCGGGGTCTACTACTACCTGAGCCGCGACGAGCCCGGGCTGTACCCGACGCTGCAGCAGATCCCGGCCCGGCTGGGGCTGCCGCTGCACCAGGGCGAGCCCGAGGCGCCGTGGGTGCCCCGACTGGCCGAGGGCGTGTTCCGCTCGCTGGACATCCGCGACGCCTACGACCACCTGGAGCCCGCCGGGCTGACCGAGACCATCTCCGGGGGCAACTCCACCGGCTCCTACGCCGAGCGGCACGGCACGCTCACCCTGGTCAGCGAGCTGCCCTACTGGAGCGACCGGCGGATCGCCGACCCCACCCCCACCGACCGGCGCTACGCCGAGCCGCTCACCGAGCACGGCCGGGAACTGGTCGAGCTGGGCGGGGTGCTGGCCGAGGTCCTCGCCGCGGTGGACGGGCTGACCTGGGTGGAGTCACCGTTCCTGCGGGCCAGCCGGTTCTACGCGCGGATCGCCGGCGAGCTGGGCGCCGACATGCTCGCCCGCGCCGAGGGCGCCGACCCCCGGCGCCGGGCCACGGTGGCCGAGCTGGTGTCCACCACCGACGCGGTGCACATGTTCCGGCTGCGCTACGGCGGGATGCTGCTGCGGGCGCTGGACGCCGAGCAGACGATCGGCAACCTGCGCCCGGCGGTGCGGTCGGCGCGGGCCCGGCTCGCCGAGCACTACGCGGGGTGGTGCGCCGAGGCCGCCGGCGCCGCGGCCGTCCCGGTGCCGATCCGCGACCTGGTCGCCGTCCAGTACGCCGCGGTGGTGGCCGCGGCGGCGCACCTGGTCGCCGTCCGCGGCTGAGCGGGCCGGGGCAGCAACCCCGGCCCGCTGCGCACCGATCGCGCGGTCAGGCCGACGGGCTGCCGTTCACCCGGCCGGCGTTGCGCAGCGCCAGCGGCGCCCCGGCCAGGTCCTCCTCGTTGCAGAGCAGCTTGACCTCGTAGTACGGGGAGCCCGCCTGGTCGTCGTAGTCGAGGTGGATGGCGATGACGTCCATCGGTTCGCCCAGCCACTGCTGGGCGCTGCGCAGCCAGGCCGCCGACCGCTCCAGTGCGGTCGGCAGGTCGTCGTCGCGGAACTGGACGGGCCTGAACGGCACGTCCTGGATGGCGTCGTGGGAGTCGTCCGGGCGGGGCAGGTCCCTGGCCAGGCCCGCCTCATCGAGGTGCAGTTCCACCGTCTTGTCGCTCACCCCGCCAGAGTGGCGGCATCGCCCGGCGCAGACAAGCCGGAACGCCGGTTGGCGGGTCCCGAACCGGAGCGGGCAGCGGCGCCGGGGGCGCACTCCGGTCGGCATCACTATCGTCGGGTTCGTGCACCTGGTCCGGCGACGCGGCCTGCAGCGGGTCCTGCTGGTGCTGTCGCTGATCGTGGGTGTGGTGGCGATGCACTCCACCACCGCCTGCCACGACGCCACCGGACACGCCCGGAACGCGGCGGTGCACGTCGACGACTCCGCGCACTCCGCCCCATCCCCCGCAGCCCGGTCGGCGATGGACGGCGAGATGCCCGCCGCAGGTCCCGCTCCGGCCGCCGGTGTCGCCGGCGAGCGAGAACCCGCCGGACAGCACTCCGCGCTGCACGACCTCCTCCACCTGTGCCTGGCCGTGGTGGCTGCCCTGCTCGTCCTGGCCGGCACGGCGCTGCTCACGCTCCTGGCCGGCAGCGCAGCCCGGCGCGCCGGGGACCCCCGCGGCGGACGGCCCGGGACCGGCCCGCGGGCACCGCCACCGACCTCGGTCCGGCTCGCGCAACTCTGCGTGCTGCGGAACTGATCGGCCTCCAGCGCGGAAGAGCGCTGGTCCGGTCACGTTCGTCTGCCCACAGAGGAGTACTCCCGATCATGAACAGCAGGTCCGTCCTCGGCGTGCTCGGCACCGCCGCCGCCACCATCGCCCTCGTCGCCGGCTGCAGCGGCCCGAGCGGCTCGCCAGACACGGCATCCACCTCGCCGGCCGCCGCGCACAACGCCGCCGACACGGCGTTCGTCCAAGGCATGATCCCGCACCACGCCCAGGCCATCCAGATGTCCGAGATGGCCACCCGGATGGCCGGCGACGAGGAGGTCCGGCAGCTGGCCACCCGCATCCAACGAGCCCAGGGCCCGGAGATCGAGCAGATGCGGGGGTTGCTCGCAGCCTGGGGCGAGCCGGAGACCGGCTCGATGGGCGGCATGGACCACGGCGACCCGGGCATGGGCGGCATGGGCGGCATGGCGAGCGACCAGCAGATGGGGCAGCTCGGCCGGGCCGACGCGACGAGCTTCGACCGCATGTTCCTGCAGATGATGACCGAGCATCACAACGGCGCCATCGAGATGGCCGAGACCGAGCTCGCCGAGGGCCGGCACCCGGACGCCCGGGCCCTCGCCCAGAAGATCATCGAGGATCAGCGGGCCGAGATCGTCGAGATGCAGGAGCTGCTCTCGGCCCGGTGACCGCGCCGGCGCGAGCAGCGGTGGGCACCGTCCAGCACGGACGTCCGGCCGGGGACGAGCACGGCTCGTCCCCGGTCGGACGTGCTGTACAGGTACCTCCTAGGGTATGGAGGTGCCGGCTCCCGGGGAAGGCGCGCCCGTCCGGTCCGCGACCGGCTGAACGGGATTGCCGGGCCGTCCGCCGCCGTTCGACCCGCCCTCCGGACGTCGCGGTCAACGCTGATCGCTCCGCCCGGGGGCGACGCGGGTGGTCGGGCGCCGCGGACCTCGGGTAGCTGCGCGCCGGCGGCTACAGCTTGAGCAGCAGGTTGGCGCAGCTCGACGCGTCGATGCCGCGGTCGTCGACGTCGATGCTGCGCACCACGCCGTCCTCCACGATCGCCGCGTAGCGCTTCGAGCGCCGGCCGAAGCCGACCGCGGCGCCGTCCATGACCAGGCCCATGGCCTCGGCGAACTCGGCGTTGCCGTCGGCGAGCAGCAGGATGTCGTCGGCGCCGTGCGCCTTGCCCCAGGCGTCCATCACGAACGCGTCGTTGACCGCCACGCAGGCGATCGTGTCGACGCCCTTGGCCCGCAGCTCACCGGCCCGCTCGACGAAGCCGGGCAGGTGCACGTTCGAGCAGCCCGGGGTGAACGCCCCCGGCACGGCGAACAGCACGACCCGGCCCCGGCCGAGCACCGACGAGGTGCGCACGGTCGTCGGACCGTCCGGGGTCATGGTCCGCAACTCGACGTCTGGAAGCTTGTCACCAGCGGAGATGCTCACCCGGCGAAACTACCCCGCGCCCCGGGCGGCCGCCCGGTCTCCGGACTGCGCCCTCGCCTCATGTGCGGGTGAAGGCCATCGTGAAGTTCTCCGTCCAGGAGCGGCCGCCGTCGAACGAGAACGACTGCGCCCACCGGGCCGAGCGCGCCCCGTCGGCGTGCCAGCGGAAGTGGACGTCGACGTCGCGCCCGTCGAGGCGGTCGCGGCCGCGGAAGTCGCCGCGGCCACCGGTGAAGCGGCCCTCCATCGGCGGGTCCAGGTGGCCCGGGTTGCCCGTCGAGGCCCACCAGATGCGCCAGGTCCGGGTGCGCGGGTCGAACAGGCGCAGCGTCATGCCGTCGAACGGCCGCCCACCCGGACCGTCCGGGCCGCGGTAGCTGTCCTGGTTGCCCAACCCGCCGAGCACCGGCCGGGCCTCGGCGGTCAGCGCGAAGTCGTGCCAGGTCGTGCAGGCCGGGTCGAGCACGTCGGTGAGCCGGCGGGCGGCGACCCGCCAGGTGCCGAACAGGAAGTCGAAGTCCTCCCGGCCGTCACCGGCCGCCGGACCCGCGGGACTGGTCATGGCCGGCACGCTAGGCGGCGGCACCGACAGGATCCCGCCGTCCGGCAGGATGAGCCGGTGCCCACCCACGTCGCGCTGCTGCGCGGGATCAACGTCGGCGGCCCCTCCCGGCGGCTCGTGATGGCCGACCTGCGCGCCGTCGTCGAGTCGCTCGGGCACACCGACGTCGCTACCTACATCCAGAGCGGCAACGTGGTCCTCACCAGCACCGAGCCCCACCCGGCAACCGTCGCCGCGGGCCTGCAGCAAGCGCTGGCCGACCAGCTGGGGCTGACCAGCGCGGTCATCGCGCTCGACCGCGACGAGTTCGACCGGGCGGTGGCGGCGAACCCCTACCCCGACGAGCCGGACCCGAAGAAGGTGCACGCGGTCTTCCGGGCCGCCGCTCCCGGGCCCGAGGAGATCGCCACGGTCGCCGAAGCGGTCGAGCGGGCCCGCGCCAAGGGCAGCCGCGACGCGGCGACCGTGCTCGGCCGGGTCGTCTACCTGCACCTCCCGGACGGAATGGGCCGCAGCGAGCTGGCCGCCCAGCTCAACCGGCTGCCCGGCGCCACCAAAGCCCCGGACGGCGGCGGCACCGTCCGCAACTGGGCGACCGTCCGCAAGCTGCAGGCCATGCTCGGCACTTCCGACTGATCCGGTCACCGACGGTCCCGCCGTCCGGCTCCCCTCGGACGAACGGCACTCCCGCCCGTCGGCGCGTCACCGCTTCACCCAGGTCCCGTCGCCCGCGGGGGGTCTCGTCGCAGCACCCGGGGCGTCGCGCAGCCCCAGTAGTGCCCTCGCAGCGCGCCGACCAGCTGCGACGACACCCCACGCGCTGCGCAACACCCCACGAGCTGCGCCAACCAGGGTCGGGCCACAGGGCCCGGATCTGTGGCGCGCCCGGGTAGACGTCGCAGACCGTGTAGTGCCCTCGCAGCCCGCCGGCACGCTGCGAGGACACCCCACGGGCTGCGCGACGCCGCACGGGCCGCGGCAGCCCCGGTCGGACGCCTCGGGGTGCCAGGCCTGTGCGCGCCCGGTGGACGTCGCAGACCATGTGGTGCTCGCGCAGCCTGCCGGCGCGCTGCGAGGGCACCTCGGGGTCTGCGCCACCCGCGACGGTCTGCGCGAGCACTGTCATCGCGGCCGGTGAGACGGCGGGCCGGGTTGTCGTCGCAGCACGAGTGGTGTCGCGCAGCCCGGATGGTGCCGTTGCAGCCGGTGGGCGGGCTGCGACGACCCTCGACGGGCTGCGTCACCCGCGACGGTCTGCGAGGACTAGCGATCCTCGCGGAGGTCCCAGCGGCGGCGGGTGCGGGGTCCGGCGTAGCGGGTCGGGATGTCGGGTTCGCCGACCTCGACGCCGTCGCCGCACTGGCGGACGCCGGTGTCGACGTGCACCCAGTAGCCGGGCAGGTCGTCGCGGTGGACGAGGGTGGCGCGGCACCGCCGGCAGGGGTAGCGGGGTGCCGCCGGCCGGGTCATGCGGGGCCGCCGGGCCAGTCGATGCCGAGCAGCCGGCTGAACGCGCGGGCGCGCTGCTCGGGCATCGGGGTCGGGGTGCTGATGGTGCCGTCGCGGTCGACGAGCACCCAGCCG
>JASLAP010000075.1 GCA_030147065.1 Pseudonocardia sp. | reverse complement strand
GGCCAGGTCCATCACCTTGACGATCTTCTCGCCGTAGACCTCGCCCAGCGAGCCGCCGAACACCGTGGCGTCCTGGCTGAACACCGCGACCGGCCGGCCGTCGACGGTGCCGGTGCCGGTGACCACGCCGTCGCCGAAGGGCCGCTTGGCCTCCATGCCGAAGTTGGTCGAGCGGTGCCGGACCAGCGCGTCCAGCTCGACGAACGAGCCGGGGTCGAGGAGCTGGTCGATCCGCTCGCGGGCGGTCTGGCGGCCCTTGGCGTGCTGGCGCTCCACCGCGGCCTCGCTGCCGGCGTGCACCGCGGCGGCCACCCGCTGGTGCAGGTCGGCCAGCTTGCCCGCGGTGGTGTGGATGTCGGGCTCGCCGTCGGCGGCGCCGGACGGGTCGGCCAGCGGCTCGGTGGCTGCGCTCACCGCACTCCCTCGCTGCGCTCGGTCGACGCTTCGCGAAAGCGCTGTGTCGATGATTCGCTCGCACGCTCGCTCATGGGGGGCACATTAACGCCGGGTTCACCGGATCGAAGCACCGAGCGGGCCGCGTCACGCCCGCCGCTGGCACGTTGTCGCCGCTGCCCCGCCGCCCGTCGCGCACCCGGGTGGCGCAGCGGCACAACGGTCCTTCCACGCCGGTAGCGTCCGGACCGTGAACCGGACCGGCCAGCCGCTGGACGTCGACGCGCTGCGCGGCGCCGTGGTCGGCCCGTGGGCGCAGCTCGACCTGGTCGAGCAGACCGGCTCCACCAACGCCGACCTGCTCGCCGCCGCCGCGGACGGCGCCCCCGACCGCGCGGTGCTGGTGGCGGAGTTCCAGTCGGCCGGCCGCGGCCGGCTGACCCGCAGCTGGGTCGCCCCGGCCGGCACCGGCATCGCGGTCAGCGTGCTGCTGCGCCCGGTCGGCGTGCCGCCGTCGCGGTTCGGGTGGGTGCCGCTGCTGGCCGGACTGGCCGTGCTGGACACCGTGCGCGCCCTCGGCGTCGCCGCGTCCGGGCTCAAGTGGCCCAACGACTGCCTGATCGGACCGCGGCAGCGCAAGGTCGCCGGCATCCTGGCCGAGGTCGCCGACCAGTCCCGGCCCGCCCTGGTGCTCGGCATCGGGCTCAACGTCACCGCCGCGCCGCCCGACCAGCCCGGCGCCACCTGCCTGGCCGCCGAGGGCGGCTCCGCCGACCGCGCCGAGGTGCTGACCACGCTGCTGCTGAAGCTGGCCGAGCGGGAGGCGGAGTGGCGGGCCGCGCGCGGCGACCCGGACGCGAGCCGGTTGCGCGCGGACTACCGGGCCGGCTGCGCCAGCCTCGGCGTCGAGGTCCGGGTCGGGCTGCCCGGCGGGGGGTCGGTCGTCGGCATCGCCGAGGACGTCGACCAGGACGGGCGGCTGCTGCTGCTCGACGCGGCCGGCCACCGGCGCGCCGTCGCCGCCGGCGACGTCGTGCACGTCCGCCCGGCCGAGGCCGCCGGCGGCTGAGCCCGGCCCGGACCCCTGGGTACCGTGGCCGCATGGCCTACCCGGACGACCTCCTCGTCGAGGGCGAGCAGGTCGTCATGCACCGGCACCCGCACTGGAAACTGCTGGTCGTGCCGGTGCTGGTGCTGCTGGTCGTGGTCGGGCTGGGCAGCTTCCTGGCCGCCCTGGTCGCCACCCAGAGCTGGGCGCCGTGGGCCTGGGTGGCGCTGGTCGGGCTGGGCGGCGCACTGGTCTTCTGGCTGACCGTGCTGCCGGTGATCCGCTGGCGGACCACGCACTTCGTGGTGACCACCCGCCGGGTGCTGGTCCGCGAGGGGGTGCTGACCCGGCACGGCATCGACATCCCGCTGGACCGGATCAACTCCGTGCAGTTCCGGCACACCCTGGTGGAGCGGCTGGTGGGCTGCGGGACGCTGGTCATCGAGTCGGCCTCGGAGGAGCCCCTGGAGTTCGACGACGTGCCCGACGTCGAACGCGTCTACCTGCAGCTCTACGCGGAGGTCGTCGATGAACGCTGAACGCGCGCTCCCCATGACCGTGCCGGCCGGGGGGCTGCCCGACCGGGTGACGATCTACGAGGTCGGGGCCCGGGACGGCCTGCAGAACGAGTCCGCGACGGTGCCGGTCGAGGTCAAGGCGGAGTTCCTGGACCGGCTGGCCGCGGCCGGGCTGCGGGTGCTGGAGGCGACCAGCTTCGTGCACCCGAAGTGGGTGCCCCAGCTGGCCGACGCGACCGAGCTGCTGGCCCGGCTGACCCGCGCCGAGGGCGTCGACTACCCGGTCCTGGTGCCCAACGAGCGCGGCCTGGACCGGGCCCTGGCGGCCGGCGTCCGGCACGTGGCGATCTTCGCCAGCGCCACCGAGACCTTCGCCAACCGCAACCTCAACCGCACCCTCGACGAGCAGTTCGCCATGTTCGAGCCGGTGGTGCGCCGGGCCGTCGACGCCGGGCTGCGGGTGCGCGGGTACGTCTCGATGTGCTTCGGCGACCCGTGGGAGGGCCCCGTGGCGCCCGACCAGGTGGCCGCGGTCGGCCGGCGGCTGGTCGCGATGGGCTGCGACCAGCTCTCCCTCGGCGACACCATCGGCACCGGCACCCCCGGCCACGTCGACGCGGTGCTGGACGCCTGCGCGGCCGGCGGCGTGCCGGTCGACCGGCTGGCCGTGCACTTCCACGACACCTACGGCCAGGCCCTCTCCAACACCCTGACCGCCCTGCGCCGCGGGGTCACCACCGTCGACGCCAGCGCCGGCGGCCTGGGCGGCTGCCCGTACGCGGAGTCGGCGACGGGCAACCTGGCCACCGAGGACCTGGTCTGGATGCTCGACGGGCTCGGCATCGCCCACGGGGTCGACCTCGACGCCCTGGTGGCCACCAGCGCCTGGATGGCGCAGCGGCTGGGGCGGCCGTCGCCGTCGCGGGTGGTCCGGGCGTTGACGCCCGCGGCGGGCGACGCCTAGCGTCGGTTCACCCGTCATCGGCGACGGGCCGGTGACGACGGGGAGTCCCAGTGACACGTCTGCGGTTCGGCATCTTCCTCGCCCCCTTCCACCCGGCCGGGGAGAACCCCACCAGCGCCCTGCAGCGCGACCTGCGGCTGGTCGAGCACCTCGACGACCTCGGCTACGACGAGGCCTGGATCGGCGAGCACCACTCGGCCGGTTCGGAGATCATCGCTTCGCCGGAGATCTTCATCGCGGCCGCCGCCGAGCGCACGAAGCGGATCAAGCTCGGCACCGGGGTGACGTCGCTGAGCTACCACAACCCGCTGTGGGTGGCCGAGCGGATGGTGCTGCTCGACCACCTCACCCGGGGCCGGGTGATGCTGGGCGTCGGGCCCGGGTCGCTGCCCACCGACTCGGCGATGATCGGCCTCAACCCCACCGACACCCGCGAGCTGCTCGAGGAGAACCTCGACATCGTCATGCGGCTGCTGCGCGGCGACGAGCCGGTGAACGCCGAGACCCGCACCCACAAGCTGATCGACGCCCGGCTGCACCTGCGGCCCTACTCCGACCCGCTGTTCGACGTCGCGGTGGCCGCGGTGGCCTCGCCCACCGGACCGCGGCTGGCCGGCCGGCACGGCCTGGGGCTGCTGTCCATCGGCGCCACGCTCACCGCGGAGGGCTTCGACGCGCTGGCCCACCACTGGGGCGTGATGGAGGAGCGCGCCGCCACCTTCGGCACCACCGTGAACCGGGCCGAGTGGCGGCTGGTCGGGCTGATGCACGTGGCCGAGACCCGCGAGCAGGCCTACAAGGACGTCGAGCACGGCATCGAGCAGTGGTTCCGGTACTTCCAGAAGGTCGCCGCGTTCCCGCAGATGGCCGTGGAGGGCGGGGACGTCAAGGAGATGATCGACTTCGTGAACGAGGCCGGGATCGGCGCGATCGGCACCGTCGAGGACGCCGCGGCCCAGGTGCAGCGGCTGGTCGACCAGTCCAACGGCGGGTTCGGCGCGATGCTGCTGCTGGCCCACGAGTGGGCGAACCCGCAGGCCACCCGCCGGTCCTACGAGCTGATCGCCCAGCACGTCATGCCCCGGTTCCAGGGCCAGGCCCAGGCCACCCTGGACGCCCGCGAGCGCGCCCGCGGCACCCGCACCGACCACGCCGCGTCCCAGAACGCCGCGGTCGCCCACATGACCGAGAAGTACCAGAAGGAGCTCGCCGACCGCGGCTGACCGCCCCCGGTCACCCGCGGGTGCCGAACATGCCGGTGAAGGTGCTGCGGAAGACCTCGTCACCGGCGCGGTGCAGGTGCGCGCGCAGCCGGACCAGGCCCAGCCCCGGCCGGCTGCGCGACAGCCGCGCCTCCAGCACCTCCATCGACGCCACCAGCTCGTCGCCCGCGAACACCGGCGCCGGCCAGGCGATCTCCTCGCCGCCCGGGGAGCCCATCGACGTCGCGTTGTTCAGCACGGTGTCGGCGTAGGCACGCATCCACAGCCCCGCGGTGAACCACCCGGACGCGGCCAGGCCCCCGAACACCGACCGGGCTGCGGCCTCCTCGTCGAGGTGGAACGGCTGCGGGTCGAACCGGCGGGCGAAGGCCACCATCTCGTCGCGGTCCACCACGGTCGTGCCGAGGTCGAACACGCGGCCGGGGGAGAAGTCCTCGAAGGCGAGCTGCACGCCGTCGATCATCACCCGCCCCGCCCACCCCCGTCGAGAACGACGTTGCTGCGCGGTGGACCGATCCACATGCGCGACAACGTCGTTCTCGACGGTCAGGAGCGGGTGCCGATGACGGCGAGGGCGGCGTCGTGCAGGAGCCCGTTGCTGGCGATCCCGTCGCCCTCGGCGAACGTGCCGGTGCCCGACAGCCCGGTCATCCGCCCGCCCGCCTCGGCCAGCACCGGCACCAGCGCGGCCAGGTCCCAGGCGTTGGCGACCGGGTCGACGGCCACGTCCAGCACCCCCTCGGCGACCAGGCAGTGCTGCCAGAAGTCGCCGAACGCGCGGGTCTCCCACACCGCGTCGACCAGGGCCAGCCAGCGGTCCATCCGGCCCTGCCGGCCGAACACCCGCAGGTCGGTGGTGGACAGGTAGGCGTCGTCCAGCTCGCCCACCGCCGACACCGCGATCCGGCGCGGCGCCGCGCCGGCCGCGTCGCTGGTCCACGCCCCGAGCCCGCGCCCGGCCCACCACCGCCGACCGAGCGCCGGCGCGCTGGCCACCCCGACCACCGGCTCGCCGTCCACGGTCAGCGCGATCAGGGTGGCCCAGGCCGGCATGCCCCGGGAGAAGTTCTTGGTGCCGTCGATCGGGTCGAGCACCCAGCCGCGCCCGGCGACGGCCACGTCCCCGCCCTCCTCCTCGCCGAGCACCTGGTCGGCCGGCCGCTGCGCGGCGATCGCCTCGCGCAGCACCCGCTCGGCCGCGGTGTCGGCGTCGGTGACCGGGGTGCGGTCGGGCTTGCGGTCGACCCGCAGGTCGGTGGCTCGGAACCGGGGCAGGGTGACCGCGTCGGCGGCGTCGGCCAGGGCCAGGGCGAGGTCGAGGTCTGCGGCGAGATCGGGATCCACCGCCGCAGCATCCCAGCGCGGCCGGCCGGCCTCCCCGGGCGGGGTGAACGCGCCGGTCGTCCGGTGCTGCCGAGCGGCGGGTCGGACGAGAGCGACTTTCGTCCCGTCGAGTCGCGCGAGAGCGACTTTCGCCTCGTCCGGTCGGACGAGAGCGACTCCCGTCCCGGCGGATCGGACGAGAGCAACCCGGGGCTGCGGCGGACGAGAGCGACTGTCGTCCCGTGGGGCCGGGCGAGGGCACCGCGGGCAGCGGCGCGATCCGGTCGGCCCGCCGACCGCCGTCCGGCCTACTGTTGTCCCCGTGACCACGGTGCTGCTGGCGGAGGACGACGCCGCCATCGCCGAGCCGCTGTCCCGGGCGCTGCAGCGCGAGGGGTACACCGTCGAGGTCGCCGTGGACGGGGTCACCGCGCTGGAGCGGATGCACGGCAACCGCGTCGACCTGCTGGTGCTCGACCTCGGCCTGCCCGGGATGGACGGGCTGGAGGTGTGCCGGCGGGTCCGGCTCGAGCACCCCGACCTGCCCGTGCTGATGCTCACCGCGCGCACCGACGAGGTCGACTTCGTCGTCGGCCTCGACGCAGGCGCCGACGACTACGTGGGCAAGCCCTTCCGGCTGGCCGAGCTGCTGGCGCGGGTGCGGGCGCTGCTGCGCAGGCTCACCCCTGAGGCCGTGGAGGTCGGTGGTGTGCGGATGGAGCTGTCCGGCCGCCGCGTGCTCGTCGACGGCACCGAGGTCGGCCTGGCCAACAAGGAGTTCGAGCTGCTCAAGGTGCTGCTGATGCGCGCCGGGCAGGTCGTCACCCGCGAG
>JASLAP010000050.1 GCA_030147065.1 Pseudonocardia sp. | reverse complement strand
TCCCCGGGGCCGGCCAGAAGCACCCGGCCGGGTTCGGCCAGCCGGTCGAGGCGGTCTGGCCGGAGATCTGGCACCAGGTCGGTCCGCTGCTGGAGCGGGTCATGCGCACCGGCGAGCCGCAGGGCCGGCACGACGACCTGCTGATGATGCGCCGGCACGGGTTCGCCGAGGAGACCTACTGGAACTACTCCTACAGCCCGTTGCGCGACCGCCGCGGCGACGTCGCCGGGGTGTTCAACGTGACCATCGAGACCACCCGGCGGGTGGTCGGCGAGCGCCGGCTGCGGCTGCTGGCCCGGCTGGCCGAGGCCGGCCGGGACGCCGGTTCGGTGGAGCGGGCCCTCGAACAGGTCGCCGGGGTGCTCGACGCGGCGAGCTCCGATGTCGCCTTCGCCGCGTTCACCCGCCTCCACGGTGACAGCGCACCGGCGCGCACCGTCGCCACCGCCGGGCTCGGCCGGACCCCGCCCGACCTGCCGGTGCCGGGCGACACCGGGTTCGCGATGGTCGAGCTGCGCGGCGGCGTCCGCAACGCGCGCGGGATCCGCTCCTCGGTCGCGGCCACCGCCAGCATCCCCGACGCCGACGGCCGGCCGGCCGTGGGCGTGCTGCTCGGGGTGCCGCCGACGCTGCCCTTCGACGCCGACCAGCGGGCGTTCCTGCAGCTGGTGGTGGACAACGTGGCCGCGACGGTGGCCTCCGCGCAGGTCGCCGAGGCGCACGGACGGCGCTCGGCGGCGATGGTCGAGCTGGACCGGGCCCGCACCGAGTTCCTGTCCTCGGTGGGCCAGGAGTTCCGCACCCCGCTGGCGCTGATCCTCGGCCCGATCGAGCACCTGCGCGGCACCGCGCCCGCCGCCCTGCAGCCCGACCTGGACGTCCTGGAGCGCAACGCCACCCGGATGCTCAAGCTGGTCAACGACCTGCTGGAGGTGTCCCGGCTGGAGGTCGCCGGGGCCAGCGGGTTCGCCCCGCTGGACCTGGGTGCGGTCACCGCCGAACTGGCCGGGCTGTTCCGGTCCACCGCCGAGCGGGCCGGGCTGATCCTGGACGTCGACTGCCCGCCGCTGCCCCGGCCGGTCTGGGTCGACCGCGACCTGTGGGAGAAGGTCGTGCTCAACCTGCTGACCAACGCGGTCAAGCACACCTTCGAGGGCGGCATCCGGGTCGAGGTGGTCGCCGACGACGAGTGCGCCGAGCTGCGCGTGATCGACACCGGGGTGGGCGTCCCGGAGGACCAGCTGCCCCGGCTGTTCGACCGCTTCCACCGGGTCGCCGGGGTGCCGGCGCGCTCGGCCGAGGGCAGCGGCATCGGGCTGGCCCTGGTCCGCCAGGCCGTCGAGCTGCACGGCGGCACCGTCGAGGTGACCAGCACGGTCGACATCGGCAGCGTGTTCATCGTCCGGGTGCCGCTGGGCGTGGCGCACCTGCCGGTCGCGGCGCTGGCCCCGGCACCGGAGGCGGAGCCCCGGCCGGCCACCGAGATCGCCGAGCCGTTCCTGGCCGAGGCCCGCCGCTGGCTGGCCGGCGAGGACGGGGCGCCGACGGCGTCCGCGACACCGGTCCCGGAGCTGCTGACCCCCGACGGCGCCGCCGCCGACGGCCGGGTGCTGGTCGCCGACGGCGACCCCGACGTCCGCGCCTACATCGGCCGGCTGCTGGCCGAGTACTGGCAGGTGCAGGTGGTCGCGGACGGTGTCCAGGCGCTGGCCGACGCCGTCGCCGACCCGCCGGACCTGGTCGTCGCCGACGCCGGGCTGGCCGAGCTGGACGGCCTGTCGCTGGTCCGCGCGCTGCGCGCGGAGCCGGCCACGGCCGGGGTGCCGGTGGTGCTGGTCTCGGCCGAGGCGGGGGAGGGGCCCGCGGTCACCGCGCTGGCCGCCGGCGCGGACGACTACCTGGTCAAGCCGTTCTCGGCGCGCGAGCTGGTGGCCCGGGTCGGCAGCCACCTGCAGCTGGGCCGCACCCGGCGGGCCGCCGAGCGGCGGTTCCGCGCGATGGCCGACGCCACCCCGGCGCTGATCTGGGTGGACGACGCCACCGGCAGCCGCCAGTTCGTCAACCGCGGCTGGCTGGACTTCACCGGCGCCGCGGAGGCGGCCGGCGAGCTGGGCCGGGCCTGGCAGGACCGGATCCACCCCGACGACCGGGCGCGCTACCGGTCGGTGCGCGAGGCCGCCGCGCTGGCCGGGGCACCGTTCGAGGTGGAGTACCGGTTGCGGCACGCCGGCGGGCACCACCGCTGGGTGCTCGACCGGGGCGCCCCGGTCAGCCCCGCCGAGCACCCCACCGGGTTCGTCGGCGGCTGCCTGGACGTCGACGCCCACCACCGCGAGCAGCGCCGGATCATGCTGTTCGCCGACGTCGCCACGGCCCTGGAGGGCGAGCAGACCGCGCTCGGCCGGTACCGCACGCTGGCCCGCACGCTGGTCGAGCACGGCGTCGCCGACCAGGTCCGGGTGCACGAGCACCGGCCGGGGACCGATCCGCTGCTGCGCGCGGTCGCGGCCGCCGACCCGGCCGACGAGCTCGCCCTGCTGGCCCACGCCGGCGACGTCGGGCTGCAGCGGGAGGTCCTGGAGACCGGGCGGGCCCGGCTGGTGGTGCCGCCCGCGGACCACCCGCTGCGGCTGCGCTCGGTGGTGCTGGCCCCGCTGACCGTGGGCGAGCGGGTGCTGGGCCTGATCGGGGCCGGCCGCGGTCCGGACCAGCCCGCCTACGACACCGAGGACCTCGACCTGGTGGTCGAGATCGGTCGCCGGGCCGGGGTGGCGGTGGACAACGCGCGGCTGCGGGAGCAGGAGCGGGCCTCCAGCCAGCGGCTGGAGCTGCTGCACCGGGCGACCGCGCGGATGTCCGCCGCGGTCACCTCCGAGGAGGTGGCCGCGATCGCCGCCGACCACCTGGCCACCCTGCTGGGCTGCCCGGTCGTCGGGGTGTGGTCGGCGACCGGCGACGGGCCGCTGCGGCTGATCGCCACGCACGGCTGGACCGAGCGGATCCCGGCCAGCTGGGAGCAGCTGTCCCGGCGGGCCGACATCCCGGCTGCGCAGGCGTTCCGCGACCGCCGGCCGGTGTGGATCCCCGACCGGGCGGCCTGGTGCGCCGGGTTCCCGCGCACCTGGCCGGTCATCGCCGAGACCGGGATGGAGGCCCTGGGCCTGATCCCGCTGCTGGTCGGCGACCGCTGCCTGGGCGTGGTCGGGGTCGGCTTCGACGCCGCCCACGAGTTCGACGCCGACGAGCGGACGGCGGCGGTGACCGCGGCCGAGCTGGCCGCGCAGGCGCTGGACCGGGCCGAGCTGTTCCGCGCCGAGACCGCCGCCCGGCGGGCAGCCGAACGGCTGGGCGCGGTGGCCACCGCACTGTCGCGCGCGGTCGGCCTGGACGCCGTCGCCCGGGTGGCCGTCACGCACGCGATGGCCGCCACCCGGGCCCGGGCCGCGGTGGTCATGCTGCTCGGCGAGGGCGGCCAGTTGCAGCCGATGGCCGTGGAGGGCTACGAGCCGGCCGAGGCGCCCGGCGAGCTGCCGGCCGACGTCGACCACCCGCTGCGGCACGCCCTGCGCACCGGCGAGCCGATCTGGGCGGCCGAGGGGGACCAGGACGTCTACCCGGTGCACAAGGTGGCGCCGCTGCTGGTCGGCGGGCGCTCGATCGGCGTGCTGGGGCTGCGGTTCGACACCCCGCCCGCCACCGACGAGTTCCGGCGCAGCCTGGTGCTGACCCTGGCCGGCCAGTCCGCCCAGGCGGTCGCCCGGGCCCGGCTGCACCAGGCCGAGCACGAGATGGCGGTGACCCTGCAGCGCAGCCTGCTGCCCCAGCAGCTGCCCGACCTGGAGCGGCTCGCGCTGGCCGCCCGCTACCTGCCCGGCACCGAGGGCACCGAGGCCGGCGGCGACTGGTTCGACGTGCTGGAGCTCCCCGACGGCGGCAAGCACCGGGTCGCCCTGGTCGTCGGCGACGTCGTGGGGCGCGGCCCGGCGGCGGCCGCGGTGATGGGCCAGCTGCGCAGCGCGCTGGCCGCGAACCTGGTCAACGGCCAGACGCCGGCCGGGGCGCTGGAGCAGCTGGACCTGTTCGCCCGCCGGGTGCGGGGGGCCAGGGCCAGCACGGTGGCCTGCGCGGTGCTCGACCTGGACACCGGCGGGCTCTGCTACGCCTGCGCCGGTCACCCCCCGCCCATGGTGGTGTCCGGCGACGGCGCGGTGCGGCTGCTCGGCGCGGGCCGCGGGACGCCGCTCGGGGTGGTCGGGCGGCCGCCGTTCGTGGAGGCCGACGACCGGCTCGACCCCGGGGCGTCGATCCTGCTGTGCTCCGACGGGCTGTTCGAGCGCCGCGACGAGGTCGTCGACGACGGCATGAACCGGCTCGCCGAGGTCCTCGGCGGCCTGTCCGGGCCCCCGGGCGAGGTTGCCGACACCCTGCTCGACCGGATGGTGGCGGGCCGCTCCGCGCCGGACGACGTGGCGTTCGTGCTGGCCAGGATGCTGCCCGCGCCGCTGCGGATGCGCCTGCCGGCCGATCCGCACCAGCTCGGCGTGCTCCGCCGCGCGGTGGCGCGGTGGTGCGCCGAGCAGGGCACCGGCGAGGACGCGCTGACCGACCTCCAGCTGGCCCTGGGCGAGGCGGCCACGAACGCGATCGAGCACGCCTACCTGCAGGGCGACGCCGCGTACGTGCAGGTCGACCTGGAGCGCACGGCGACCGGCGAGCTCGACGTGCGGGTCGGCGACGCCGGCCGGTGGCGACCGCCGCCGGTCGACCCCGGGTTCCGCGGCCGCGGCCTGGCGCTGATCCGCGACCTGGCCACCGACGTGCAGGTGGAGCCCGGACCGGAGGGCACCACGGTGCGGTTCCGGATGCCGGCCGTGCCGCCCCCGCCGCCGTCCGCGCCGGGCCCGTCCGCCGCCGGGCCACCCGTCGCGTCGGTGGCCGGGCCGGTCCCGGTGGGGGCCTCGGTCCGCCGGCTGGACCGCCCGGACGGGGTGGCGCTGCAGGTCGAGGGCGACCTGGACCTGGTGGGGGTGGCCGACGTGCGCGGCGAGCTGCTGGCCGAGCTGGACCGGGCCGGGGCGCTCACCCTGGTGCTGACCGAGGACTGCTGGGTCAGCAGCGCCGGGGTGGCCCTGCTGGCCGAGCTGGCCCACCGCGCCGACCGGCCGCTGCGGGTGATCACCCCGGCCGGCAGCCCGGCCCGCCGGATGCTCGCCCTGGCCGGGCTGGACCGGGTGCTGCGGGTGGGGTGAGCCGGGCCCGGCCCGACCACCCGAACGGTCAGTCGAGCGCGGCGGCGACGGCGGCGGCGTTGTCGCGCAGCCAGTCCCGGGCCCGGGCGTTGCGCGCCTCGGCCTCCGGGGTCCAGTACTCGGCGAAGCCGGGCACCCCGGCCGAGGCGCCGGCGCGGACGATGTCGCACATCCACTCGTGGTTGTCCAGGACCGCGGTGAGCATCCGCGCGCGGTCGGCCGCGTCCAGGCCGTAGGCGTCCACCAGCATCCGCAGCCGGGCCAGCTCGCGGTGGCGGCGGCCGTCGGCGGTGTCGGCCGGGTCGCGCAGCGGGGTCCAGAGCCGGGCGACCGCGGCGACGTCCCACACCGCGGCACCGGGGGCGGCCAGGTCGAAGTCGATCAGCGCGACGGCCCGGCCGTCGCGGAACACCACGTTGTCCAGGTTGGGGTCGTTGTGCGCCATCCCGGGCCCGCGGAACGGGGCGGGGGCGGCGTGCGGCCAGGTGAAGGGCGTGGGGTCGAAGGAGGCCGCGGCCTCGTGGAAACGGCGTACCAGCCGGCCCACGCTGGCCAGCGCCGCGTCGGTGAGCCCCCAGGCCGGAGCGGGCGCGGTGACCGCCTCGCCGGGCACGTAGCTGAGCACCTCCCGACCGGTGTCGTCGACGCCGAGCACCCGCGGGGCACCGTCGAAACCGACCTCCTCCAGGTGCCGCAACAACGCGTGCACGGCCAGGCTGGTCGGCCGCAGCGGGCGGCGCACGGTGTCGCCCACCCGGTGCACCCGGCCGCGGTTGGCCGTGCCGCCGTGCAGCGGCACCTCGGCGGCCGCCCTCACCGGACCCCCTCGACCTGCGCCGCCTCGATCAGCGCGGTGGCCAGGGTCGAGTGCGTGACCAGGCTGTCGACCAGCCCGCCGCGCACCGCGGCCAGCACCGCCCCGACCTTGGCCGTGCCGTAGACGATGGCGATCACCTCGCGCACCGCGCGCATCTGCTCGGCGGTGATCCCGATCATCCGGTCGGTCAGCGCGGAACGGACCGGTTCGCCGGCCGCGTCGACCAGCACCCCGGAGATCTCCGCGCACACCCCCCGCTCGGCCAGCGCGACCCGCTCGGCCTCGCCGGTGGCGTCGTAGAGGGTGGACTGCTCGGGCGCCCAGGCGCCCACCCCGGCCAGCGCGATGGTCACCGTCCCGATCCGGGAGAACGCCCGGGCCACCTCGGGCTGGCGGCGCAGCGCCCGGGCGGTGGCCGCGTCCGGCACGGCCATCGGGGCGTAGAAGAAGTAGGCCGGGCCGCCGGAGACCCGGGCCACCTCGCGGACCAGCTCGATCGAGCTGTCGTCCACGCCCGGCCGGGCCAGCGCCCCGGTCAGCTGCACCACCGGGACGGTGGCCAGCCCCTGCAGCGCGGTGGCCATCGCGCTCACCGAGCGGGCCCAGGACAGCCCGAGCACGTCGTCGGGGGTGACGACCTCGGTGAGCAGCTCGGCGGCGGCCGCGCCGAGGTGCTCGCGCAGCGACGCCGGGTGGTCGTCGGGGGTGTCGGTGACCACGCAGTGGGTCAGCCCGAGGGTGCGCATGAGCTGCGAGGACAGCTCCACGTCGATGACCCCGGGGTGGCCGATCTCGATCCGCACCAGGCCGCTGGTCCGGGCGTCCTCCAGCAGCCGGGCGACCTTGAACCGGCTCAGCGCGAACTCCTCGGCGATCTCCACCTTGGACCGGCCGTCGAGGTAGTAGCGCCGCGCCACCGAGGCGCTGAGCACCAGGTGCGCGGGGCCCCGCGCATTGCCCGCTGCAGTGACCACCCGCGTACCCCCTGCTCATATGAGCGCTCTATCGCCCATTCTTGCACAGCGCATTGACTCGCGGTGACCGTTGCCACAGGCTGATCGTGTGATCGGGGCGCTGCTCATCTGAGCGCTCCCGCCGATCCGGAAGGAGCGCGATGAAGCGGGCCGGAGTCAAGGGAGCGCTGCTCGCGTGCGTGCTGATGGTCAGCACGGCGTGCGCGGGCTGGGGCGGCGGCGGGGGCGGTGACGGCGGCGCGCGGAGCATCAACGTGCTGATGGTCAACAACCCGCAGATGGTGGACCTGCAGCGGCTGACCGCGGAGCACTTCACCGCCGAGACGGGGATCACGGTCAACTACACCGTGCTGCCCGAGAACGACGTCCGCGACAAGATCAGCCAGGAGTTCTCCAGCCAGGCCGGTCAGTACGACGTCGCGTCGATCTCGAACTACGAGGTCCCGTTCTACTCGAAGAACGGCTGGCTCGCGCCGCTGGACGAGTTCATCTCCGCCGACTCCGCCTTCGGCCAGGACGACGTCGCCTCGCTGAGCAACTTCGAGATCCCGATCTACGCCCGCAGCCGCTGGATCGCGCCGCTGTCGCCCTACATCGAGGCCGATCCCGACTTCGACCAGGACGACATCCTGGACCCGATGACCCAGTCGCTGTCCGGTGACGACGGGCAGATCTACGGCGAGCCGTTCTACGGCGAGTCGTCGTTCCTGATGTACCGCCGGGACGTGCTGGAGGCCGCCGGCATCCAGATGCCGGCCAACCCGACCTGGCCGCAGGTGGCCGAGATCGCCGCCCGGGTCGACGGCGTCGAGCCCGGCATGTCCGGGATCTGCCTGCGCGGTCAGCCCGGCTGGGGCCAGGTCTTCGCCCCGCTGACCACCGTGGTCAACACCTTCGGCGGCACCTGGTTCACCGAGGACTGGCAGGCGCGGGTGGACGCGCCGGAGTTCCGCGAGGCCGTGCAGTTCTACGTCGACCTGGTCCGCGAGTACGGCGAGACCGGGGCGTCGCAGGCCGGGTTCACCGAGTGCCTGAACAACCTCATCCAGGGCAACTCGGCGATGTGGTACGACGCCACGTCGGCGGCCGGGTCGCTGGAGGCGGAGGACTCGCCGGTCCGCGGCAGGATCGGCTACGCGCCCGCGCCGGTGGTGGAGACCGACAGCTCGGGCTGGCTCTACGCCTGGTCGTGGGGCATCCAGGCGGCCAGCGAGAAGAAGGACGCCGCCTGGGAGTTCATCTCCTGGGCCTCCGGCAAGGAGTACGAGCAGCTGGTCGGCGAGCAGGTCGGCTGGTCCAGCGTGCCGGCCGGCAAGCGGGCCTCGACCTACGAGAACCCGGACTACCTCGCCGAGGCGGGGGCGTTCGCCGAGCAGACCCGGGCCGCGATCGAGGCCGCCGACCCGCGCAGCCCCGGCGTGCAGCCGCGGCCGGCGATCGGCATCCAGTTCGTCGGCATCCCGGAGTTCCCTGACCTGGGCACCCAGGTGTCGCTGGAGATCAGCTCGGCGATCGCCGGGCTGCAGACGGTGGACGAGGCCCTGGCCCGCGGTCAGCAACTGGCCGAGGACGTGGCCGAGCGCTACCAGGCGCGCCGCGAGCGGGCCGGGGAGGGGGAGTCATGAGCACAGCGCTGGAACCGCGTTCGGACACCACGGCGGGTGGGCCGCAGGCCGGTGGTCAGAAGCTGCGCCGGGCCGGTGACTGGTCGCGCCGCGCGCCGCTGCTGCCGGCGCTGATCTTCCTGATCATCGTGACCCAGCTGCCGTTCCTCGGCACGCTGATCATCTCCTTCCTGGACTGGAACGCCTACTACCCCGACGAGCGCGCGTTCGCCGGGTTCGACAACTTCGCCCGGGTGCTGACCGACGTCAACACCCGCGACGCGATCGTCACCACGATCGTGCTCACCGTGTCGGTGGTGCTGATCAGCCTGGTGCTCGGGCTGTTGATCGCGCTGCTGCTGGACCGGGCGTTCCTCGGCCGCGGCATCGTCCGGACGATGATGATCACCCCGTTCCTGGTGGTGCCGGTGGCCGCGGCGCTGGTCTGGAAGCACGCCCTCTACAACCCGGAGTACGGGCTGTTCAACGGCGTGCTCACCTGGCTGTTCGGCGCGAACGCCGTCCAGCCGGACTGGATCTCGACCTGGCCGCTGAGCTCGATCATCGCCGCGCTGGTCTGGCAGTGGACGCCGTTCATGATGCTGATCATCCTGGCCGGGCTGCAGAGCAAGCCGCACGACGTGATCGAGGCCGCCCGCATCGACGGCTGCTCGACCTGGCAGATCTTCCGCTACATGACCTTCCCGCACCTGCGCCAGTACCTGGAGCTGGGCGGGCTGCTCGGATCGATCTACATCGTGCAGAACTTCGACGCGGTGTTCACCATCACCTCCGGTGCCCTGGGCACCGCGAACCTGCCGTACACGATCTACCAGACCTTCTACAACGCCCAGGACTACGGCCGGGCCTCCGCGGCGGGCGTGGTGGTCGTGATCGGCACGATCCTGATCGCCATGTTCGCCCTGCGCACGGTGTCGTCGCTGTTCCGCGAGGAGGGGGCCTGATGATGCCGGTGCTGTCGTCCGCGGAGGAGCAGTCATGACCGCCACTGCCGAGAAGCCGCAGCCCGCGCCGCGGTCCACTCCGACCCCGTCCGAGCTGGCGGTCGCCCCGCCCCGGCGCAACCGCACCGGGATGCTGCTCGGGGTGGTGGCCTGGATCGTCGGGCTGCTGTTCGTGGCCCCGGTGCTGTGGATGCTGCTGACCTCGTTCCACAACGAGAACGACGCGGCCACCAACCCGCCGTCGCTGTTCGCGCCGCTGAGCCTGGAGGGGTACGCCAACTTCTTCGGCTCCGGCGGCGGGGCCAGCCCGTGGCCGCCGCTGCTCAACTCGGTCACCGCGAGCGTGGTGTCCACGGCGCTGGTGCTGGTGCTGGCGATCCCGGCGGCCTACGCCCTGTCCATCCGGCCGGTCCGCAAGTGGACCGACGTGATGTTCTTCTTCCTGTCCACCAAGATGCTGCCGGTGGTGGCCGGCCTGCTGCCGGTCTACCTGATCGCCCAGGGGATCGGGATGCTGGACAACATCTGGCTGCTGGTCATCCTCTACACCTCGATGAA
>JASLAP010000049.1 GCA_030147065.1 Pseudonocardia sp. | reverse complement strand
CGAGTAGATCGTGGTGCGGTCCAGGTCCAGGCAGACCACCGGGCGGCTCCCGGTCGTGCCGGTCACCGGGCGCCGTCGAGCGCGGTGCTCCCGGGCACGCTCCCGGACACGCTCCCGGACACCGTGCTGCGGCCGTCGGCGCCGGTGGCGCCGCGGGTGTAGCGCGGGTGGATCAGCCCCACGCAGCGGTAGGCCAGGCCGGGCACCTCCTCGACCGGCACCCCGCGCCGCTGGGCCAGCAGCAGCACGTGCGCCAGGTCCGCCGGCGGCGCCGCCGGATCGACCAGCACCCGCCAGGGCACCCGGCGCAGCAGCACCCGGGTGGTCTCCCCGACACCGGGCTTGACCAGGTTCGGGTCACCGAGGTCGTAGTCCTCGACCAGGCGCAGGGCGGCGGCCAGGCCGGCGTGGTCGGGCTCGCGGTCGGCGGGGGCGGTGGTGTCGGTGACGCCGTCGAACTGCGCGGTGACCGCGTCCAGGAAGTCGGCGGAGACGTCCGCGCCGGCCAGCTCGGCGTAGAACTTGGCGCCGTGGTACTGGTCCGGGCGCAGGATCGCCGGGTTCAGCACGGTGCGCGAGACCAACCCGGACACCGTGGAGTTCAGGCAGGCCGACGGGATCAGCCAGTCCTCCCGGGTGCCGAAGGTGCGCACGCACCGCCCCGGGTCGGCCAGCACCGCCAGGTCGGGGTCGAACCCGCCGCCGTGCGCCTCGAGCGCGGCGGCCAGCTCGCGGGTGATGGCGCCCTTGCCGGTCCACCCGTCGACGAAGACGACCCGGGCCGGGTCGTGGTGCGCGGCGAGGTAGCGCAGGGCCAGCGGGTCGATGCCCCGGCCGCGGACGATCGACACCGCGTAGTGCGGCAGGTCCAGCCCGTGCCGGCGGGCCGCCCACCGGCGCAGCAGGATGCCGACCGGGGTGCCGGCCCGGGCCAGCGACACCAGCACGACGTCGCGGCCGCGCTCGCGCAGCACCAGCTCGGTCACCGTCCCCACGGCCCGGGCCATCCGGGCCGCGGAGGACGCCAGCGCGGACCGGTAGAGCTGCAGGTAGCCCGGGTCGGGCTGGTACTCCTGGGGCAGCGACTCGGCGTAGTGCGCCCCGCCGCTCTGCACGGCCTCCTCGCGCTCCTCGACCGGCGCCTCCAGGGCGACCCCGGACAGGTCGGTCAGCAGCCACGCGACCTCGTCGGGCCGGTAGCTGCCGAAGTGCGGGCCGCGCAGCGGTGCGGGCGGGGCACCCGGGCCGGGGGTCACGGCGTCACCACCACGGTCGTGCGGCGGGTGTGCGGGGCCAGCGCCGGCAGCAGGCCGGTGCGCAGGGCCGGGGTGTCCGCCGGCGGGTCGACGACCACCAGGATCCGGTCCCAGGCCGGGCCGTCGCCGCCCGGCGCGGCGACGTTGTAGGCGTAGCGGCGCCCGGGACCGTCGGCGGGGTCGTCGTGGGCGGGGAAGACCAGCCCGGTGCGCAGCGCGTAGTCGGGCTCGTCGACGACCACCGCGGGGGACCGGGTCGTGGTGGAGAACTCGACGTGCCCGCCGGTGGTGTCGGCCAGCTCCTGGGCCAGCCGCAGCGGCAGGTGCATCAGCTCCTCGGTGCCCAGCACCAGGGTCCGCTCCGCGGGGTCCGGGTCGAGGCCGGGAAGTGCGGCGGCGACCGCGGCGGCGAAGCGCGCGTGCTGCGCCGAGCCGAACCCGTGCCGCCCGCCCACGGGCAGGTCGGCCGGCCAGTCCAGGGGCCGCACCGGGGTCCCGGCCGGGCCGTCGGCGCCGGTGCCCGTCCGGCCGCCGCGGTGTGGCCGGTCCGACCGCCGGTCGATCGCGGTCCGCAGCGCCCCGGCCCGGGCGATGATGTCGGCGGGCAGCTCGACCCGCGCCCGGGCCAGGGCGACCATGTCGAGCCGGGCGCCGAGCGCGGCGACCCCCTCGACCAGGCCGGATCCCGGCGGCCGGGCGTCGACCAGGGTGGCCAGCACGTAGTGCTCCCGCGGGGCCGCCGCGTGCAGCGCGGTGATGGTGTTCAGCGCGGTCCGGCCGGTGCTCAGCTCGTCGTCGACCAGCACCAGCGGGCGGCCGCCGCGCAGCAGGTCGGGGTCGGTGGGCAGCAGGTCGTGCGCGGTGGCGTGGGAGTGCTCCTCGGTGAAGGCGCCGGCCGCGGCCACGCCGGGCACCTCGCGGCGGGTGGAGTGCAGGTAGTCCGCGGTCAGCGCCTCGGCGACGCAGTGCCCGAGGGCGGTCGCGGTCTCGGCGAAGCCGAGGACCAGCGCGTCCACCGGGCCCTCCGGGACCAGCGCGGCGTGCAGCTGCGCCGCTGCCGCCCGGTCGCCCCGGGCCGCGGCCGCCAGCTCGGCCAGCGGCATCGGCCGCGGCTCCCGCCCGGCCAGCGCGTCGGCGACCTGCCCGCCGAGCAGCAGGCCGGCCGCCCGGACCAGCCGCGGGTCTGTCGGGACGTGCTTGCCCAGCACCCGCGACACCAGCAGCTGGGCGCGCAGGGGATTGCGCCGCAGCGCGATGCCGAGCAACGCGGTGGCATCGGCACCGGAGACGGCGGACAGCCGTACCCCGAGCCGGTCGACGACCGAACCGGTACCGGTGGCAACGATCACCGGGGCAGGCTAGCGGCCAGCAGGTCGACGAACGAGACGTTCTCCGCCGCGACCCCGAACACCTCGGCGCGCAGCATCGTGCGCCGCGCCCAGGCGGTGTGCGGGCGGGCCTCGTTCATCTTGTTGCGCAGCCCGGAGGCCCGCACGCCGCCGGCCTGGCTGATCTGCAGCACGTCGGCGGCGTCGCGGTGGTCCTCCGAGGAGACCACCGACAGCGCGTTCACCACCGCGACGTGGCTGGGGTGGATGGCGGTCTTGCCCTGCAGCCCGTTCGCGGCATCGAGCTGGATCTCGCGGATCAGCCCGTCGATGGCCCGGGAGACCAGCTGGCCGCGCAGCTCCCGCTCCCCGTGCGCCTCGAACGGGCTCTGCCGCAGCTGCGGCTTGAAGATCCGTTCTGCGCCCTCGTAGTACTCCCACACCGGCCCGGTCACGGTGTAGCCGGTGCCGTCGGCGCGGCCCAGCACGTTGACCACGTCGGAGATCAGGCTGCTGATCACCTTGACGTCGTAGATGGACAGATCGGGCGAGCGGCGCAGCCCGAACAGGGCGCACAGGTCGGTGGCGCCGATCCGCACGGCCAGGATCCGGCTGCGGTCGCGGTGCAGCAGGGCGCGCAGCCGGGTCAGCTCGTCCACCCGGGTCTCGGCGTAGAGCACCGCCCCGGACTCGATCACCGGCATGGCCAGCAGCGACCGTCCCGACGCCCGGTCGGCCGCGTCCAGGGCGTGCAGGTAGTCGGTACCGGACCCGGCGGTGAACTTGGGCAGCACGAACCCGTCGAGGACGGCGACCGCCGCCCCGAGCCGGTGCACCAGCGCGGGGATCTGGCCGGGTTCGCGCACCCGCACGAACAGCAGCGGCAGCTCGCCGGCCGCCTCCTCGTGCAGCGTGCGCAGGGCGGCGACCAGGTTCTGCTCGGCGGAGGGCACCTCGTGGTCGGCGATGGAGTCCTCGAGGCACACGGTCACCGAGGTGACCCCGGCCGCCGCCTGCTTGGCCACGTCGGCGGCCAGCGCCGGCCGGTCGGCCGGCATGTAGAGCGTCGCGCCGAGGGCCACCGAGAGCAGTTCGATCCCGCTACCGCGGTCGAACCGTCCCGGTGGCACCTCGAACAGCGACGCCGTCTCGGTCGCGCTCAGATAGCCGAAGTGCCGCACAGCCGCAGCCCCCTTCACCACGCAGCGACCCGCCGCGTCGGGGGTTCAGCTGACGATCGGTCATTTGCGGCCGGGTGCCCACTTCATGCCCCAGCCATACGCAGCATCGACGTCGGCCTGGCCGCCCCGGATGTAACGCACCTCGCGGCGAACGGTCAACTGACCGCCCTTGTTCTCCAGCAGGGCGATCACGCAGGTGGGCGAACCGGTGTCGGCCTCGTCCAGGCGCACCTCGATCTCCGGGCCGGCCGCCGGGTAGAGGGTCACCACGCCGTCGGCGCTGGCCCAGTTCGGCACGCCCTCGTAGATGAAGGCGAACACCAGGATCCGCCGGATCTCGTCGACCCGGGACAGGTCGATGAACATGTTCTCACCGGCCGCCGCCGAGCCGGAGCGGTCGTCGCCATCCAGCCGGATGATGGGCGCACCCTGGTAGGGCGCCTGGAACGCGTTGCCCAGGGCCTGCACGACGCCCTTGCTGCCGTCGGTGAACTCCCACAGGCAGGCCAGGTCCAGGTCGATCCCGCCCCCGCCGCCGGTGAGCCGGCTGAACAGGCCTTTCTTCGGCGCCGCCGCCCCGGTGCTCCACTGCAGGTTGACCCGCAGCTGGCCGCCGGTCGCCCCCTTGGTCAGCGAGATGCTGGGGGCGGACTTGGTGAGCGTGACCTTCGACAGGGACACGCCACCACCCTGGCTGCCACCCTGGCCCGCACCCGGGTTCGGCGCGCCGCCCCCGGACCCCCGCTTGCTGTAGTCGATGGCCACGACCCGGCCCTCAGACGTTGACGCCGAAGTCGCGGGCGATGCCCGCCAGGCCCGAGGCGTAGCCCTGGCCGACCGCGCGGAACTTCCACTCGGCACCGTTGCGGTACAGCTCGCCGAACACCATGGCGGTCTCGGTGGAGGCGTCCTCGGACAGGTCGTAGCGGGCGAGCTCGGCCTCACCGGCGGCGTTGACCACCCGGATGAAGGCGTTGCGCACCTGGCCGAAGCTCTGCGAGCGGCCGTCGGCGTCGTAGATGCTCACCGGGAAGACGATCTTGTCGACCTCCGGGGCCATGCCGGCCAGGTTGACCTTGACCTGCTCGTCGTCGCCCTCGCCCTCGCCGGTCAGGTTGTCGCCGGTGTGCTCGACGGTGCCGTCCGGGCTGGTCAGGTTGTTGAAGAAGATGAAGTGCTTGTCGGAGACCACCTTGCCGTCCGCGCCCACCAGGATCGCCGAGGCGTCCAGGTCGAAGTCGGTTCCGGTCGTGGACCGCACGTCCCACCCGAGACCCACGATGACGTTCGTGAGACCCGGAGCCTCCTTCGTGAGGCTGACGTTCCCACCCTTGGTCAGGCTGACGCCCACGTACTTCTCCATCTGTAGTGGGGGGCTCGTTCCCCCGGCTCGAGCTGAACCCGGCCGAGCATATCGGCACCGCCCGCCTTGTCTGTCAAGTCCGATCAGCGCAGAGTTCGCCCGCCGATCCCCCTGATTTCCCCGGGCGGGGCCGCGGGCCTCGGGCGGCGGGGGAGTGTCGGGGGCCGGTCCTAGACTCGCCGACGTGAGCCCAGCCACCCGCACCCGTCAACCGGCCGCGAAGCAGGCCGCCCCGAAGACCGCGGGCAGGCCCGCCGATCCGGGGTCGGTGCCCTCGACCGGGCGGCGGCTGCTGCTGCTGGACGGGCACTCGCTGGCCTACCGGGCGTTCTTCGCGCTGCCGGCGGAGAACTTCCGCACCGGCACCGGGCAGACCACCAACGCGGTCTACGGGTTCACCTCCATGCTGATCAACCTGCTGCGCGACGAGCAGCCCACGCACCTCGCGGTGTGCTTCGACGTCTCCCGCCGGACGTTCCGCTCCGAGCGCTACGCCGAGTACAAGGCCAACCGCACCACCACCCCGGACGACTTCCGCGGCCAGGTCGACCTGATCAAGGAGGTGCTGCGCGCGCTGGCCATCCCGGACTTCGGGGTGGAGGGCTACGAGGCCGACGACCTGATCGCGACGCTGAGCACCCAGGCCGAGGCCGACGGCTTCCAGGTCCTCATCACCACCGGCGACCGCGACGCCTTCCAGCTGGTCAGCGACAACGTCACGGTGCTCTACCCGAAGCGCGGGGTCTCCGACCTGGGCCGGATCGACCCGGACGAGGTGATGGCCCGCTACGGCCTGACCCCGGCCCAGTACCCCGACTTCGCCGCGCTGCGCGGCGACCCCAGCGACAACCTGCCCAGCATCCCCGGGGTGGGGGAGAAGACCGCGGCCAAGTGGGTCCGCGAGTTCGGCTCCCTGGCCGAGCTCACCGACCGGGTGGACGAGGTGAAGGGCAAGGCCGGCGACGCGCTGCGCGCCAACCTGGCCAACGTGCTGCTCAACCGCCAGCTCACCGAGCTGGTCCGGGACGTCCCGCTGGACGCCGTCCCGGCCGAGCTGACCGTGCGGCCGTGGGACCGCGAGGCGGTGCACCGGCTGTTCGACGAGCTGGAGTTCCGGGTGCTGCGCGAGCGGCTGTTCGCGACCCTGCAGAGCGCCGAGCCGGAGGCCGAGGGCGGCATCGAGGTGCAGGGCGGCGCGCTGGCCGCCGGCGAGGTCCGCTCCTGGCTGGACTCCCACGCCCGCGACGGGCGCCGGGTCGGCCTGGCGTTCTCCGGGATCACCGGCGGTCCGGCCGGCGGCGACCTGGCCGGGTTGGCCCTGGCCGCCGGCGAGCCGACCGTGGAGGCCCGGGCGGCGGGCGCGACGGCCGGCGTGCCCCAGGCCGCCTACCTGGACCTGGCCGTGCTCACCCCGGACGACGAGGCGGCGCTGGGCGAGTGGCTGGCCGACGAGGCGGTGCCCAAGGCCGCGCACGACGCGAAGTCCGGGCTGCACGCCCTGCGCGGGCGCGGTTGGACGCTGGCCGGGCTGACCAGCGACACCGCGCTGGCCGCGTACCTGTCGCGGCCCGGGCAGCGCAGCTTCGACCTGGCCGACCTGGCGCTGCGCCACCTGCGTCGGGAGCTGCGGGTGGACGGCCAGCCCGAGGACGGCCAGCTGTCGCTGATCGGCGGCGACGCCCTGACCGGCGGTGCCGACCCGGGGGAGGACGCCCCCAGCGGCGAGGCCGAGGCCGACCGGGCCCGCGCCGACGCGCACATGGTGGCCGCCTCCGCGGTGGCCGAGCTGGCCGAGGTGCTCGACACCGAGCTGGCCGAGAAGGGCGGCCGGGACCTGCTGGCCGAGCTGGAGCTGCCGCTGGAGTACGTGCTCGCCGACCTGGAGGCGGCCGGCATCGCGGTCGACCACGAGGCCCTCGCCGCGCTGGAGGCGGAGTTCGCCGCGCAGGTCAAGCAGGCCGCCCAGGACGCCTACCGGGTGATCGGCAAGGAGATCAACCTGGGCTCGCCCAAGCAGTTGCAGGTGGTGCTGTTCGACGAGCTGCAGATGCCCAAGACCAAGCGCACCAAGACCGGCTACACCACCGACGCCGACGCGCTGCAGACGCTGTTCGAGCAGACCGGCCACGAGTTCCTGTCGCACCTGCTGCTGCACCGCGACGCCACCCGGCTCAAGGTCACCGTCGAGGGCCTGCTCAAGTCGATCGCCGACGACGGGCGCATCCACACCACCTACAGCCAGACCATCGCGGCCACCGGCCGGCTCAGCTCCACCGAGCCGAACCTGCAGAACGTGCCGATCCGCACCGCGGCGGGGCGGCGGATCCGCGAGACGTTCGTGGTCGGTGCCGGCTCCGCTGATGTCCGCTGGGCCGAGCTGATGACGGCCGACTACAGCCAGATCGAGATGCGGATCATGGCGCACCTGTCCGGGGACGAGGCGCTGATCGAGGCGTTCCGGTCCCGGCACGACTTCCACGCCGAGACCGCCGCCCGGGTGTTCGGGGTCGAGGCCACCGAGGTCTCCCCGGAGCAGCGGGCCAAGATCAAGGCGATGAACTACGGGCTGGCCTACGGGCTGTCCGCGTTCGGGCTGAGCAACCAGCTGCGGATCTCCACCGAGGAGGCCCGCGGACTGATGGACGGCTACTTCGAGGGCTTCGGCGGCGTGCGGGACTACCTGCGCAGCGTGGTCGACGTCGCCCGCAAGGACGGCTACACCGCCACCATCATGGGCCGCCGCCGCTACCTGCCCGACCTGACCAGCGACAACCGGCAGCGCCGGGAGATGGCCGAGCGGATGGCGCTCAACGCCCCGATCCAGGGCAGCGCCGCGGACATCATCAAGGTCGCCATGCTCAACGTGCACCGCGCGCTGCGGGCCGAGGGGCTGCGCAGCCGGATGCTGCTCCAGGTGCACGACGAGCTGGTCCTGGAGGTCGCCGAGGGCGAGCGCGAGACGGTGGACGCGCTGGTCCGCCGGGAGATGGCGGCCGCGGCCGAGCTGAGCGTGGCGCTGGAGGTCTCGGTCGGCTACGGCCGCAGCTGGGACGACGCCGCCCACTGAGGCCCGGGGGACCGGCGGCGCTCAGCGGTCGTGCACCCGCAGGACCGCCGGGCCGCGCCGCAGGACCCCGTCGTCCATCGGCTCGCAGCGCACGCCGCCGCGCCCGCGCATCGCGCGCCACGCCCCGGGCGCGAGCACCACGTCCATCCACCGGCAGGGGCTCGCCGGGCGGTGCGCGCGGAAGCGGACCGGGCCCTCTCCCGAGTCGAGGCTGAACACCGCGCCGGCGACCGCGGCGCCGCCCGGTCCGCGCCGGGCGGCCAGCGCGTCGATCGGCAGGTCGGCGGGCAGGCCGCGGACCACGATGTTGCGCCGGGTCAGCAGCGGGTCGAGCGGGTGGTCGAGGGCGAGGTCGGCGGCCACCGCGGCCAGCGCCTCGGCGCCGAGCACGGTCACCGCGGCGCGGCGGTGGGCCGGGTGGGCGAAGTAGCGGTCGCCGACGATGCCGAGCCCGGCGCGCACCTCCACCCGGTCGCGCGCGACCGGTCCGGGATCGGGCCGCGGGCCGTCCTGCGGCCGGCCCTCGTAGGCGTGCACCGGCGACACCAGCAGCGCGACGATCTCCACCGGGATCCCGACCTCCACGTGGGAGAGCGACACCGGCGCCCGTCCGGTTGTTCCGGAAGCGCACCTCGTTCCGCGCGCGCACCGGCGCAGTGTCGGTCCGGTCGGCCAGGATGGACGCCATGGCCGGACCCGTCGTGCCCGCGGTGTTCCACCTGCGCCGGGCGCGCGACCTCATCGACCGGCACTTCGCCGAGCCGCTCGACCTGGACGCGATGGCCCGCGCCGCGGGCTTCTCCCGCTACCACTTCGCCCGCGGCTTCGCCGCCGCCTACGGCGAGACCCCCGGCCAGTACCTCACCCGCCGCCGCATCGAGCGGGCCCAGGACCTGCTGCGCTCGGCCAACCTGACCGTCACCGAGATCTGCCACCTGGTCGGATTCACCAGCCTGGGCTCGTTCAGCGCCCGGTTCTCGGCGCTGGTCGGCGCGTCGCCCACCGAGTACCGCCGCGCCCACGCCGACCGGGCGGCGCCGCCGGTCCCGGGCTGCTTCGCGATGGCCTGGGGACGGCCCCGGCCGGCGGCCGGGGAGGCGGGAACCCCGCGACCGCCGGCGGTGTAGGAGCGGCGTGGTCACCGGTCGTGCGGCGTCGCGGCCGGAGGCAGTGCAGCGCAATCCGGGAGAAGCCGTCGACCGCCGGGCCGCCCTACCGTCGGAACCGATCGGTCGACCGGCCGATCACCGACCCCGCCGGGAGGCCACGATGATCCGCCGCATGTCCCACGCCTGCTTCTACGTGCTCGACCAGGACCGGGCCCGGCAGTTCTACGCCGAGCGGCTCGGCCTGGAGCTGCGCAGCGACGTCACGATGGGCGGTGAGTTCGAGGGCGCCGGCGCCGGGTTCCGCTGGCTCACCGTCGGCCCGCCCGACCAGCCCGACATCGAGTTCATCCTGGCCGATCCGGGGATGGGCAACGACGAGGCGACCGCCGAGCAGATCCGGGCACTGGTCGCCAAGGGTTCGCTGGGCACCGGCGTGCTGGAGACCGACGACTGCCAGAAGACCTACGAGGAGCTCTCCGCGCGCGGGGTGGTGTTCACCCAGGAGCCGGCCGAGCGGCCCTACGGCACCGAGGCGGTGTTCCGCGACGACTCCGGCAACTGGTTCAGCCTGGTGCAGCGCTCCGCGGGCGCGCCGGGGAGCCCGTCGTGACCGTGCGGATCGCCGACGCGGTGCTGGTGGTGGCCGACCAGGACGTGATGGTCCGGTTCTTCGTCGACCGGCTCGGCTGGACCCTGGACACCGACGCCGAGATGTGGCCCGGGGCCCGGTGGGTGCGGGTCAGCCCGCCGGGGGCGCCGACCGGGCTGGTGCTCAGCGGGGCGAAGGACTTCCAGCGCGACCCCGACGCGCAGTACCCGATGGTCTTCGGTGCCGACGACCTCGACGCCGAGGCCGCCGCCCTGCGGACCGCCGGTCTGGAGGTCACCGACCCGGTGACCGAGGGCTGGGGCACCTACGTCCGGGTGACCGACCCGGAGGGCCGGCAGCTGATGATCAGCCAGCGGGCCTGACCCGGGCCTCGCCCGGCGCGCCCCCGCGGGCCCGCCGGGCGGCCCCGGTAACCTCCCTGCTCGAACGGCTGTTCGCGAGAGGGGAGCGCGGGTGCGGGTGCTCGGCGTCGACCCGGGGCTGACCCGGTGCGGGCTCGGCGTCGTCGACGGCGGCAGCGGGCGCAGCGTGCGCTGCGTCGACGTCGGCGTGGTCCGCTCCGACCCCGGGCTGCCGGTGGCGGAGCGGCTGCTGGCGGTGGGGGCCGCGGTCGAGGACTGGATCCGGCGGCACCGCCCGGACGTGGTGGCGATCGAGCGGGTGTTCAGCCAGCACAACGTGCGCACCGTGATGGGCACCGCCCAGGCCAGCGGCGTGGTGGCGCTGCTGGCCGCGCGGGCCGGGCTGCCGGTCGCCTTCCACACCCCGAGCGAGGTCAAGGCGGCCGTCACCGGCCAGGGCCGGGCCGGCAAGGAGCAGGTCACCGCCATGGTCACGCGGCTGCTCGGGCTGGCCGAGGCACCCCGCCCGGCCGACGCCGCGGACGCCCTGGCGCTGGCCGTCTGCCACTGCTGGCGCGCGCCCATGCTGGACCGGATGGCCGAGGCCAAGACCCGTTCCGACGAGCTGGCCCGGGCGCACCGGGCCCGGCTGGCCGCCGCGGCGCGGTCCGCCGGACCGACCGGGGGGACCGCCCGATGATCAGCTCGGTGCGCGGCGAGGTGCTGGCGATCGGACTCGACCAGGCCGTGCTGGAGGTCGGCGGGGTCGGCCTCGCGGTGCACGCCACCCCGGCCACGCTGGCCACCCTGCGCCGCGGCGAGCAGGGCCGGCTGGCCACCGCGCTGATCGTCCGGGAGGACTCGCTCACCCTGTTCGGCTTCGCCGACGACGACCAGCGCGAGCTGTTCCACCTGCTGCTCGCGGTGGCCGGGATCGGCCCGCGGATGGCGCTGGCCACGCTGGCCGTGCTGGACCCCGACACGCTGCGCCGGGCGCTGGTCGAGCGCGAGATCAAGACCCTGACCCGGGTGCCCGGCATCGGCCCCAAGCTGGCCGAGCGGATGGCGCTGGAGCTGCGCGACAAGGTCGACGCCCCGGGCCCGGTCCCGCCGGTCGCCGCGGTCGGGCCGAGCCCGCGGCGGGTCCAGGTCGTCGAGGCGCTGGTCGGGCTGGGCTTCCCGGTCAAGCCCGCCGAGCAGGCGGTGGACACCGCGCTGGCCGCGCAGGCCGACGCGGACGCGAGCACCCTGCTGCGCACCGCGCTCAGCGGGCTGGGGCGGAAGTGACCGGGCGCGGACCGGGTGCCCGCGGTGGATGAGCTCTCCCCGCTGCCCGAGGTCGGCGAGCTGGAGGTCGACGCCACGCTGCGACCGCGCAACCTGACCGAGTTCATCGGCCAGCCGCGGGTCCGCGAGCAGCTGGAGCTGGTGCTGGAGGGGGCCCGGCGGCGCGGCGACCCGCCCGACCACATCCTGCTGTCCGGCCCGCCCGGGCTGGGCAAGACCAGCCTGGCGCTGATCGTGGCGGCCGAGATGGGCGCCGCGATCCGGCTCACCTCCGGTCCGGCGCTCGAACGCGCCGGCGACCTCGCCGCGATGCTGTCCAACCTCGCGCCCGGCGACGTGCTGTTCATCGACGAGATCCACCGCATCGCCCGGCCCGCCGAGGAGATGCTGTACCTGGCGATGGAGGACTTCCGGGTCGACGTGGTCGTCGGCAAGGGGCCGGGGGCCACCTCCATCCCGCTGGACATCGCCCCGTTCACCCTGGTCGGCGCGACCACCCGGTCCGGGGCGCTGACCGGGCCGCTGCGCGACCGGTTCGGCTTCACCGCGCACATGGAGTTCTACGAGCCGGCCGAGCTGGAGCTGGTGCTGCGCCGGGCGGCGGCGATCCTCGACGTCGACCTGCGGCCCGACGGCGGGCACGAGATCGCCTTCCGGTCCCGCGGCACCCCGCGCATCGCCAACCGGCTGCTGCGCCGGGTCCGCGACTACGCCGAGGTCCGCGCCGACGGCGCGGTGACCAGGCAGGTCGCCCGGGACGCGCTGGCCGTCTACGACGTCGACGAGCTGGGCCTGGACCGGCTGGACCGGGCCGTGCTGGGCGCGCTGGTGCGCTCGTTCGGCGGCGGTCCGGTCGGGGTCTCGACGCTGGCCGTCGCGGTCGGCGAGGAACCCGGTACCGTCGAGGAGGTCTGCGAGCCGTACCTGGTGCGAGCCGGGATGCTGGCCCGCACGCCCCGTGGCCGGGTGGCCACGCCCGCCGCCTGGACCCATCTGGGCCTCGCCCCGCCGCCCGACGGAGCAGCGCGCGGCCCAGCCGCGTTGTTCTGAACGCGGACTGGCAGACTCGGGCGCCTCACGACGTGCGGAGATTCGGAGATCATGGACATCACCTCGCTGCTGTTCGCGCTACTGATCCTGGTGCTCTTCATCCCGATCTTCCTGTCGGGACGCAAGCAGCGCCGGCAGATGGCGGAGATGCAGGCGCTGCAGGCCTCGCTCGAGCCCGGTGACGTCGTGATGACGACCTCCGGCCTGCGCGGCACCGTCGTCGACGCCACCTACGAGGACACCATCGACCTCGAGATCGCCGACGGCATCGTCACCACCTGGGTGCGCGCCGCGGTCCGGGAGAAGGTCGCCCCCACCGCCGACGACCCCGGCCACGACGACCCCACCGGCACGGCCGGCGAGGCCGGCACCACCACCGGTGCCACGGCGGTCGAGCCGACCCCGGCCGCGAACCCGGCGGACAAGCCGTCGCTGCAGAAGGACGACTCGACCAACGGCACCGCCCGCGGCTGACCCCGGGCGCCCCGGCGCCCGCGGCTCGCGGCAGCAATTCAGGAGAGAGAACCGAGCATTGGCCACCACCCCGGGGCGCATCCGTCCCTGGCGCTACCTGGCGTCCTTCGTCGCGATCGTGTCGGCGCTCTACGCGCTGGTGTTCTTCACCGGCGACGGCGGTGCCACGCCCAGGCTCGGCATCGACCTGCAGGGCGGCACCCGGGTCACGCTGCAGGCCCGCACCGACACCGGCGCCGAGCCGCCCCGTGAGCAGCTCGTGCAGGCCCAGCAGATCATCCAGGAGCGGGTCGACGGGCTGGGCGTCAGCGGCGCCGAGGTGGTCCTCGACGGCAGCAACCTGACGATCACGGTGCCCGGCGAGGAGGGTGAGCAGGCCCGCTCGCTCGGGCAGACCGCCCAGCTGCGGTTCCGCGAGGTGATCGGGGGCCCGATCGCCGCCGCCCCGATCGCGCCGCCGCCCGGTGCACCGGGCGACGCCGGCACGCCGGTCGACCCAGCTGCCCCGACCGACCCGGCTGCGCCGACGGACCCGGCTGCCCCGACCGACCCCGCTGCCCCGACCGACCCCGCTGCGCCGACCGATCCGGCCGCGCCGGTCGACCCGGCCCCGGCCGGCCAGCCGCAGGGTGCGGCCGAACCCGGTGCCCCCGAGGTGCGCACCGACGTCGCGCCGGTCGCGCTCTCCACGCCCCTGTCCGGCTCCCCGTCCGGCCCGGCTCCGGCCGCCCCGCCGACACCGCAGCCGCCGGCGCCCACCCCGGACCCGGCCGCCGGCACCCCGGCACCGGCTCCGGCACCCGGCGCGACCCCCGCGAGCCCGGCGGACCCCGAACTGGCCGCCGAGATCGCCGCCGCGCGCGAGGCCCGGCAGAGCACCGACCCCGCCCAGCAGCAGGCCGCGCTGATCGCGCTGGACTGCTCGGCGCGCGACCCGCTGCGCGGTTACGACGCCCCGGACCGGCCGCTGGTGACGTGCAACCAGGAGGGCACCGAGAAGTACGTGCTCGGCCCGGTGTTCCTGGAGGGCTCGCAGATCGACAGCGCCCAGGCCCAGCAGAACCCCCAGGGCGTGGGCTGGGTCATCTCGCTGACCTTCAAGAGCGAGGGCGCCGCCGTCTGGGGCGAGTACACCAGCCAGAACGTCGGGAAGAACGCCGCGTTCGTGCTCGACGGCGAGGTGGTGTCCGCGCCGACGATCAACGGTCCGATCTTCGGGCCGACCGAGATCTCCGGCCAGTTCAACCAGGAGAGCGCCCAGCAGCTCGCCGGTGTGCTGCGCTACGGCTCGCTGCCGCTGTCGTTCGAGGCGTCCGAGGCGCAGACCGTCTCGGCCACCCTCGGGCTGGCCTCGCTGCAGGCCGGGCTGATCGCCGGTGGCGTCGGGCTGGCCCTGGTGTTCGTCTACTGCCTGCTCTACTACCGGGTCCTGGGCCTGCTGACGATCCTGTCGCTGGTGCTGTCCGGGCTGGTCGTCTACGCGGTGCTGGTGCTGCTCGGGCGCTGGATCGGGTTCACCCTGGACCTGGCCGGGGTGGCCGGGTTCATCGTCGCCATCGGCATCACCGCCGACTCGTTCGTGATCTTCTTCGAACGGCTCAAGGACGAGATGCGGGAGGGCCGGACGTTCCGCTCGGCGGTGCCGCGCGGCTGGGTGCGGGCCCGGCGGACCATCCTGTCCGCCGACGCGGTCAGCTTCCTGGCCGCCGCCGTGCTGTACCTGCTCGCCGTCGGCCAGGTGAAGGGCTTCGCCTTCACCCTGGGCCTGTCCACCGTGCTCGACCTCATCGTGGTGTTCCTGGTGACCCACCCGCTGGTCGCGCTGGCGTCGAACTCCCGGATCTTCAGCAGCCCGTCCCTGTCCGGACTGGGCACGGTGGCCAGGGTCGGTGCCGAACGCAAGCGCGCCGCCGCGGCGGCCGGCGCCCGGAAGGGAGCCTGAGATGGCGACGGAGACCACGCCGACGGAGTCCACGGCGACGAAGGGCACGGCGACCGGGACCACAAGGCCCCGCGAGGGCGTGCTGACCCGGCTCTACACCGGCACCGGCGCGTTCGACATCGTCGGGCGGCGCCGGATGTGGTACGCGGTGTTCGGTGCGCTCGTGCTGGTCTGCATCGGCTCGATGCTGCTGCGCGGGTTCAACCTGGGCATCGACTTCACCGGTGGCACCCAGTTGCAGTTCCCGGCGACCGGTACCTCGGCCCCGGCCGACGTCGAGGCCGTCCGCGACGTCTACCGGGAGTCCGTCGGCGAGGACCCCGCGGTGGTGCAGAGCGTGGGCACCGGGGACGCGGCGTCGATCGTCATCCGGTCCGAGGCGCTGGACCCGGCCCAGCTGGTGGCGCTCAAGCAGGCGCTGTTCGACGCGTTCGGCCCGGTCGGGCCGGACGGCGTGGCGTCGCCCTCGGCGATCAGCGACACCGCGGTCAGCGGCAGCTGGGGCGGCCAGATCACCACCCAGGCGGTGATCGCCCTGGTGGTGTTCCTGGTGCTGGTCACGATCTTCCTGGCGTTCTACTTCGAGCGGTCGATGGCGGCCGCGGCGCTGGTGGCGCTGCTGCACGACGTCGTGGTCACCGCCGGGGTGTACTCGCTGATCGGGCTGGAGGTCACGCCGGCCACGGTGATCGGCCTGCTGACCATCCTGGGCTTCTCCCTCTACGACACCGTGGTGGTGTTCGACAAGGTCAAGGAGAACACCCGGGGGCTGCTCGGGCTGACCCGCCGGACCTACGGCGAGGCCGCCAACCTGGCGCTCAACCAGACCCTGATGCGTTCGATCAACACCTCGCTGATCGCGGTGCTGCCGGTCGCCGGCCTGCTGGTGATCGGGGTCGGCGTGCTCGGCGTGGGCACCCTGGCCGACCTCGCCCTGGTCCAGATGGTCGGCATCGTGGCCGGGGTGGTGTCCTCGCTGCTGCTGGCCACGCCGGTGCTGGTCGACCTGAAGATGCGCGACCCGCGGTTCGTCGACCAGGCCGAGCGGGTGCGGCAGCGGCGGCAGCGGGCGGCGTCGGCGCTGTCGGCGTCCGGCGAGGGCCGCGGGCCGGCCGAGGGCGACCCCGACCTCGCCGACGACGGCGTGCTGGCCGTGGAGCTGCGCAAGGAACGGGCGCTGACCGCAGCGGCCGGGGTGCCGGCCCGGCACGCCCGCCCCCAGCCCCGCGGCGGCGCCACCCGCTCGGCCCGGCCGACCGGTAAGGCGGCCCGCCCCAGCGGCAAGCGCGCCCGGTGACCACCGCCGCGCGCCCCGCGCTCGACTGGGACGGCGACGGGCAGGCCCAGCGGGTCGTCGACCTGATCGTCGACGTGCCCGACCACCCCGAGCCCGGGGTGCTGTTCCGCGACGTCACCCCGGTGCTGGCCGACGCCGAGGCGTTCGCCGCGGTGGTCACCGAGCTGGCCGCGCTGACCGGCGACGCCGACGTCGTGGTCGGCATCGAGGCCCGCGGGTTCCTGCTCGGCGCGGCGGTGGCCGTCGTGGCCGGTACCGGCGTGGTCCCGGTCCGCAAGGCCGGCAAGCTGCCCCGGGTGGCCGCGTCGCGCAGCTACCGCCTGGAGTACGGCACGGCGACCCTCGAACTGCCCGCCGACACCGTGCGCCCCGGCGCGCGGGTCTTCGTGGTGGACGACGTGCTGGCCACGGGGGGCACCGCCGCCGCGACCTGCGACCTGCTGACCGGAGCGGGCGCGGTGGTCACCGGGGTCGGGGTGCTGCTGGAGCTGACCGCGCTCGGCGGCCGCGCCCGGCTCGCCGCGGCCCTCGGTGACGGCCCGGCCGACGGCCCGGCCGACGGCAGGGTGCACGCGCTGCTGCACGCGGGGTGACCGGGGGCGTTGCGCCCGACCGTGCGGGGGACGCCCCCGCCGGGGCGGGACTATCCTGGACCGCGTGAGGGCCCCCCGCGGATGACCGACGTCCAGCAGTCCGCCGCGCCTCCCGCCGACGGCGCCGCGAAGCCGTCGGCGACCCGCCGCGTGCGCGCGCGCATCGCCCGCAAGATGACCCCGCAGCGGGTGGCGGTGGTCGCGCCGGTCCTCGAGCCGTTGGCGACCGTGCACCGCGAGCTGCACCCCAAGGCCGACCTGGGGCTGCTGCAGCGGGCCTACGACGTCGCCGCGGAGAAGCACGAGGGGCAGAAGCGCAAGTCCGGCGACCCCTACATCACCCACCCGCTGGCCGTGGCGACCATCCTGGCCGAGCTGGGCATGGACACCACCACCCTGGTCGCCGCGCTGCTGCACGACACCGTCGAGGACACCGAGTACTCGCTGGAGCGGCTGCGCGCCGACTTCGGCGAGGAGGTCGCGCTGCTGGTCGACGGCGTCACCAAGCTGGACAAGGTCGAGCTGGGCAACGCCGCCGAGGCCGAGACGATCCGCAAGATGGTCGTGGCGATGGCGCGCGACCCGCGGGTGCTGGTCATCAAGCTGTCCGACCGGCTGCACAACATGCGCACGATGCGCTTCCTGTCCCCGGAGAAGCAGGCCAAGAAGGCCCGGGAGACCCTGGAGGTGCTGGCCCCGCTGGCCCACCGGCTCGGCATGGCCACGGTCAAGTGGGAGCTGGAGGACCTGTCCTTCGCGATCCTCTACCCGAAGAAGTACTCCGAGATCGTCCGGCTGGTGGCCACCCGGGCGCCGTCCCGCGACACCTACCTCAAGCAGGTCATCGACGAGGTCGCCCAGCAGCTCGACGCCGCGCGCACCCCGGCGGTGGTGGAGGGCCGGCCCAAGCACTACTACTCGATCTACCGCAAGATGATCGTCAAGGGCCGCGACTTCGACGACATCCACGACCTGGTGGGCGTGCGGGTGCTGGTCGACGACGTGCGCGACTGCTACGCGGCGATGGGCATGGTGCACGCGCTGTGGCAGCCGATGCCCGGCCGGTTCAAGGACTACATCGCCCAGCCCCGGTTCGGGGTGTACCAGTCGCTGCACACCACGGTGATCGGCCCGGACGGCAAGCCGCTCGAGGTGCAGATCCGCACCCACGACATGCACCGCACCGCCGAGTACGGCATCGCCGCGCACTGGCGCTACAAGGAGCACAAGGGCAGCGGCGGCGGCAGCGGCGGCGGCAGCTCGGTCGACGTCGAGGACATGGCCTGGATGCGCCAGCTGCTGGACTGGCAGCGCGAGGCCGCCGACCCGGGCGACTTCCTGGAGGCGCTGCGCTACGAGCTGGACAGCCGGGAGATCTTCGTCTTCACCCCGAAGGGCGACGTGATCACCCTGCCCACCGGGTCGACCCCGGTCGACCTGGCCTACGCGGTGCACACCGAGGTGGGCAACCGGTGCATCGGGTCGCGGGTGAACGGCCGGCTGGTCGCGCTGGAGCGCAAGCTGGAGTCCGGCGACGTGGTGGAGATCTTCACCTCGAAGGCGGAGACCGCCGGGCCCAGCCGGGACTGGATGGCCTTCGCGGCCTCCGCCCGGGCCAAGACCAAGATCAAGCAGTGGTTCGCCAAGGAGCGCCGCGAGGAGGCCATCGAGGCGGGCAAGGAGGCGATCACCCGGGAGGCCCGGCGGACCTCGATGCCGCTGCAGCGCCTGGTGTCCGCCGACGCGATGGCCGCGCTGTCGCGCGAGCTGCACTTCCCCGACCTGTCCGGGCTCTACGCCGCGGTCGGCGAGGGCCACCTCAGCGCCCGGCACGTGGTGCAGCGGCTGGTGGCCCTGCTGGGCGGGGTGGAGCAGGCCGAGGAGGACCTGGCCGAGCGGGCCACCCCGTCGACCGTGCGGCAGCGGCGCGCCGCCGGCGACGCCGGGGTGGTGGTCCGCGGCGACTCCACCGACCTGGCCGACCTCTACACCAAGCTGGCCCGGTGCTGCACCCCGGTGCCCGGCGACGAGATCCTCGGCTTCGTCACCCGCGGCGGCGGCATCTCGGTGCACCGCACCGACTGCACCAACGCCGAGGACCTGAAGACCCGCTCCGAGCGGCTCGTCGACGTGGCCTGGTCGGTGTCGCCGGGGTCGGTGTTCCTGGTGGCCATCCAGGTGGAGGCGCTGGACCGGCACCGGCTGCTGTCGGACGTGACCAAGGTGCTCGCCGACGAGCGGGTGAACATCCTGTCCGCGTCGGTCACCACCTCCCGCGACCGGGTCGCGGTGTCCCGGTTCAGCTTCGAGATGGGCGACCCGAAGCACCTGGGGCACGTGCTGCGCGCGGTGCGCAACGTCGAGGGCGTCTACGACGTCTACCGGGTGACCAGCGCCAGCTGAGAACGGCCGGGGCCAGCCCTGATCAACTCGGCCAGAGTTCGCAGTGGTGGGCGGCGGCGAAGTCGGTGCCGGTCATCGGGGCCGGGTCGGTGGCGCCGGTGAGGGGCAGGATCGCGCCGTCGCCGGACCAGCGCGGCCACCGCGGCGCGCCCTCGCCGTTCGGGTCGCCGGTGGTGGCGAACCGGGCCCAGGCCCGCACCACGGAGTCGGCCAGGTCCCGCTGGGCGGGATCCAGCTCCGGTTGGCCCGGTACCAGGTCGAACAGGTAGGGCATCTCGGCGCCGTGGGTGGCCCCGCCGGCCAGGTCCGGGGGCAGCGCGGTGAACGCCGACGGCGCGGTGCGGTCGGCGAACTCGTAGGCGAACAGCGGCGCCCGCCCGCCGGCTCCGCGCCAGGTCGCCAGGGCGGGGCAGGCGTAGGCCCGGTCGGTGATCACCTCCGCCCAGGCCCGGCCGGGGGAGCGGCCGTCGAGCGGGTAGGCGCGGCGGGCCTCGGCGGCGCGCCGACCGGCCACCTCGGTCAGCAGGTCGTCGAACCGGCCGGCGGTCAGCGGGCCGGCGGCGCGGTCGAAGAACAGGTCGGTGAACAGGGTGCCCTCGTCGCGGGTGATCCCGGCCAGCAGCGGGGTGGGGCGCAGCTCGCGGGCCGCCACCAGGTCCGACGGCCGGCGGGGGAGGGTGGGCGTGCCGACGGCGGGGCTCCAGTAGGTGCCGGTCGCGGTGAGCAGCTCCTCGACCGGCCGGGCCCGCAGGCAGGCCAGCGCCTCCGCGGCGGGTTCGGGGCAGCCCAGCGCCTCGGCCGCCGCCGCGCCGGCCCGCTCGACCAGCGGCAGCGGCTTCCAGGTGTCGCCGCCGGGACCGGTCCCGGGCCGGATGACGTCGGTCAGGTTCGCCGCGCCGCAGCCGCCGCTCTGCAGGACGGCCCGGCGGAACAGCCCTTCCGCGGCGGGGGCGGCGATCTGGCTGCAGACGCTGTCCGCCCCGGCCGACTCGCCCGCCAGCGTGACGTTGGCCGGGTCACCGCCGAACGCCGCCGCGTTGCGCTGCACCCAGCGCAGCGCCTGCTGCTGGTCGAGCAGCCCGAACGCGCCCGAGCCGGGCAGCTCGGCCAGCCCCAGGAAGCCGAGGACGCCGAGCCGGTAGTTGACGGTGACCACGACCAGCGGACCGGCCGTGGCCAGCCGCCGCGGGTCGACGTCGGCGGCGGAGCCGGCGTTGAACCCGCCGCCGTGCACCCAGACCAGCACCGGCAGCCCGGCCGAGGCCGAGGTCCCGGCGGGCACGGTGACGTCCAGGGTCAGGCAGTCCTCGGTGCGGCTGGCCGCGGTGGCGTGCGCCGCGCCGGCCACCGCGGCCTGTTGCGGGCAGCGGGGACCGGGAGCGTCGGCCGGACGGACACCGGGCCACGCCGGCGCCGGCCGCGGCGCCTGCCAGCGCAGCTCGCCCACCGGTGGTGCCGCGTAGGGGACGCCCCGCCAGCGCAGCACGTCGCCGTCGACGCGGCCCAGCAGCTCACCCTGCTCGACCCGGACCCGCTCGCCCAGCGGGGGCACCGGCTCCGGACCGGGCGAGCAGGCGGCCATCAGGACGACCAGCAGCGCCACCCCCGCCGCCGCGGCGGTGGCCGCGCGGCGTGGGGCGGTCACCGTGGCGGTCAGGCGAGGGTCACCGACTGGATGGTGACCGGGGTGATGGGGGCGCCGTCGCCGGCCCCGTTGGCGTCGTCCGCACCGCCCTGGGCGACCGCGTCGAGCACGGCCAGGCCCTCCTCGCCGATGGTGCCGAACACGGTGTACTCCGGCGGCAGCGTGGAGTCGGCGTAGACCAGGAAGAACTGGCTGCCCCCGGAGTCCGGCGCGGCGGTCTTGGCCATCGCCACCGTGCCCCGCGGGTAGGTCGCGTACTCGGCGCCCAGCGGCGAGGACGGCAGGCCGGTCGGCGGCTCGTCGTTGATCGTGTAGCCCGGCCCGCCGGTGCCCAGCCCGGTCGGGTCGCCGCACTGCAGCACGCGCAGGGCCTCGCCGGTGGTGAGCCGGTGGCAGGGGCTGCCGTCGTAGTAGCCGGCGCCGACCAGGTTGACGAAGCTCTCCACGGCGCACGGGCCGGTGGACCGGTCCAGGGTCAGCGGGATCGCGCCGCGGTCGGTCTGCAGGGTGGCCGCGACGGTGCCCTCGGTGCTCGCCCGGGTGACCGTCGGGACCGGGGCCGGCCGGGCGGCCGGCTCGTCCGGGGTGGGGGTGAAGGTGCAGTCGCCGAGCGCGGCCGGGGTGGCCTCGCCCGTCGGGGTGGCGCCCGGGTCGGCGGCGACCGGCTCGTCGTCCCCGCCGACCAGCGTGCTCACCAGGACCACCGCGATCACGACGGCGATCACGACGGCCACCGAGGTGATGATCGCGACCCGCTGGCGGCGCTTGACCTGCTGGACCCGTCGCAGCTGCTGGCGCTCGAGCTTGCGCTTGGCAGCCTCCCGCCGCATCTGGTTGGTGGCCACCACCGTGCTCCCCTCGCCGCCGTCCGATCGGGCCGGAGGATATCCAGCCCACCTGAGCGCTCCCTGAGCGGCCGGGGCTCCGCCGGCCCGCCTAGGCTGGTCGGGTGCTCGTCGCCGGCTTCCCCGCAGGTTCGTTCCAGACCAACTGCTACGTCGTCGCGCCCGCCGCCGGGCAGGCGTGCGTGGTCGTCGACCCCGGCCAGGACGCCGTCGAGCCGCTGGAGGCGTTGCTGGCCGAGCACCGGTTGACCCCGGTGGCGGTGCTGCTCACCCACGGCCACTTCGACCACACCTTCAGCGTCGCCCCGGTCTGCGACGGCCACGACGTGCCGGCCTGGATCCACCCCGACGACCGGGCCATGCTGGCCGATCCGATGAAGGGGCTGTCCGCCGAGGCGGCGGCGTTCTTCGGCGGGCGGCTGACCCTGCGCGAGCCGGCCGAGGTCCGGGCCCTCGACGACGGGGCCGAGCTGGAACTGGCCGGGCTGACCCTGACCGTGGACCACACCCCCGGGCACACCCCGGGCTCGGTGGTGTTCCGCACCCCGACCGAGGACGGCGTGCAGGTGCTGCTGGCCGGCGACACCCTGTTCGCCGGGTCGATCGGGCGCACCGACCTGCCCGGCGGCGACCACGGGCAGATGCTGGCCAGCCTGCGCGACCGGCTGCTCACCCTGGACGACGCCACGGTCGTGCTGCCCGGCCACGGCCCGACCACCACCGTCGGCCGCGAGCGCGCGACCAACCCGTTCCTGCAGGACCTCGGCTCCGCCCCGGCCCCGGGGCGCGGGCTGTGACGCGGGTGGCGACCCCCTCGCAGTCCGGCGACCGCCCGGCCCCGCTGTCCGCGCCGAAGGGCGTCCCGGACTACGTGCCGCCCGCCTCGGCCGGGTTCGAGCACGTCCGCGACACGCTGTCCACGGCCGCGGCGCGGGCCGGCTACGGCCTGGTGGAGCTGCCGGTGTTCGAGGACACCGCGCTGTTCGCCCGCGGGGTGGGCGAGTCCACCGACGTGGTCAGCAAGGAGATGTACACCTTCGCCGACCGCGGCGACCGGTCGGTGACCCTGCGGCCCGAGGGCACCGCCGGGGTGGTGCGGGCGGTGATCGAGCACGGCCTGGACCGCGGCGGGCTGCCGGTCAAGCTGCGCTACGCCGGCCCGTTCTTCCGCTACGAGCGCCCCCAGGCCGGCCGCTACCGGCAGTTGCAGCAGGTCGGGATCGAGGCGATCGGGGTCGACGACCCGGCGCTGGACGCCGAGGTGATCGCGGTCGCCGACGAGGGCTTCCGGGCGCTCGGGCTGACCGGCTACCGGCTGGAGATCACCTCGCTGGGCGACGCCGAGTGCCGCCCGGCCTACGGCGAGCTGCTGCGGGAGTTCCTGGCCGGGTTGCCGCTGGACGAGCCCACCCGGGCCCGGGCCCGGCTCAACCCGCTGCGGGTGCTCGACGACAAGCGCCCCGAGGTGCGGGCCCTGGTCGCCGACGCGCCGCTGCTGGTCGACCACCTCTCCGCGGCCGCGGCCGAGCACCACACCGCGGTCCTGGCCCACCTCGACGCGCTCGGCGTGGCCTACGTGCCCAACCCGCGGATGGTGCGCGGGCTGGACTACTACACCAAGACCACCTTCGAGTTCGTGCACGACGGCCTGGGCGCCCAGTCCGGGATCGGCGGCGGCGGGCACTACGACGGGCTGATGGCCACCCTCGGCGGGCAGCCGCTGGCCGGGGTGGGCTTCGGGATCGGGGTGGACCGGACCCTGCTGGCCTGCCGCGCCGAGGGCGTGGCGCCGTGGTCCGAGGCCCGCTGCGAGGTGTTCGGCGTGCCGCTCGGGGCGGCGGCGATGGCCGCCCTGGTCGGGGTGGCCGCCCAGCTGCGGCGGGCCGGGGTGCGGGTCGACCTGGCCTACGGCGGGCGCGGGCTCAAGGGCGCGATGAAGGCCGCGGACCGCTCCGGGGCCCGGCTGGCGCTGGTGGCCGGCGAGCGCGACCTCGCCGCCGGCACCGTGGGGGTCAAGGACCTGCGGGCCGAGACCCAGGACGACGTGCCGCTGGCCGACGTCGTCGAGCAGGTGCTCACCCGGCTCGGTTGACCGGGGGAGTGGTCGAGCCCCGCGACCGCGACGGCACCCCGGCCAGCACCCCGGTCACGGCCAGCGCGACCAGCAGCGCCGCGCCGGCCGTGCCCCCCGCGGTGCCGCCCCCGGCGGCCGTCCACGCGGTGGCCGCCAGGGCCGGTCCGAGGGTGAACCCGGTGGTGCGGACCAGCGACGAGAGCCCGCTGCTCGCGCCCAGCTCGGCGGCCGGGGTGGCGTCGAGCAGCCGGGTGGCGTTGGGCCCGGCGAACAACCCGTTGCCCGCCCCGATCAGCGCCAGCGGCCCGGCCAGCGCCCACGGCGGCCCGCCGGTCCCGACGGCGAACAGCCAGGTCGCGCCGCCCAGCACCAGCAGCACGCCGGCGAGCACCACCGGGCCGGTGCCGATCCGGTCGGCGAGCAGCCCGGCCGGCGGCGAGCTGAGCGCCATCGCCGCGGACAGCACCAGCAGGACCAGACCGGCGGTCGCCGCCGTGCCGCCCGCGTCGGCCAGCGCGAAGGGGACCAGGAAGTTGACCGCCCCCACCCCGGCGACGACGGCCAGCAGCGCGGCCAGCGACCGGCCGATCCGCGGTCGGCGCAGCAGGACCAGGACCGGGCGGGCGTCCGGGCGCCGTGCCCAGGCGGCGACGGCGAGCGCGGCCACCACGGCCAGGACGGCGGCCGGGGCCACGGCCGGTTCCGGGTCGCCGAGCAGGTCCAGGGCCAGCACCAGGGCGGTGATCCCGGTGCCGAGCACCGCGGCGTCGGCGACCTCGGCGCGGGCCGGGCGGGGCAGCCCGGTCCGGCCCGGCGGGCCGACCGGGACGGTGCGGCCGGACAGCGCCAGCGCGACCGCGGCCACCGGCAGGTTGACCAGGAAGATCGCCCGCCAGCCCACGGCGTCGGTGAGCAGGCCGCCCAGCGCCGGGCCGAGCACGCCGGACAGCGGGATCAGGGTCAGCACGATGCTCATCGCCCGGGCCCGGTGCTCGGGGCGGACCGCCGCGGCCACCACGGGCAGGCCCAGCACGCTGATCAGCCCGCCGAACACGCCCTGCAGCACCCGGGCGGCGATCAGCGTGCCGACGCCGGGGGCGAGTGCGATCAGCGCGCTGGTCACCGCGAACCCGCCGACCCCCAGCCGGAACGCGGCCCGCGGTCCGGCCCGGTCCAGCCACCGCCCGGCCGGCAGGCTGAGCGCCACCAGCGGGAGCAGGTAGCCCAGCAGCACCCACTGCACGACCGAGGGCCCGGCACCCAGGTCAGCTCCGACCGCCGGCAGCGCCACCGCGACGATCGTCATGTCCAGCGCGGTGAGCACGATCGCCAGCGAGACCACCACGACGGTCGACCAGCGGCTCGGGTCGCCGGCCGGGCCCGGCGCGGGCGGTGGGCGGTCCGGGCCGGTGCCGGTTCCGGGCGGTTGCGGGGTGACCACGGCTGCTCCGATCCGGGCGGCCCGGACGGCCACCCACGCCGCCACGGTCGTCGGCAGCCGGGGGACGCCGCATCGGGCAGCAGCCCTAGATCCCCGCCGCCGGAGCGGCCCGGGCTAAGGCGGCGGCCCCAGGCCGAACCGGTGGGCCAGCGCCGCCGCCTCGACCCGGTTGGCGACCTGCAACTTGGCCAGGATGTGCGACACGTGCACGCTGGCCGTCTTGGGCGAGATGAACAGCCGCTCGGCGATGCCGGCGTTGCCCAGGCCGGTGGCCACCAGCCGCAGCACCTCGGCCTCGCGGGGGGTCAACCCGAGCCGGCCGGGCAGTTGTTGACCGGCCTCACCGGCCCCGCCGGCCGTCGCGGTCAGCGGCAGCCGGGCCCGCCGGGCCAGGTCGACGACGCGGGCGTGCAGCGGTGCGGCGCGCAGGCGGTCGGCGAGGTCCGCGGCCCGGCGCAGGGGATCGGCGGCGCGGTGCCGGTCGCCGCCGGCCAGCAGGGCGGCGCCCAACCCGTACAGCGCACCGGCCAGGTCGACCGGGCTGCCGCCCGCCTCCTGGGCGGCCACGGCGGCCGTCCAGTTCGGCGGGGTCGGGTCCAGCTGCGCCACGACCGCGGCCGCCGCGGCGCGCTGCGGTGGCGTCCGGACCGGAACGGTCGCGGCCAGCGTACGGACCGTCGCGGTCAGGGCGGTGTCGCCGGTCGCCGTCGCCACGCGGGCCGCGACCAGCAGCAGGGGCCAGGTGAACCGGGACGCCTCGGCCAACCGGGGACCGGCCAGGGCCGCGGCCGCCACCCGCGCGGCCGCCCCCGCGCGGTCGGTGGCCAGCAGGAGCGCGGCCCGCAGGGCGGGCAGTTCCGGCGATCGCTGGCCGGGGTCGTCACCGGCTGCCGCCTCGACGTCGTCCAGCAGGTGCCCGGCCAGGCCCGGTTCGCCGCGGTGCAGGGCGACCCCGGCCCGCAGGACCAGCAGGCGCGCCCGGTCGTGCGGCGGTGGGACCAGGTCGAGGGCGTGCTCGATCGACTCGACCGCGGCGTCCCACCGGCCGGTGGCGACGAGCGCTCCGGCCAGGTTCACCGCGTGCCCGCTGCCGGCCGAGCGGGTCAGCCCGGCCGCCGCCGCGGCGGCCAGCCCGGTGCGGGCCACCTGCTCCGCCTCGCCGGCCCGGCCGAACCCCAGCAGCAGGTGCGCCTGCCGGTCGAGGGCGCGCAGGTGCAGCTGGTGCGCGCCGACGGCGCGGGCGATCGCGGCTGCCCGGGTCAGCCGGGGCAGCTGGGCGTCCAGGTCACCGAGGCGGGCGTCCAGGGTGGCCAGGGTGATCAGCGCGCCGGCCTCGGCCGGGTCGGTGCCGGAGCCGGCCACCTCGGCCAGGGCCTGCTCCGCCGCCGCCCGGGCCCCCTCCGGGTCGGGCTCGTCCATCAGCTGCCCGGCCAGGGCGTTGAGCAGGTAGGGGCGGATGGCGTGCGCGTCACCCGCCGCGGCCAGCGCGGCGCGCAGGTCGTCGACGACACCCGGCCGCCCGCCGCGGGCCCGGGTCTGCGCGCGCAGCTCCAGCAGCGCCGCGGTCCGCACCCCGCCCGGCTCACCGGGCGCGGCCGGCGGCTCGGCGAGCGCGGTCGTGGCCAGCTCCTCGGCCCGGCCGGGCTCACCGGCCCGCAGCGCGGCCGCCGCCGCCCGCTCCAGCACCGCCACCCGGGGTTCCCCGACCAGCCCGGCCACCCCCGCCACGGCGTCCCACCAGCCCAGAACCCGCTCCAGCAGCTCCAGCTCCTCGGCGTGGGCCAGGGCCCGGCGCGCCCGCCCGGCCGCCGCCCACGCCGCCGCGACGGCCCCGGGACCGTCGCCGGCCCCGGTCAGGTGGTGCGACAGCGCAGCCTCGTCGCCCGCCCCGCGCAGCTCGGCTGCGTAGCGGCGGTGCAGCTCGACCCGCTCACCCGGCAGCACCCCGCCCAGCACCGCGTCCCGGATCAGCGCGTGCCGGAACCGGTAGCCGTCCCCGTCGATGACCAGCACACCGGCCCGCACGGCCGCGCGCACCGGCTCCTCGACCGGTGCCCGGCACACCGCGGCGAGCACCGGGTGCGGCGTGCGCAGGCCGCCCACCGCAGCGGCCCGCAGCACCGCGCCGACCTCGTCACCGAGCCGTTCCACCCGCTCGGTCAGCAGGTCGGCCAGCGAGCCGGGGACCCCCGGCCGGTCCCCGGCCGCCACCAGCGCCTCCACGAACAGCGGGTTCCCGTCGCTGCGCCGGTGCAGCGCGGCGACCAGCGCCGGGTCCGCGGGCCGGCCGAGCAGCGCCGCCGCCTGCGCGCCCACCTCGGCGCGGGTGAGCGGGCCCAGCACCACCCGGCGCACCCACGCCAGCCGGTCCAACCCGGCCAGCAGGCTGCGCAGCCAGCGCGCGTCGGGCTCGTCGGAGCGGGCGGTCAGCACGACCAGCAACCCCGGCGCGGCCCGCTGGTTGCGGACCAGGAACTCCACCAGGTCGATGCTCGACCGGTCGGCCCAGTGCACGTCCTCCAGCACCAGGGCCACCGGCCCGGCACCGGCCAGCCGGCCCAACAGGGCCAGGACGGCCTCGAACAGCTGCGGCCGGGTCCGCCCGTCCACCGGCTCCGGGTCCGGACCGGGCAGCAGGGGGGCCAGCAGCCGGCGCTCGGTCGCGTCCAGCTCGCCGCCGAGGCGGCGCAGCGCGGACGCGAACGGCGCGAAGGGCAGGCCGTCGGCGCCCAGCTCGACCGACACCCCGGCCAGCACCCGCCAGGAGCCGGCGGCGAGGTCCGCGGCGACCTCCTCGACCAGCCGGGTCTTGCCGATCCCGGCCTCCCCGCCGACCAGCACGGCGGCCACCCCGCCCGCGGCGACCCCGGCCGCGGCCTCGTCCAGCGCGCTGCGCTGCGCCGCGCGCCCGACCATCCGGGACCCCCGCCGCTCACCGTCCATGTCCGGACCGAGCCTAGGGTCCGGCCGCGTCCCGGCCACCCCTGCACCGCTGCCGGGCTGCTCCTACGCTGCGGGCATGGCGGGGGAGGACCGGGCGCGCTGGGATCGGCGCTACACGGCGGTCGACGAGCTGCCCGAGCCCGCCCCGCCGGACGCGCTGCGCGGCCACCAGGACCTGCTCCCGAACGGCGGGCGGGCCCTGGACGTCGCCTGCGGGCGGGGAGCGGTCGCGGTGTGGCTGGCGGGCCGCGGGTTCGCGGTGGACGCCGTCGACGTCTCGCCGGTGGCGCTGCGCGGCGGGGCGCGGCTGGCCGCCGCGAACGGGGTCGCCGAGCGCGTCCGCTGGTGGACCCACGACCTCGACGACGGGCTGCCACCCGACCTGGCCGACGGCGGCGCCCACGGCTACCAGGTGGTGGTCTGCCAGCGGTTCCGCGACCCGCGGCGCTACCCGGACCTGGTGCGCGCGCTGGCGCCGGGCGGGTTGCTGGTGGTCACCGTGCTGTCCCGGGCGGGCGGCGGGAGCGGCCCGTTCCGCGCCGAGCCCGGCGAGCTGGTGGCGGCGTTCGGCGGGCTGCGGGTGCTGGCCCACCACGAGGCGGACGGCGAGGCGTCGCTGCTGGCCCATGCCCCCTGAGCCGGCCGGGTCAGCCGGTCGCGTCGGCCGGGGCGACCCTCTCCCGGCTGGCCACCGCCGCGGCCAGCGCGGTGGTGATCGGGACCGAGGCGACCAGGCCGATGCTGCCGACCAGCGTGCGCACCACCTCGGTGGCCACGTCCTGGGAGGTGACCACGTCGCCCAGGGGCCGCCCGGACAGCGAGAACAGCAGCATCAGCGGCAGCGCCGCGCCGGCGTAGGCCAGCACCAGGGTGTTCACCGCCGACGCCACGTGGTCCCGGCCGATCCGCATGGCCGCGGCGAACAGGGCAGGCGCCCCGAGCGCCGGGTTGGCCCGGCGCAGCTCCCACACCGCGCTGGTCTGGGTGACCGTGACGTCGTCGAGCACGCCCAGCGCGCCGATCACCACCCCGGCCAGCAGCAGGCCGCGCGCGTCCACCCCGGCGTCCAGCGAGGCGATCAGGTTCGTGGTCTGGTCGTCCAGCCCGGTCAGCGAGGTGGCCGCGGAGAACGCCGCACCCAGCCCGGCGATCAGGGCCAGCGAGAGCAGCGTGCCCAGCACCGCGACCGAGGTCCGCGCGGACGGCCCGTGGGTCAGGTACAGCACCGCGAACATGATCAGTCCGGAGCCCACCACGGACACCGCGAGCGGATCGCTGCCGGCCAGGATCGCCGGCAGCACGAACAGCAGCAGCACCGCGAAGCTCAGCGCCAGCGCGGCCAGCGCGGCCAGCCCCCGCCAGCGCCCCAGCAGCAGCACCGCGGCGGCGAACGCCGCGGCCAGCCAGATCAGCGGGGTGCCCCGCTGGAAGTCGACCACCTGGTAGGACCCCGGATCGGTGGGATCGGCACCGGACCAGCCCAGCACGACCCGGTCGCCGACGGCGAACCGCGGCGTGCCGGGCTCCACCGGCAGCACCTGCTCCAGGTCCTCGCCGGGCCGCGGGCCGTCCTCCATGGCCAGCAGCAGGGTCACGCAGCCGCCGTCGCCGGAGCCGGGCGAGCAGTCCGACGCCGTCGTCTGGGTCACGGTGGCCTTCACCGGCTCGGCCGACAACGCCCGCGGCGGGGTCGGCACCCCGCCGGCCGGCCAGAGCAGCGCCAGCCCGACCAGCGTGGCGAGGGCGCACGGCACCAGCAGCGCGGCGATCAGCAGTCGCACCCGGCGCCCGCTCGGCGGGGCGTCCCCGTGACCGTGGCCGTGCCCGGTCGTCGGCCCGGTCGTGAGCCCGGTCGGCCGGGCCCGGCGCCGGGCCGCCCGGCCGGTGCCGGTCGTCGACCCGGTGTCGCGGCTTCCGGCCGCTCGGCCGCGCAGCGCCGCGGTGGCACCGGCCTCGCTGTCCTCGGTGCTGTCGATCGCCGTCCGCCGGGCCCGCCGCGTGCCGGCGTCCTCGGTCGGGACGGCCCGGTGGGAGCCGGAGTCCGCCGTTCGCGCCGTGCGGCGTCCGCCGGTGACGGCGCGGTGGGAGCCGGTGTCCGTCGGCCGTGCTGCCCGGCGTCCGCCGGTGTCCGCGCCCGGTACCGCCCGGTGGGAGCCGGAATCGGTCGATCCCGCTGCGCGGCGTCCACCGGTGTCCGGGCCGCCGACCGCCCGGTGCGACCCGCTGCCCGCTGCTGATCGCGCTGCGCGGCCTCCGCCGGTCCCCGGATCCGCGGCCGTTCGGTGCGACCCGCCCGACGCCGCAGCGGCTGGTGCGACGCTGCCGGGGTGCGGGGTGCCCGGCCGCGGCGCCGCGGCGGGGGACGGCGCCGGGGACGGGACCGCGGGGAAGCCGAGCGGATCGGTCGGGGCCTCGGGCACCCGGTGCCCGGCCGGTGGAACTCCACCGAGGGACTGCGCCGGACCGGGGACCCCGTGGCCCGCGGAGGCCCGCGCGGGCGCCTGCGACGCGGGGGGACCGTGGTAGCCGCCCGTGGCGGCCGCCCGGTGCCGGTGCCGCCCGGAGTCGCCCCGGCCGGGCTCCGGCGCGGGGCCCGGCGCGTCCATCGGCATCGGCCCATACTGCCAACCCCCATGATGCCGCCCCGGGCCCGTCCCCCTCCGCGGTGCTGGTCAGCGCTCACCGGACTCGGCCGACCACCCTGCGCAGCGGGCCGCCGCCGTCACCTCCGGTCTTCGGTCACCCCGGTGGCCGCGCGCCCGGCGACCGCCAGCCCCAGCTGGTCCAGCGCCGCCCGGGCCACCGCCGCCGGGTCGCCGCTGGTGTCGACGCCGACCCCCGGCTCGTCGTCCTGCAGCGGTTCGAGCGTGGCCAGCTGGCTCTGCAGCAGCGAGGGCGGCATGTAGTGGTCGCGGCGGGCGGTGATCCGTTCGGAGATCAGCGCCTCCGGTGCGATCAGGTGCACGAACCGGACCGACGGGTGCCCGTCGCACAGCAGGTCGCGGTAGGCGCGCCGCAGCGCCGAGCAGGTCACCACCGCGCCCTCGCCGGCCGCCTCGCGCTCGCCGATCCAGTCGGCGATCCGGCGCAGCCACGGCCACCGGTCGTCGTCGTCGAGGGGGTGGCCGGCGGCCATCTTGTCCCGGTTGGCCGGCGGGTGGAAGTCGTCGCCCTCGGCGAACGTCCACCCCGTCGCGGTGACCAGCTCGACAGCCACCGAGGTCTTGCCCACCCCGGACACACCCATCACCACCAACGTCACGGTCATGGGCCCAGCTTCGCGGATCGGCGCCGGGAGTGCTGGGCTTGCCGACAATTCGAACGTGTGTTCGAATACCGCCATGCGATGGAGCGGTCAGCAGGTGCTCGACACCGGGGTGGGCCAGGACGCGGCGCTGCCCGGCCTGCGCGGTCTGCTGCGCACGGTGCGCCCTCCGGAGTTCGCCGGCACGGTCTTCCACGAGGTCGAGGCCCGTTCGGTGCTGAACCGGGTGCCGGGGGCCTCGTCGATGCCGTTCGGCTGGACGGTCAACCCCTACCGGGGCTGCTCGCACGCCTGCGTGTACTGCCTGGCCGGGCCGACCCGGGTGCTGATGGCCGACGGCCGGACCCGCCCGATCGCCGAGCTGCGGGTGGGCGACGCGGTGCTGGGCACCGAGGTCGTCGACGGTCGGCGCCGCTACGTGCGCACGACGGTGCTCGCGCACTGGTCGACCCGCAAGCCCGCGCACCGCGTCCGGCTCCGCAACGGCACCGAGATCGTGGCCAGCGGCGAGCACCGGTTCCTCACCGACGCGGGCTGGCGGCACGTGACCGGCGGGTGGTGCCGCTCCGGGCGCCGGCCCCGGCTGCGCCCGGGCAGCGCGTTGCTGGGGCCGGGTCCGGCCGACCGCCCCGACCACCCCGACCGGTCGGCCCGGGGGACGGTGGACCGGACGGCGGCCTACCGGCAGGGCTACCTGTGCGGGCTCGTCGGCGGCGACACCCCGGAGGCCTTCCCGTCCGAGCAGCTCGAGCTGGAGGCGCTGGGCCGCGCGCACCACTTCCTGGCCCTGGCCGGCGGCGCGGACCGGTCGCGGCTGCGGTCCGGGGCCCGGCCCGGCCCGGCCGAACCCGGCCGGGTGCCCCCACCGCTGGTGGACCTCGTGCGGTGGCCGGCCGAGCCGGACGAGGAGTGGTGCGCCGGTTTCCTGGGCGGTGTCGCCGACGCGCGCGGTGCCACGCTGGCCGGCGAGCTGCGGATCCGGCACTCCGACGACGCGATCATCGGCCGGGTGGCCGGCGCGCTGCACCGGCTCGGGTTCCGGTTCGCGGTGACCGCCGCCGGCGGGCCCGGCGGGCCCGCCCCGGAGGTGCGGCTGCGCGGCGGCCCCACGGCGCTGCTGCGCTTCCTGCGGCTCGCCGACCCGGCGGTGTCGCGGCTGCGCGACCCCGGTGGCGCGCCGGTCCGCGGCGGGGCCGGCCTGGCGGTCGAGTCGGTCCGGTCGCTCGGGGTCACCGTGGCGATGTACGACATCACCACCGGCACCGGCGACTTCGTGGCCGAGGGGGTGGTCAGCCACAACTGCTTCGCCCGCAACTCCCACACCTACCTGGACCTGGACGCCGGGGCCGACTTCGACGGCCAGATCGTGGTCAAGGTC
>JASLAP010000037.1 GCA_030147065.1 Pseudonocardia sp. | reverse complement strand
CTGTCGCCGGCCTCGGCGCGGCGACGCGCCTCGGCCCGGCCGACCGGGCTGACGCCGTAGGGCCCACTGGTCTGCGAGTGCGGCGCGCCCGGGTCGGCGCCCCGGGAGGAGCCGCCGGTCTCCCGTCCGCGCCGGCCGGCGTGGCTCGGGGTCGCGCCGCTGTCGCCCGCCTCGGCGCGGCGCCGGGCTTCCGCCCGGCCCACCGGGCTGACGTCGTAGGGCCCGCTGGTCTCCGACCTCCGCGAGGCCGACGGGCCCCGGTCGCCGGTGGGGAAGGGCCCGTGGGAGCCGGTGGATCCGCTCGACCGTCCGGGCTGCCCGCGGTCGGCGTCCCGGGTGCGGTCGGACCGGCTCGCGCCGTCCCCCGCGGCCCGGTAGGCCCCGGCCGATCCCGACCCACCGGCCCGGTAGGAGCCGGTCGATGCCGACCCGCCGCCGGCCCGGTAGGAGCCGGACCGGTCCGACGCGTCCCACCTGGTGGCACCACCCGACCCGCGCCCACCGGACCGCCCGGCGTCGGGCCGGTCGGTCGCGGGCCGGGCGGCGTGGCCACCCGAGTCGCGGCGGTCGAGGTCCGGGTGATCGCGGTCCGGGCGGTCGGCGCGCGCGCTGCGGGCGGGCTCGAAGCCGCCCGAGTCCTGCCGGACCGCGTCGATCAGGTCGGCGACGCTGCGGGCGCCGCCCCGGTCGGTTCCGACCCGGGGGCCGTCCGCCGCCCGACGGGTGCGCCGGCCGGTGCCGTCCGGACCGCCGGTGCGGTAGCCGCCCGAGGTCGTGGCGTCGGTCCGGCCGGTGCCGGGCACGCCGAACCCGCCGGCCGGCCCGGCGCCCGACGCGCCGTGCCGTCCGGCATCCTCCGTCCGTTCCCCGGCGCCGCGCCGCCGGGTGCCGCGACCGGAACTGGGATCCGGGTCGGCAGGGCGGGCGTGCCGGGAACGGGGCCGGCCGGTCAGGAGTCCGACCGTCCGGTCCGGGACCGCGCCGCGCACAGCGGCGGCTGCGGTGCCGCACCGGACAGATCACGGACCGACATCACAACAACAACCCTTCGGGTGGGGAGCGGGCGCCGACCTTGCGGGGAGCGGTCGGCGTCGTGCACGGGCACTGACTTCCCCGATGGTTCAGTCGAATCCGCCGCAGGTCAGTGCCGGGTCGGCGAATGGGGGCGCCCGCGCGACGGCCGGTAGCGCCGGGCCGCGCGTTGTCCGTCATGCCCGTTCGACCCGCCGCAGACCACCGCCCGGCTGCCAACTCTCGATGACCAACGCGGAGGCGGTGTCGTTCAACCGGGTGAGCACCACCGACCGGATGTCGGCGGTGAACCGGTCGCCCGATTGCTCTCCGTCGACCGGGCCGCCGTACACCGCCCGACCGGAGATCTTGGCGTCACCCGGCCAGGTGGCCTGGTCGCCCGCGGGCGGGTCGGGCGACGCGCTGTGCAGCGCGAACCGGGGGTCGCGGCGCAGGTCGGCACCCTTGCGCGCACCCGGCATCGATCCGAACGACAACTCGCCGTCGGCGAACTGCGCCTCGATCCCGGACACCCGGGGTGAGCCGTCCGCCCGCAGCGTCGCGATGATCTTGTTCACGTGCGCGTCGAACACCCTGCGGACCCGCTCGGCGAACTCCGGCTCGGCGCTCTCCACGTCCTTCCACGTCGCCATGGGCCGAGCATGGCGGGCTGGACCGACAGTTTCACGGCCCCGCGGTGTGCGCTGCGACCGAAGATCCTGGCGGAACGGCCGAACTGCGGTTACCCGGAAGTACGCTCCCGGGGTAGTCACCGGCGAGGAAGAGGAGATCCGACGATGCCCGAAGCAGTGATCGTCGCGGCGGCACGGTCCCCGATCGGACGAGCGGGCAAGGGTTCGCTGGTCGGGATGCGCCCCGACGACCTGACCGTGCAGATCGTGCGGGCGGCGCTGGACCAGGTGCCCGCGCTCGACCCGACCGACATCGACGACCTCATGCTCGGCTGCGGGCTGCCGGGCGGCGAGCAGGGCTTCAACATGGCCCGGGTGGTGGCGGTGCTGCTCGGCTACGACAGCCTGCCCGGCACCACGGTCACCCGGTACTGCTCGTCGTCGCTGCAGACCACCCGGATGGCGATGCACGCGATCCGGGCCGGCGAGGGCGACGTGTTCGTCTCGGCGGGGGTGGAGACCGTCTCCCGCTACGCGAAGGGCAGCTCGGACTCCTGGCCCGACACCCGCAACCCGGTGTTCTCCGACGCCGCCGACCGGACCCGGCACATCGCCGAGCAGGGCGCGGACTCCTGGAACGACCCGCGCGAGGACGAGCACCTGCCCGACGTCTACATCGCGATGGGCCAGACCGCGGAGAACCTGGCCCTGGTCAAGGACGTCAGCCGGGAGGACATGGACCGGTTCGGCGTGCGGTCGCAGAACCTGGCCGAGAAGTCGATCGCCAACGGGTTCTTCGCCCGCGAGATCACCCCGGTCACCCTGCCCGACGGCACCGTCGTGTCCACCGACGACGGTCCCCGGGCCGGGGTCACCTACGAGGGGGTCAGCGGGCTCAAGCCGGTGTTCCGGCCGGATGGGCGGGTCACCGCGGGCAACTGCTGCCCGCTCAACGACGGCGCGGCGGCACTGGTGATCATGTCCGACACGAAGGCCGCCGAGCTGGGCATCACGCCGCTGGCCCGGATCGTCTCCACCGGGGTGTCCGCCCTCTCCCCGGAGATCATGGGGCTGGGCCCGGTCGAGTCGTCGAAGCGGGCGCTGGCCCGGGCCGGCATGACCATCGACGACGTCGACCTGGTCGAGATCAACGAGGCGTTCGCCGCGCAGGTCATCCCGTCGGCCCGCGACCTGGGCATCGACGAGGACAAGCTGAACGTCAACGGCGGCGCGATCGCGCTGGGCCACCCGTTCGGCATGACCGGCGCCCGGATCGCCACCACGCTGCTCAACGGGCTGCGCACGCACGACAAGACCATCGGGCTGGAGACGATGTGCGTCGGCGGCGGCCAGGGCATGGCGATGGTGCTCGAGCGCCTGAGCTGAGACCCGCGCACGACGGCGGCCGGCACCCCGAGGGGTGCCGGCCGCCGTGCGCTGCGGGCCGCTAGTCGCGGAAGTAGCTGAGCAGCCGCAGGATCTCGATGTAGAGCCAGACCAGCGTGGTCATCAGGCCGAAGGCGATGTACCAGCTGAACCGGGCCGGCGCCCCCTCGCGCACCGCGCGGTCGGCCATGTCGAAGTCCAGCAGCAGGCTGAACGCGGCGACCCCGATCACCACCAGGCTGAAGATGATCGCCAGCGGGCCGCCGTCGCGCAGGCCCAGGTTGACCCCGAACAGGTAGGCCACCAGGTTCGCCAGCATCAGCACGACGACGCCGATCAGGGCGCCCATCAGCCAGCGGGTGAACCGCGGGGTGACCCGCACCGCACCGGTCTTGTAGACCACCAGCATGGCCAGGAACACACCCGCCGTGCCGATGATCGCCTGCGTGGCGATCCCCGGGTAGATCTGGTTGAACACCCCGCTGATGCCACCGAGCGCGATGCCCATGGCGGCGGAGTAGGTCAGGACCAGGCCGGGGTTGCTGGTCTGCTTGAAGATGATGATCAGCGAGACGACGAGCCCGACGATGAACGCCGGGAGCACGAGCCAGTACATCCCGCTGAGCGCGGTGAGGACGCCGGCGACGAGCGCGACGCCGGCGGTGATGGCGGTCTTGGTGACGACGTCGTCGACGGTCAGCGGGCGCTCGCCCGTGCCGGCGCGCCCGTAGTCGCCGCGGACGGACGCGGCGTCGGCTGCGCCGCTCACCGCCCCGGCCTGCGAGCCGAAGCCGGCGTAGCCCCCGCCCTGCCCGGTGGGCAGGTTGCGGAACGCCGGGTTGCTACTGGTACGCACCCTGGTCCTCCTCGAAAAGCGTGTCGAGCGTCAAGTCGTTCAACGCAGATCGTGCGCCGCGCGTTCCCGCTCGGTAAAGCGTGATTTTACGGACCCTACTGCGACCGGGGTCAGACGGGCGCCCCACCCGCCGGCAGGTCGAGCGGTATCCCGGCGTCCTCCACCGCGGCCTCGGTGAGCAGCCGGGCGAACGCCCGGTCGTGCCCGACCGCGGTGGCCAG
>JASLAP010000652.1 GCA_030147065.1 Pseudonocardia sp. | reverse complement strand
TGCGCGGCCACCCGCACCGCGGCCCGCCCGCCCGCGCCGCCGTCCACCACCGCGCCGACCCGCGGTCCGGGCAGCACCACGTCGGAGCCGGCGATCACGACCGTCGCCTCCGGCACCGCCTCCAGGGCCAGCAGCTGCTCCCCGGTGCCCGGCCCGGCCGCGGTCGGCTGCTCCTCGGGCTCCGGCGCGTCCGGCGACCCGGCCGGCGCGTCCTCGGCGAGCAGCACCACGTCGGCGTCCAGCCGGGCGGCGAGCGCGGCCAGGTCGGCGGCCGGGTCGGCGGAGAACCGGGCGACCACGGTGCTCGGGGTGCCGGCCGCGGCCAGCTCGCCGGCCAGCCGGCGCAGGTCGTCGCCGACCGTGGCCAGCACCTCCAGTTCCGCGCCCAGGCCGCTGGCCAGGTCGAGCTGGTCCTGGGCGGGCAGCAGCCGGCACAGCACGACCCGGGCGGGCCGCTCGTGCCCGGTGAGCTCGCGGGCCAGCTCCGCGGTGCGCCGCGCGGCGTCGGGGTCGTCCGGGACGGTGGCCAGCACGGTGAATGCGCCGGGCTCGCCGAGGGCGGCCTGCTCGGCCGCCTCGGCCGCGGCCAGCTCCCGGTGCAGCACCCGGTCGGGGTAGGTCCGGCGGACCAGCGGTCCGGTCATCGCCGTGGTGACCAGGGCCATCACCACCATCAGCGTGAACATGGTGGCGTCCAGGACGCCGAGCTGGACCCCGACCTGCAGGATGACGATCTCGGTCAGCCCGCGGGTGTTCATCAGCAGCCCGAGGGTCCACTGCTGGCGCCCCGGCATCCGCTGCACCCGGGCGCCCCCGGCGGCGCCGAGCACCTTGCCGCCGATGGCGGCCAGCAGGATCAGCCCGAGCTGCCACAGCCCGTCCAGCCCGATCGCGCCCACGTCCACCTGCAGCCCGGCCACCACGAAGAACACCGGCAGCAGCAGCGACAGGCTCACCTGCTCCAGCCGGGTCAGGATCTCCCGGGTCAGCTGGCCGGCGTCGCGGCGCGGCATGACCGCCCCGAACAGGAACGCCCCGAAGATCGCGTGCACGCCGATCTGGTCGGTGACCCAGGCCGATGCCAGCAGCCCGGCCAGCACCACGGCGAGCATGTCCGGGGTGAGCCGGCCGACGCCGCGGTGCCAGGTCACCATCCGGGCCAGCAGCGGGCGCACCACGACGAACATCACCAGCACGAACAGCGCGGTCATGGCCATGATCCAGCCGACCCCGCCCGGGCTGCCGCCGGCGGCCACCGCGACCACCACGGCCAGCAGCGCCCAGCCCAGCACGTCGTCGATCACCGCGGCGGCCAGCGCCAGCACCCCGGTCTGGGTGCGGTGCATGCCGCGCTCGGTGAGGATCCGGGCCAGCACCGGCAGCGCGGTGATCGACATGGCGACGCCGAGGAACAGCACGAAGGCCAGTTGCGACACCGGCTCCCCGTCGACCCGGTCGTGCAGGGGGTAGAGCACCATCCCGGCGCCGGCGCCGAACAGCAGCGGCAGCGCCAGCGAGCCGGCCGCGATGGTGCCGGCGGCCTTCTGCCGGCCGCGGATCAGCGACATGTCGACCTCGAGGCCGACGATGAACATGAACAGCGCCAGCCCGAGCTGGGCGATGACCGCCAGGTACGGCCGGACGTCGTCGGGGAACAGCAGCGTGTCCAGGTCGCCGGGCAGCGCGCCGAGCAGGGTCGGTCCCAGCGCGATGCCGGCCACGATCTCGCCGATCACCGCGGGCTGCCCGATGCGCACGAACAGCCGCCCGACCAGGCGTGCGGCGACCACGACGACCGCCACGTCGAGCAGCACGTAGGCGGTGATGTGGTGCAGGTCCACTGGCCGTCTCCCCCCGGTCGGGCGGGCGTATGTTTACCAGCACGCTCCCCGCCCCCGTCCCCGACCTGCAGGAGGCCCCTGTGGACGCCGCGCTCGCGCCCCGGATGATCGCCGACTACCAGGTCGTACGGGCGTTGGGCGAGGGCAACCACGGGCACTACTACCTGGCCAGGCCACCCGAGCGGCTGGGGCTGGACGAGGAGTACGTGACGCTCAAGGTGTTCGGCGACCGGGTCGCCGAGCAGGCCTACGACCGCGGGGTGCGCGAGCTGCGGGCGTTCGCCGCGGTGCGCTCCGAGCACCTGGTCCGGGTGTACGACGCGGTCCTGGAGGACACCTTCGTCTACGCCACGGAGTACTTCCCGCTCGGCTCGCTGGCCGCGCCGGCCCGGCCGCTGTCCCGGACCGAGGTGCTGGCCGCGCTGGAGCACACCGCCCGGGCCGCGCACGCCCTGCACGAGGCGGGCATGGCGCACGGCGACATCACCCCGGCCAACGTCTCGCTGTCCGAGGGCCCGGACGGCGCGGTCGGTGGCAAGCTCTCCGACCTCGGCCTGGCCCGGTTCCTCACCCCCGGCAACACGATGACCGGGATGGGCCGCCCGAGCTCGGTCGAGTTCACCGACCCGGACATCCTGGCCGGAGCGGTGCCCTCGCGGCGCACCGAGGTGTGGTCGCTGGGAGCGACGGTGCACCGCGCGCTGGCCGGCACCGGCCTGTACGGCGAGCTGCCCGACTCCCAGCCGCTGCTGGCGATCCGCCGGGTGCTGGCCAAGCCCGCGCAGGTCGACGACGCCCTCGCCGACGCCGACGGCGCGCTGGTCCGGGACTGCCTGGCCGCCGGCGACGCCCGGCTGGCCACCGCCGAGCAGGTCGCCGAGCGGCTCGCCGCGCTGCCGCGCTGACCGACCGGGCAGACCCTGCCGGCCGCGGTGGTGCTGCGGTCAGGCCCGAGCACGATGCCGGCGACGGATGTCCTCCCGGCCGGTGTAGGCGGGCCTACCGGCTACCGCTCCCGTCCCGGCCCCGACTTGCGCCGGAGGCTCGTCACGACGGCGACCGCGAGAACCGTCCCGCCGCCGATCGCCCAGACAGCCATGACGGTCCGGCCGTCGACGGCATTGCTGATCCCGAGGATCACCAGCAGCAGCGCGGCGACCGCCACCGGACGTGCCGGGCGCGCATCTTCCGGAGCCTTCCGGTCCGGGTGCCTCCGTTGCTCCTCACCCCGGCCACTGGGCCACGGCCGGGCGGGACGTCCCGTCGGCCGACGTCGCCGTCCGCCGACGGGCCCGATCCGGTGGCCGCCGGCGGTGCCGGTCCCGCCCGGGCTCACCCCCGCAGGAACGACAACCGCAGCGACCGCACCGGGTTGTCGACGTTGGTGTCCACCAGGCACACCGACTGCCAGGTCCCCAGGGCCGGCCGCCGGTCCAGCACCGGCACGGTCATCGACGGTGCCAGGAACGCCGGCAGCACGTGGTCGCGGCCGTGGCCCGGGCTGCCGTGCCGGTGCGACCAGCGGTCGTCGGCCGGCAGCACCGAGCGCAGCGCGGTCAGCAGGTCGGTGTCGCTGCCCGCACCGGTCTCGATCACGGCGAGGCCGGCCGTGGCGTGCGGCACCCACAGGTGCAGCAGGCCGTGGCCTGCCTGGACCGACCGCAGGAAGGCGTCGATCTCCGCGGTCAGGTCGACCACGGTCTCGTCGGTACCGGTCGTAATCTCGATCACTGTGCTGTCCACGCCGGTTAGTGTCCCCGGTGTGCGCGTGTTCCACGGCGAGCGGTTCGACGTCCCCGACGGCTACCTCAACTCGGCGAGCATCGGCATCCCCCCGGCGTTGGCCGCCGACGCGGTGGCCGACGCGGTCGCGGCCTGGCGCACCGGGTCGGCCCAGCCGCCCCAGTTCGACGACCCGGTCGCCAGGGCCCGGGCCGGTTTCGCCGCGCTGGTCGGCGTCCCGGTCGACCGGGTGGCCCAGGGCGCGACGGCGTCGGCGCTGGTCGGGCTGATCGCTGCGAGCGTGCCCGACCGGACCCGGGTGCTGGTCGCGGAGGGCGAGTTCACCAGCGTCAGCTGGCCCTTCGCAGCTCAGCGCGGCCGCGGGGTGACCGTCGAGGAGGCCCCGCTGGAGCGCCTGGGCGATCTCGCCCCCGGCTACGACCTGGCGGCGGTGAGCGTCGTGCAGTCCGCCGACGGGCGGGTCGCCGACCTGGCCGCCCTGCGCGCGGCCCGGGACGCCGGCTGCCGGGTCGTGCTGGACGCCACCCAGTCGCTGGGCTGGTTCGACGCCGACCTGTCCTGGGCCGACGCCGTGCTGGCGGCGGGCTACAAGTGGCTGCTCAGCCCGCGCGGCGCCGCCTGGATGGCGGTGGGCCCGGACCTGGACCCGGTGCCGCACTCGGCCGGGTGGTGGGCGGGCGAGGACCCGTGGGACAGCGTCTACGGCCTGCCGCTGCGGCTGGCCGGGGACGCCCGCGGGCTGGACGTGTCGCCGGTGTGGCTGGCCCACGTGGGCGCCGCGGTGGCGGTGCCGTGGCTGGCCGGGCTGGACCGGGCCGCGGTGCACGCGCACTGCACCGGGCTGGCCGACGCGGTGCGGGACGGGCTCGGGATGGGTCCGGGCGGGTCGGCGATCGTGGCCGTCCGCCGCGACGACGCGGTCCGGCGGCTGGCCGCCGCCGGGCTGGTGACCAGCGCCCGGGCCGGTGCCGCCCGGCTGGCCTTCGCGCTCTACAACACCACCGACGACGTCGAGATGGCGCTGCGCGCGCTGGCCTGAGACCGTCCGCGGCTCAGGCCGGGCCGGGCCGGCCGGGGAAGACCGGGATCGCCGGCGGGCTGCCGATCACGACCCGCCACCGGGCCGAGCGCAGCGTCCCGTCGGTCAGCGCCTGCAGCGCCGGCTTGCGCACCCCCGGATCGGGGCTGCGCTCCAGCACCGAGCGCCACGCGGCCAGCGCGTCGTTCTCGGCCACCGCCACCAGCCGCGCGGCCGACCCGGCGTCCGCGACCGGCTCCGGGACCGCGTAGGCGGGTTCGGCCGACACCGCCTGCACGCCGAACCGGGTCAGCGTCCGCTCCACCGCGCTGCGCAGCTCCAGGTGCTCG
>JASLAP010000602.1 GCA_030147065.1 Pseudonocardia sp. | reverse complement strand
GGCTACGGCCGCTACGGAACGCCGGTGGCCTGGCTGGTGCTGGTGCTCGGTACGGCCGGCCTGGTCCGGGAGGTCCGGCGCCCGGGCGTGGGCCTGCTGCTGCTCACCGTGGTGGCGTTCGTCGGCCTCTCGCTGGCCGTGGTGGCCGCTCCCCGGCTGCGGCTGCCCTGGGACGTGGTGGCCTGCGTCGGCCTTGGGCTGCTGGTAGCCCGGCGGTCGCCACCACCCGCGGGTCCCGTCGGGCCCTCCGCGGGTCCCGTCGGGCCACCCGCGGCGTGATCCAGGGAGAGCTGACCCGGTGGGCACCAGGCTCGGCTTCCCTGGATCACCAGCAGGGGCCGGTGGGCACGGCGGTCGCCCCCCCCGCGCGGGTGATCCAGGGCGCCTCGACGCGGTGGGCACCGGGTTCCGGTTCCCTGGATCACCAGCAGGGGCTGCGCGACGCAGCTCGTACTACGCGATGTCGCGGCGTCGGCCGACCAGCCAGCCGGCCACAGCGATGACGATCCCGTAGGCGAGCAGGACGAGCAGGCCCGCCCACCAGGTGAGCAGCTCGAAGCCGGTGAACGCCTCGACGACGGCGGAGCTGGCGTTGCCGGGCGTGTAGGCCTCCGCCCCGTCCAGGTCCGCCAGGCGCAGCAGGCCGGACAGCAGCAGGTCGCCGATGAACACGTAGACGAGGGCGACGAGCACGGCGGCGACCTGGTTGCGCAGCAGGATGCCGAGCGCCACCCCGATGACGCCCCACAGCACGGTGCCTGGCACGCCCAGCAGCAGGCCCCGCCACACCTGCTCCTCGCCGAGCCGGAGCTCGGCACCGCGCGCCAGCACAACCGGTGCGGCGACCAGCACGCTGACCGTCTGGGTGACGAGCCCGTAGAGGAACCCGACGACGGCGGCGGCGGCCAGCTTCGCGACCGCGACCCTGCCCTGGCTGGGGGTGGCCAGCGCGGTCAAGGTCGCGGTCTTGTGCCGGTTGTCCGCCGCTCCGATGAACACCCCGAGCACGAGCACGATCAGTGAGCCCGACTGGTACCCGGCGCCGTACACCGCCGTGAGGCCCCCGACCTCGCTCAGCGGCGGGCTGGCAGGGGCACCGCCGCCGAACTGCTGCCCCGCGAACAGCGCCGTCGGCACGACGTTGAGCGCCACGAGGCCGACGGCCCCGATCAGCAGCCCCCACCACAGCCGCGTGGTGAACAGCTTGAGCAGCTCGGAGCGGACCACCCGGCTCACCGGGCACCTCCGTCGCCGCCGGTCTCGCCGTCGCTCACCAGGCGCAGGAAGATCTGCTCCAGGTCGGTCTCGGCCGGCGCCAGGTGGTGGAGCTCCAGGCCGGCAGCATGGGCGATGGCGCCGATGCGGGCGGCGTCGGCGGTCTCCACCCGCAGCCGCCCGTCCCCGACGTCGCGCGCGGGGATGCCGGCCCCTTCCAGCGCAGCCCGCAGCCCGTCCGGGTCGGGTGAGGAGACCTCCACCCCCGGCACGCCGCCCAGGTCGGACAGCGGTCCCTCCCGCACCAGCCGGCCGCGCGCGATGATGACGACGTCGTCGACGGTCTGCTGCACCTCCGACAGGACGTGGCTGGACACCAGCACGGTGCGGCCCTCGCCGGCCAGCCGGCGCAGGAACCCGCGCAGCCAGGCGATCCCCTCCGGGTCCAGGCCGTTGGCCGGCTCGTCCAGCACGAGGACCTGCGGGTCGCCGAGCATCGCGCCGGCGAGCGCGAGCCGCTGCCGCATCCCCATGGAGTAGCCGCCGACCCGTCGCCGGGCCGCCTCGGTCAGCCCCGCCAGGGCCAGCACCTCGTCCACCCGACTCGTCGGGATGCGGTGCGTCACCGCCACCCAGCGCAGGTGGTCACGGCCGGAGCGGCCGGGGTGGAAGGAGGAGCCGTCCAGGCCTGCACCGACGACCCGCAGCGGGTCGCTGAGCTCGGCGTACCGGCGCCCGCCGATCGTCGCGCCACCGGCGGAGGGACGCACCAGCCCGAGCAGCATCCGCAGCGTGGTGGTCTTGCCGGCGCCGTTCGGCCCCAGGAACCCGGTCACGCGCCCCGGCTCGACGTCGAAGGTGAGGTCGTCCACCGCCGTCAGCGCGCCGAACCGCTTGGTCAGGCTGCGGACCTGCACCGACCCGTCGCGCTGACCGTGGGGTGCCGCCGGGCCGGCAGCGGTGGCCGTCGCCATGTAGTCCTCCTCGCTGAACCGGTGCGCAGCCTAGTGATCAGCGTCGGGCAGCAACCACGACCCTCGGTCTCCCGGCCCGGCGGGCCTCGGGACGCTCCAGTCCGACAACCGGTGGGCCGATGGGAAGCCGAGCCCGCCCGCATCTCGCCCGGCGGCGTGCCGGAGGAGGAGACCCATGGCGCTGCGTGCGCTGTCCACCTCGTCCGATGGCCGACGCGGCTCGACGGGCCGGGGGAGCTTCCTGCTGCGGTGGACTCTGGCGGTGGCGCTGAGCATGTGTATCGGCGGGGTCGCGGAGAGCCTCGTGACCGGCCACAACGTGCGCGACCGCACGCTGGAGGAGGCGGAGAACCGCTACCAGGCGGACACCAGGGAGCTGGAGGAGATCTTCGCCGCGGGTCTCACGCCGGGGGAGCAGCAGGCAG
>JASLAP010000591.1 GCA_030147065.1 Pseudonocardia sp. | reverse complement strand
AACCCGCTGGCGCTGGAGGAGTTCGCCGCGCTGGAGGAGCGCTACCGGTTCCTGTCCACCCAGCTGGAGGACCTCAAGAACACCCGGCGCGACCTGCTCACCGTGGTCCGCGAGGTGGACGACCGGATCCTGGAGGTCTTCACCACCGCCTACCACGACGTGGCGCGCGAGTTCGAGATCGTGTTCGCCACGCTGTTCCCCGGCGGCGAGGGCCGGCTCGTCCTGACCGACCCCGACGACATGCTGACCACCGGCATCGAGGTCGAGGCCCGGCCGCCGGGCAAGAAGGTCAAGCGGCTGTCGCTGCTGTCGGGCGGGGAGCGGTCGCTGACCGCGATGGCGCTGCTGGTGGCGATCTTCCGGGCCCGGCCCTCGCCGTTCTACGTGCTCGACGAGATCGAGGCCGCCCTCGACGACGTCAACCTGCGCCGGCTGATCAGCCTGCTGGAGGAGCTGCGCGAGGCCAGCCAGCTCATCGTCATCACCCACCAGAAGCCGACCATGGAGGTCGCCGACGCGCTCTACGGCGTGTCCATGCGCGGCGACGGCATCACCACGGTGATCAGCCAGCGGCTGCGCGCCGTCGGCTGAGCCCGGCCGTCCGCGCCGCCCGGCGGGGGGCGGACGCGGCATGACAGGCTGGACCGGTGACCACCCAGACCCTGTGGATCGTCGTCGCGGTGGTGGCGGCGGTCCTGCTCATCGCCCTCGTGCTGGGCCTCTGGCTGCGCGGCAGGCGCCGGATCAGCCTGCGGGAGCCGGAGAAGCCGGCGGCCGGCGCCGGCCCGGACACCGCACTGCCGCCGCGCCGCGGCGGCACCTACACCGCTTCCGGGGGGTTCGACTTCTCCTCGGGCAGCGTCGCCGAGAAGGAGCCCCCGGCGGCGCCGCGCCCCCCGGCGGGGCAGACGCCGGGCGGCCCGACCGGTGCCACCCGGGCCGACAGCACGCCCACCGACACGGCTCCGACGGGCACGGCTCGACCGGACACGGCTCGACCGGACACGGCTCGACCGGACACGGCTCGACCGGACACCGCACGACCCGGCACTGCCGCGGCGCCGGCCGATTCCGTCACCAGTCCGCCGGCGGACACGGTCCGGGCCGACACGCCGCCCGCCGACACCGCGCCCGCCGACACTGCGCCAACCGACACTGTCCGGACCGGGGCGTCCGCGACCGACACGGCGCCGACCGACACCGCGCCGACCGACACCGCGCCGACCGAGACGGCGCCGGCCGAGACGGCGCCGACCGGCTCGACACGGGTCGAGGCCGTTCGTGCGGACACGGTTCCGGCCGACACGGTTCCGCCTGCCGCGCCGGAGCACACCCCGACGGATGGCACTCCCTTCCCCACGGTCTCGCGCCCGGCCGAGACGGCGCCGACCGACTCCGCGCCGACCGAGGCCGTCCGTGCCGACACGGTCCCGGCCGACACGGTTCCGCCGGCGGCGCCGGAGCACACCCCGACTGACGGCACTCCCTTCCCCACGGTCTCGCGCCCGACCGAGCCCGCCCCGACAGAACCCGCACCGACCGAGCCAGCCCCGACCGCGGTCGCTCCGGCAGCCCCCGCCGCACCGGCCGCGCGCCCGGAGGAGATCGCCCCGGCAGAGGGCCGGCTGGTCCGGCTCCGCGGGCGGCTGGCCCGTTCCCGGTCCGGCTTCGGCCAGGGCCTGCTCGGCCTGCTCGGAGCCGGTGAGCTCGACGAGGAGTCCTGGGAGGACGTCGAGGCCATGCTGCTGCAGGCCGACCTGGGCCCGGAGATGACCGGCGAGCTGGTCGAACGGCTGCGCACCGAGCTGGCCGCGCGCGCCGTGCGCACCTCCGAGCAGGCCCGCACGCTGCTGCGCGAGGTGCTCACCGACGCCCTGCGCCCGGAGCTGGACCGCTCGGTGCGCGCCCTGCCGCACGACGGTCGGCCGGCGGTGCTGCTGGTCGTCGGGGTGAACGGCACCGGCAAGACCACCACCACCGGCAAGCTGGCCCGGGTGCTGGTCGGCGGCGGGCGCCACGTCGTGCTCGGTGCCGCCGACACCTTCCGGGCCGCCGCGGCCGAGCAGCTGGTCACCTGGGGCGAGCGCGCCGGGGCCACCGTCGTCCGCGGCGCCGAGGGGGCCGACCCGGCCAGCGTCGCCTTCGACGCGGTCAAGCAGGGTGCCGAGGAGGGCGCCGACGTCGTGCTGCTCGACACCGCGGGGCGGCTGCACACCAAGACCGGGCTGATGGACGAGCTGGGCAAGGTCAAGCGGGTGGTCGAGCGGCAGGCCGAGATCGACGAGGTGCTGCTGGTCCTGGACGCCACCACCGGGCAGAACGGGCTCATCCAGGCCCGCGTGTTCGGCGACGTCGTCAAGGTCACCGGCATCGCGCTGACCAAGCTGGACGGGACCGCCAAGGGCGGGATCGTCTTCCGGGTGCAGCGCGAGCTGGGGGTGCCGGTGAAGCTGGTCGGCCTCGGCGAGGGGCCCGACGACCTGGCCCCGTTCGAGCCCGCCGCGTTCGTCGACGCCCTGCTCGCCGGCTGATCCGGCTGCGATCCGCCGCACACCGCACAGCCCCGTACGGCCTCCGTGAGGTCGCGAACCGGTCACGGCCCGGACACGTCATCCTGATGTAACCGTCCGGGCCGCCTCGTTCACCTGTCCGAAACAGGTGCTGACGATGTCGGAAACACGCCGATCCGATAGTTCCCGCACCTGCCGCCTTTCGACGCCCTGTTCGGGCGAGCGGCGACACATGGGAGGGAGTGGACGTGCTCGATACCGGCGACACCGCATGGATGCTGGCCAGCACCGCGCTCGTGCTGCTCATGACACCGGGGCTCGCGCTCTTCTACGGTGGCATGGTCCGCAGCAAGGGCGTGCTGAACATGATGATGATGAGCTTCAGTGCCATCGGGCTCATCGGCATTCTCTGGGCGCTCTACGGCTACTCGATCGCATTCGGGAACGACGTGGGCGGTGGCCTGCTCGGCGACCCGACCGAGGCGTTCGGGCTCAGTGGCCTGTTCGTCGGTGACTACGGGGCCGAGGAAGTGGCCTACCCGCTGTCGGGCACCATCCCGGCCCTGCTGTTCGTCGCGTTCCAGGCCACCTTCGCGATCATCACCGTCGCCCTGATCTCGGGTGCCGTCGCCGACCGCATGCGGTTCGGCGCCTGGCTGCTGTTCGCCGGCGTCTGGGCCACCGTCGTCTACTTCCCGGTCGCGCACTGGGTGTTCGCGTTCAGCGACGAGGAGTCCGGCCTCGTCGGCGGCTGGATCGCCAACGACCTGGCCGCGATCGACTTCGCCGGCGGCACGGCCGTGCACATCAACGCCGGTGCGGCCGCGCTCGCCCTGGCCATCGTGCTGGGCAAGCGGCGCGGCTGGCCGCGCGAGCCCATGCGCCCGCACAACCTGACGCTGGTCATGCTCGGCGCCGGCCTGCTGTGGTTCGGCTGGTTCGGCTTCAACGCCGGTTCGGCGCTGGGCGCCAACGGCACCGCGGCGTTCACCCTGCTGAACACCATCCTGGCCACCTGTGCCGCGATGCTCGGCTGGCTGGTCGTCGAGCGGATCCGGGACGGCAAGCCGACCAGCCTCGGTGCCGCCTCCGGCATCGTGGCCGGCCTGGTCGCGATCACCCCGGCCTGTTCGTCGGTCTCGCCGCTGGGCGGCATCGCGATCGGCGCCATCGCCGGTGTGCTGTGCGCCCTGGCCGTGGGCCTGAAGTTCCGCTTCGGCTACGACGACTCGCTCGACGTGGTCGGCGTCCACCTGGTGGGTGGCGTCGTCGGCACCGTGCTGATCGGGCTGTTCGCCGACCCGGGCTCGCCGGCCGCGGTCGCCGGGCTGTTCTACGGCGGCGGGGTCGACCAGCTGTGGCGCCAGGTCGTCGGGGCGGTGGCCGTGCTGGCCTACTCCTTCGTCATCTCGCTGGTGCTCGCCCTGCTGCTCAAGGCCACCATCGGCATCCGGCTCGCGGACGAGGACGAGGTCGCCGGCATCGACGAGAGTGAGCACGCCGAGACCGGCTACGACTTCTCCACCCTGCGCAGCAGCGGCGGCGGTCTCGGCACCCCGCGTCCCGACGCGGCCACCCGCGCGGCGACCGAGCACGTCGCCGCCGCATCCGGCAAGGAGGGCTGAGCGTCATGAAGCTGGTCACGGCGATCGTCAAGCCGTTCGTACTCGAGGACGTGAAGGGGGCGCTGGAGCAGATCGGCGTGCTCGGCATGACCATCAGCGAGGTCCAGGGCTACGGCCGGCAGAAGGGCCATACCGAGGTCTACCGCGGCGCGGAGTACTCGGTGGACTTCGTGCCCAAGGTCCGGGTGGAGGTCGTCGCCGACGACACCGTCGCGGACAAGGTCGTGGACGCGGTCGTCGAGGCGGCCCGCACGGGCAAGATCGGCGACGGCAAGGTCTGGGTGACCCCGGTCGACACCGTCATCCGGGTCCGCACCGGCGAGCGGGGCACCGACGCCGTCTGACCGGGCCCTCGGTCCGGTCCCCGATCGACAGCTCCGGGGCCTGCCGCACAGCACCACCGTGCGGCGGGCCCCGGTGCGTCTACCTCCCATCTGCGCCATCAGCACCCTCCTGCGCCACCAGCTCCCCGCCGCATCCGCCCGGCTCGATCGGAGACCGACGCCATGAAGCTCGTGACCGCCATCGTCAAGCCGTTCGCCCTCGACGACGTCCGCGCCGGTCTGGAGCGCCTGGACATCGCCGGGATGACCGTCAGCGAGGCGTCCGGCTACGGGCGCCAGCGCGGGCACACCGAGGTCTACCGCGGCGCGGACTACCAGGTCGACTTCGTGCCCAAGGTGCGCGTCGAGGTGGTGGTCCACGACGACCAGGTGGACAAGGTCGTCGACGCGGTCGTCGCGGCCGCGCGCACCGGCAAGATCGGGGACGGCAAGGTCTGGGTCACCCTGGTCGACACCGTGGTGCGGGTCCGCACCGGGGAGCGCGGTGCCGACGCGCTGTGAAGGGGTCGACTGTGCCGTCGGGGGACGCGGGCGACCTGGTGCGGGCCAGAGCGGTGTTGCTCGATCCGGGGCCGGGCAAGCGCCGGCTCGGGCCCGAGGCGCTGCGCACCGCCCTGGTCGACCTGCACGACTTCTGGCTGTCCTCGCGCGCCACGGCGATCGGGCTGACCGACCGGGCCGCGCTGGTCGCGGTGGGTGCCCTGGGGCGCCGTGAGCTCGCCCCGTACTCCGACCTGGACCTGGTGCTCCTGCACGACGGCCGCAAGGACGTCGACAAGCTCGCCGAGCAGCTGTGGTACCCGCTGTGGGACGCCGGGATCGGTCTGGACCACTCGGTCCGCACCCCGGGGCAGGCCGTGCAGGTGGCCGCCACCGACCTGCGGGCGGCCTTCGGCCTGCTGGAGGCCCGGCACATCGCCGGCGACGCGGGGCTGGTGGACAAGGTCGGCACCGCCGTCCGGCAGGCCTGGCGGGCCGGCATCCGCGGCCGCTTCGACGAGCTCGCCGACGCCGCCCACGACCGCTGGCGCAAGGTCGGCGACGTGGCGCACCGGGTGGAGCCGGACCTGAAGAGCGGCCACGGCGGGCTGCGCGACATCCAGCTGATCGACGCCCTGGCCGCGGCCCAGCTGGTCGACCGACCGGCCGGCGACGTGCTGGAGGCCCGCCGACTGCTGCTCAACGTGCGCACCGAGCTGCACCGCATCGCCGGGCGGGCCCGCGACGTGCTGCGCGCCCAGGACGCCGACGAGGTGGCCGGGCAGCTGGACATCGCCGACCGGTTCGAGCTGGCCAGGGCGCTGTCCGGGGCGGCGCGCGCGGTGGGCGAAGGTCGGCGACGTCGCGCACCGGGTGGAGCCGGACCTGAAGAGCGGGCACGGCGGGCTGCGCGACATCCAGCTGATCGACGCCCTGGCCGCGGCCCAACTGGTCGACCGCCCGGCCGGTGAGGTGCTCGAGGCCCGCCGGCTGCTCCTCGACGTGCGCACCGAGCTGCACCGCATCGCCGGTCGGGCCCGGGACGTGCTGCGCGCCCAGGACGCCGACGAGGTGGCCGGGCAGTTGGACATCGCCGACCGGTTCGAGCTGGCTCGGGCGCTGTCCGGGGCCGCCCGCGCGGTGGCCTTCGCCGCCGAGACCGGGTTGCGTTCGGCGCGTTCGGCGCTGCCCCGCCGGGGCCTGGCCGCGCTGCGCCGCGCACCGGTGCGCCGCCCGCTGGACACCGG